>JAGPVP010000026.1 GCA_018066965.1 Zhongshania sp. | reverse complement strand
GAGGCCTTTGCCACCGCTTGCTGCTCAGCCATAGCGCAATAAATACCGGAGCGATATTGGGTGCCAACATCGTTGCCCTGCCGCATCCCTTGGGTCGGGTTGTGGCTTTCCCAAAACAGCTTTAACAAAGATTGAAAACTGACTTTAGCGGGATCAAACACCACTAACACCACTTCATTGTGGCCCGTCATGCCAGAACAAACTTCCTCGTAAGTTGGGTTAGGGGTATGACCGCCGCAATATCCAACCGCCGTCGAATAGACGCCATCCTGCTGCCAAAATTTGCGTTCGGCACCCCAAAAACAGCCCAAACCAAACACCACCTGCTCGAAGCCAGCAGGGAACGGCGGTTGCAAAGGTGTATTGAGTACCGTGTGTAATGCCGGCACTGACATTTTATCTGTACGCCCGGGCAGGGCCTGATCGGCAGTGGGAATAACGGCCGGTTTACGGTAGCGATCAAAAATACTCATTTTCGGGCTCCTCTGAAATCGTTCTCACTCTCGCACTACTATGCCCTGATTACCCCGCACTCCGCCAGCCCCGGCAATAAGGAAAAAACACTGCTGACTCAATGACTTTGCTAGCGCGATGCGGGGGTATTTTTCCGGGATTTTTTATTGCTATTTAGGATAAAACACGTTTAAATCGCCGGCTCTTTAACCAACGCGGAGGATTTATGCTAAATGAAAAGCTTAGATCATATACCTTCTCTGGAGGCCGGCGCAGCCACGTGTAATCCGATTACACAGTCGGACGAAAATCTCGACCACTTCATTATTCGTGACGGCGTTCATTACGCAGGCACACATTTAATCATCGATCTTTGGGGCGCATCCCACCTCGATGAGCTCCCCCGCATGGAAAAAGCATTTATTGACTGTGTCAAAGAATGTGGCGCAACACTGTTGCACATCCATATGCACCACTTTACCCCCAATGGTGGTATTTCAGGTGTCGCGGTATTAGCTGAATCCCACATTAGCGTGCACACATGGCCAGAGCGCGATTACGCTGCGTTCGACGTTTTCATGTGCGGTGACGCCAAGCCTGAACTGGCAGTGGAAATCCTGCAAAAGGCCTTCGCCCCCTCGCGTATCGAGGTAGGTGAAAACCTGCGCGGGAGAATGGACAATGTCTGAGTGGTTCGACGAAACACTCCACGACGCATACCACCAAGGCTTTAAAATTCAAAAAGTTTTGTTTGAAAGCAAAACCGAGCACCAGCATCTTATTATTTTTGAATCCGGCAGCTTTGGCCGAGTAATGGCTCTCGACGGCATTATTCAAACCACAGAGCGCGATGAATTCATTTACCACGAAATGCTGGCGCACACGCCTTTATTTGCCCACGGCAATGCTAAAAATGTGCTTATTATTGGCGGCGGCGACGGTGGCTTATTACGCGAAGTGCTCAAGCACCCCGAGGTCGACATCGTTGTACAGGTTGAAATAGACCAAGCCGTTATCGATATGTGCGTGCAGTATTTACCCAATCATTCTGCCGGCGCGTATGACAACCCGCGCGCCGAAATTGTGATTGGCGACGGCATTGATTTTGTCGCCCAGTGTGAGCGCCAATTTGACGTGATTCTGTCTGACAGCACTGACCCCATTGGCCCCGGCGAGGTTTTATTTACCTCTCCGTTTTATCAGGGCATTCAGCGCTGCTTAAAACCCGGCGGTATCTTTGCTGCGCAGAATGGCGTGGCCTTTATGCAACCAGACGAAGTAAGCACCACCCACAAACGTCTATCACCTTTGTTTGCCGATACCGCGTTTTACGCGGCGGCAGTACCTAGCTATGTTGGCGGTGTAATGACCTTCGCATGGGCAAGTGACAGCAGCGTTAGCCGCGAGCTTAGCCTAGCCACACTGGCAGATCGCGTTATCGCCAGTGGCATTAAAACACGCTACTACAACCCAGCCCTGCACCTTGGCGCCTTTGCACTTCCCCAATATCTTGTGGACAGTTTGAGGTAAACATTAACGCCTGCGACCACTTTGGGGGAGCGGGCGAAATGTGGCCACAGAGTAGCAAAATTCAGTAAACTACCACACTCAATGACCGGCAAATTGCACCTGCACGGCTGACAGTTGTCACAGATTATTGTTAGGGTAGAAATATTACGGGACTAAACCGTAAAAAAGTTTCAAAATCAGCGCGCAACACCATTCAGACTTGGCGCATAGCGGCAACCACAGCCTGAATATACAGATTGCGCAAATCAAACCCAGATAAATTCTGGGTATTGCCAACCACCAACAATGGCCATATAAATGAAATTTCGTTTCCCCGTTGTCATTATTGACGAAGACTTTCGCTCCGAAAATATCTCAGGCTCAGGCATTCGCGACCTCGCAGATGCCATCAGCAAAGAAGGTATGGAAATAGTCGGACTAACGAGTTACGGCGACCTCACGGCCTTTGCTCAACAGGCCAGCCGCGCGTCTTGTTTCATACTGTCGATTGATGACGAGGAATTTGGCGACGGCAGCGATGAAACCGTTAGTCAGGCACTGGAATCCATCGGCGAATTTATGACCGCGGTACGTCAACGCAATACCGATATCCCGGTTTTTCTATACGGCGAAACCCGCACCTCGCGCCACATTCCCAATGAGATTTTGCGTGAGCTACACGGCTTCATTCATATGTTTGAAGACACGCCAGAATTCGTGGCCAGACATATTATTCGCGAGGCCAACAAATACCTTTCCTCGCTGGCGCCGCCATTCTTCAAAGCATTAATGAACTACGCCAGCGACAGCTCTTACTCTTGGCACTGCCCCGGCCATTCCGGCGGCGTGGCATTTTTAAAGAGCCCGGTTGGACAAATGTTCCACCAATTCTTTGGCGAGAACCTACTGCGCGCAGACGTGTGTAACGCGGTGGAAGAACTCGGCCAACTGCTTGACCACACCGGCCCAGTTAGCGCCAGTGAAAACAATGCCGCACGGATTTTTGGTTGCGACCACCTCTTCTTTGTCACCAACGGCACGTCCACATCCAACAAGGTAGTTTGGCACTCAACCGTTGCACCTGGCGATATTGTGGTGGTAGACCGCAACTGCCATAAATCGATTTTGCACAGCATTATTATGACCGGCGCCATTCCCGTATTCTTAATGCCTACGCGCAACCATTACGGCATTATCGGGCCTATCCCTAAAAGTGAATTCGACCCTGCGGCGATTCGTAAAAAGATTGAAGACCACCCATTTGCGCGCCACGCCGAAGACAAAAAGCCACGCATACTGACCATCACCCAAAGCACCTACGACGGCATTGTGTATAACGTCGAAGAAATCAAAGACATTCTCGACTCAACCATCGACACTCTGCATTTTGACGAGGCTTGGTTGCCCCACGCGGCCTTCCACACCTTTTATCACAATATGCACGCGATTGGTTCTGGCCGCCCGCGCTCAGACGATACACTGGTATTCGCCACGCAATCGACGCATAAACTATTAGCTGGCTTGTCACAGGCATCGCAAATTTTGGTTCAGGATGGCACTCAGCGAAAGCTGGACACTCACCGCTTTAATGAGTCCTATCTCATGCACTCATCAACCAGCCCGCAATACGCGATTATCGCGTCTTGCGACGTTGCTGCGGCGATGATGGAACCGCCGGGCGGCACTGCCTTGGTAGAAGAGTCTATTCTTGAAGCTTTAGACTTCCGCCGCGCTATGCGCAAAGTCGATGCCGACTATGGCGACGATTGGTGGTTCCGCGTGTGGGGACCAGAAACCCTTGCCGAAGAAGGCATTGGTGACCGCGATGACTGGGTTATTCACTCTGATGACAACTGGCACGGCTTTGGCGAAATCGAATCGGGTTTCAATATGCTCGACCCGATCAAAGCCACCATTATTACCCCCGGCTTAGATGTAGACGGCAACTTTGATGACATTGGTATTCCGGCATCTATTGTCAGTAAATACCTAGCCGAGCACGGTATCATTATAGAAAAAACGGGTATGTACTCCTTCTTCATCATGTTCACTATCGGCATCACCAAGGGCCGTTGGAACTCCATGGTGACCGAGCTGCAACAATTCAAAGACGACTACGATCAAAACTTGCCGCTATGGCGGGTAATGCCACAATTTGCGGCTAAGTACCCGCAGTACGACAAAGTGGGGCTGCGAGACTTGTGCAGCAATATTCATAATGTTTACAAAGAATACGACCTCGCACGCATTACTACCGAGATGTATTTATCTGAGATGGAAGCGGCAATGATTCCCGCCGACGCATGGGCGAAAATGTCTCACCGGAAAGTGGAGCGTGTCGCCATTGATGAGCTAGAGGGCCGCATTACGGCGATGCTGGTAACACCTTACCCACCAGGTATTCCGCTGTTAATACCCGGCGAGCGCTTTAACAAAACTATCGTTCGCTATTTGCAGTTTGTACGCGACTTCAATTCTCGCTTCCCCGGTTTTGAAACCGACTGTCACGGCCTAGTTAGAGAGCGTGTTAACGGCGTAGACCATTATTTTGTAGACGCGGTTATCGACAACTAATACTGAGCAAGATCAAATAGCTGGCCGTTGCCAAAACGTGCCAGCTCACCTTTCCAAACCCCCTCCCTCCTTCACTGACCCCGCGACTCCAAGCCAATCAACGTAATTTCACATAAGCCTGTGATCGATATCACATAAATCGACATGCGTAATGACACAATATTCACAGAATATGTGCTTACATTAAAAGGGACGTGTAACTACAATGCCGGCCTCTGGGTAACTGAGTAACAAATGACTCAGCAGCTCGCCATATCCAGCCGCATCACAATTGGAATTATCACTACTCAGGATGAAAAATATGATGAATTTACGACCGCCAACAGGACTCGCGTCCGTAATCATATTATCGGCCGCAGCCAGCCTATCAGTAAGTTCGCAAGTGAACGCAGATGGCCTCACCAAAATCATCAATATAGGCGCTTTGCTTTCACCCCAAGGGGCTCAAGGCGTTGCCGGTAGCAAATCAATTCTTGCTCCGATAACCAAGCCTCTAGGTGACTCACTTGCTCCATTAGTTGACGCTATCGATATCGCACTTGACCCACTTACCGATCCCATTGACGACCAGCTTGGCGTACCATTACTAGGTGCACTTGCCCCCGTTACAGATCCTTTGCTCAGCGCCTTGGTACCAATCACAGACCCCATCGATGGCATTGTTGCGGACCTAACAGGTGGCAGCGTAAGCGATGCATTAACTAACATCGACAAAAACACCGGCGACGGCGACGGCATCGTCAACGACCTACTGGGCGGACCTCAGGTTCCCGGCAGCGGTACAGAAGCAGGTGAGGTATCTCCACTCGGCTCCATCAGCGCCAGTTTAGGCGCTACACTAGAGCCCCTTATCAATGCCATTGATCTCGGCCTAGATCCACTTACAGACGTTATAGACGACCAAATTTTAGAATCGATTATTGGCGCATTAGCACCAGTAACCGAGCCATTACTAGCAACCATAGAACCGATCACCGATCCGGTAGATGGCTTACTCGCCGATCTCACCGGCGGCAGCGTAGAAGACGCGCTAACAAATAATGACGACAATACCGCTGACGGCAACGGTGTTGTCAACGACCTACTCGGTGGCGGCTCAGCCAACACTGCAAGTGGTTCAGAAGCAGGTGAAGCGTCTATCCTTGCCCCAATTACTGGGCCGCTCGGCGACTCGCTAGACAACCTTGTCACCACCGTCGACACGACACTTGATCCCATTACCGACACCGTCGATGATCAAATCGGCGAAGTGTTATTAGATGCATTAGCTCCCGTCACAGATCCGCTACTCGCGAACCTAGAGCCCGTCACCGACCCAGTCGACGGCCTGCTAGCCGATCTTACCGGTGGCAGCCTTGAAGACGCGCTAACAAATAGCGATGACAATACCGCAGACGGTGACGGCATTGTGAATGACTTACTAGGCGGCTCAAACGCAAGCACGAGCGGCGACGGCAGCGAAACATCGCCTCTGAATACCATAACCGCATCGCTAGGCGGCGGTATTTCGGATTTAATTGACGCTATTGATACCGGCTTAGACCCTCTTACCGATGTCATTGACGATGAAATTCTGGAGCCCGTACTAGAGCAATTAACCCCTGTGACAGATCCGGTATTAGCGGCACTAGAGCCTGTAACTAATCCAGTAGACGGTATTATCGCTGACTTAACCGGCGGTAGTTTAGAAGACGCATTAGTTAACAACGATGACAACACCGCAGACGGCAATGGCTTAGTTAACGACTTGCTAGGCGGCGAAAATGCTAACACTGACAGCGGAACCGAAGCTGGAGAAAGTTCCGCTCTTGAACCCATCACCGGCCCGCTAGGCGACTCCATTGATAACTTAGTAACTGCTGTAGATACTGCGCTTGATCCAGTTACCGATACTGTTGATGACCAAGTTGGCGAGCAATTGCTAGATGCACTGAGCCCTGTTGTTGATCCATTGCTAGATGCAGCACAACCGGTTACCGATCCAGTTGATGGCATTATTGCAGACGTCACCGGCGGCAGCTTGGAAGACGCGCTGACAAATAACGATGACAACACCGCTGACGGCGACGGCATCGTAAATGACTTACTCGGTGGCAGCGGCGGCAACGGTGGCGAAACATCGCCGCTAGAACCCGTTACTGAATTGGTAGGCGACGCTATTGAGCCTCTCATCGACAGTATTGATCAAGGCCTAAACCCCGTTACAGAAGTTGTCGACAATGAAGTAGGCGAAGCCTTGCTTGACGCACTTTCACCGGTGACCGAGCCAATTCTAGACATGGCTGGCCCCATCACCGACCCACTTGACGGCGCAGTGGCCGATCTTACTGGCGGCAGTTTAGAAGATGCACTAACCAACAATGACAGCAATACCAGCGACGGTAATGGCATTGTGAACGACGCACTTGGCGGTGGCGGCAATAGCAATGGCGGTCTTGCCGGTGGTTTAGGTAATGGCCCCTTCGATCAACCTGCACTGCTTGCGCTAGTCGACCGCGACCAAATGCCCGCCGACGCTGAGGATAATGGCGATGGAAATTGTGCTGACCAAGATGCCGATGGTGTTTGCGATGAACTAGACGAATGCCCAAACACCCCCATTGGCAAAGCTGTACTGGCCAATGGCTGCCACCTCAGCGACGCGGCACCACTGCGCTTAGATGGCGTGTTCTTTGAGTTTAACAGCGCCACGTTAACGACAAATGCCACCACAATTTTAGATGCCGCAGTTGCTGTTATTCAGCAATCGGATGCCAAGCTAATTGAAGTCTCTGGCCATACCGACAGCAAAGGTAGCGACAACTACAACCTTAACCTATCGCAAAACCGCGCACAGTCAGTTAAGCGTTATCTGACCGAGCATGGTGTAAATGGCAGCCGGTTGCACGCACAAGGCTACGGCGAAAGCAAACCGGTTGCGGACAACAATTCTGATAGCGGTCGCGCCGAAAATCGCCGCGTCGAATTAGCAATCATCAACACTGAGCAATAATCACCTCAACGGCCCGTCTTTTGACGGGCCAATGGAATTTTACTATTTAGGGAGAGCACCACATGGCAATCGATTTGCCCCCGGTAATGCCACCACAACTTGCCACACCCGCACAAATCAGCGCCTACAGCGCGGTCTCTGCGACTGAGGTATCCGCCACCATTAATGGCACCAATGTTCGTGTTTTAGGTAACCGCTACCTATCCGACGCCGACGTTAAAAATATCCTCAGCAGTGCCAAAACACCTGCTGAAGGCATTATTAATCTCACCAAGCGTTACTACCAAAGCGGTCATTTACTCGTCAGAATTCGATACGCCCGCGAAGGCGATGATGTTGTCGTATTTGTTGAACAACTTACCTTGTCAGACATCCGCGTTGACGCGGACATCCAGCCATATTTTGAAGGCCTGGTTGGCGATACTGACCTGAGCATCTCTGAATTTGACCGCGCCCGTATATTGGCAAACCTGAAAGCCGAGCGTGGTGGCTATGAATACAGCATGTCTTACCAAGAAACCGGCAACAATACCGTAGCCCTGGTTATGACCAAAGCAGCTGTCGAAAACTACGACAGCACCGACTACATTCTTGAAGCTAACAACAAGGGCAGCCGGTTTTTAGGTCGCTACTTCGGTTTAGCGGGAATTAAACACCGCTTTGAAGACGGCACCGAATTATCACTCGCCTACCAAACGGCCTTTACCGATTTAGGTGAATCCCGCGATGGCGAAAACTTAGACCAATTCAGCGTTAGTGTTGACCGCCCCTTCGTCAGCGGTCTATACGGTCTTGACTTATCTTACGTGGAATACAGCCGAGACCCCAAAATAGCCCAGACGCAAACTGGTCTGTGCATACTTGGCCTACTTGGCTGCGGTACAAGCACCTCAATCACCACAGTTAACTTGGATGCAGAAATTCTGCAAGCTGCTTTTCGTGGCGAGCAAATCCTATTCAGCGGTATAGACTCACGCCTTTCAGTTACTGAAAAGCTCGAGCATATCGACTCGGTTGTTGAGCAGGCCGGTACCAGTAGCAAGCTGCTGGAAGAAACCTACCAAATAGTCGACGTTGGCGTGAAGTACCAAAAATCGCGCTATAAAACCGACGAGCTTCCCGCTGCCCAGCTTAATGCCGGACTAAACTTTTTAGCCGGTTTTGGCGATGGCGGCACACTCGATAACTACGATGAATACCAAGCTGCATTCATGACACAAAACCCAGGCATAAGTGTGCCAGACGTGGTTCCCGCCGCTCGTACCGCAGAATTCCTGGCCCTGCAAGCCAGCGCACGCTATATGGTGCGGATTGCCGATGAGACATTGCTGTCATTCTCTGCCAACGGACAATTTGCCGACGAGCAATTACCACAGCAACAGCAATTTGTTTTAGGTGGTATGAATACCTTGAGCGCGTATTTACCCGGCGTATTGGTAGGTGACGAAGGCTATTACATTAATGCCAGCTTAGAAAAAACCTTCACGTGGAATGAATATAAAATTTCACCCTCAGTGTTCGCCGAATATGGCGCCAGCTGGTTTAATAATACCAATAGCGAATTCGGCGACACCCAAAGTATTGCCGATGCCGGTGTACGCTTAAGAATCGAATTCACTGACTATTTATTCACTGAATTTGTAGCTGCCTTGCCAATTTACGACGATGTTGCCAATAGCGACGAACTAAACGCACTGGAAGCAGACTTTTTCTGGCGTGTACGCTTCACCTTCTAACACCACCCTACTATGCTCGGCCATAATACCGGCCGAGCATTTTATCTCCCCCCTTAAAATTCCTCTTTACATACTGGCCTGAACTTTGCTAGCTTTGTGCTGTCTGAAAAACCAAGCTTGATTAAGTAAAACACTTATCCAGCTAATTAAAAGACCGATTTAAGCAATTGATAATAACCGCAGTTGGGCTAGCAGTTCCCCGCAGAACCCCGCGTACAAAGGCTGTTGGCACATTAGGTGTTAACACCCATATTTCGGATCAGTTGCTCAAGATAGTATGCATTTCGCCAAAGCACTCAACACTGTGTAGCGGACAAACACTATTTTGACGACCGTAGCGACTACAAATTAGCTAGCCGCACCAATGCAGGTCAATAAATCGCAATATATTTAAACAAAAAAAAGCCTTGTCATAAGGCTGTCATGGACAACAGAGATAGTAGTCAGCGGTAAGAGAATACCGAAGCAAGACAGATATGATGATGGAAGAAGGCGCAGAGAGCGCGAAGGAGAATACAATGAATAAACAAACTAACGATGTGAATGTAAAAAACTTGTGTAGCCGTAAATTGTGGGAACTATTGAAAAACGCCGAATGGCAGAGCAACACCGAACGTTTTGCAATTGAAAGCGAATTATCAGATCGCCGCCACTATGTAAAAGAACTGGAGCAACTCAGCGGCCGAGAAACCATGCATTAAGCAAGGCAATATACGGTAGCAATCCCAGTAATAAGCACGGCAAATAAGCAGACCAAAACGCCAACTGATCTTCACAAACGCGATGTATAGCTAGGCCCAATTGGGCTGGCACCTGCTTAGCATCGCCCATGTTAGAAACTGAAGGCAAGGTCACCCCCGCTAGAATTCCACTGCGTAATAACGCAGTGGAAAATACCCCTCCCGCCTCTACCTCAGCAGCCAATTTATGATACCGCCTATTTATGGATGCATGCGGCAAACGTCTGGCCGACTGTTTCAATGCCTGCGGCAAACTAAAACCTGCAGCAATACAATCCGCAAGATGATTCATAAAGTGATAACTCTGGTACTGGGTCAAGGCCTTCGCCACCCCCGGCACGCGATAAGCTAGCAGAGCAATACCCTCTTGCAGCGGACGAAATCGCGGCGCTAACGTTAATAAACCGCAGACAAGTATGGTGGGAAGCAAACCAAGTACACCTACCCACAGCGCCTCCGCTGGCGAAAAAGCGGTCGCAGCCAAACCCCACGCCGGCAATAACACCGCACACGCCACCACCATAATCAGCGGCCAGCGCGCATGGCTTTGTAAACTCTGCTGAAACTCTGCCTGTAAGCGATAGTGTTCAGCGAGGCGCAAATACATTTTCGCCAAGTTTCCCACCGCCAAACCTAGCTGTAAAAACTGCAATTCCCACTCAAGGAAAACACCGCCTTCTCGCAATTCATCCATCACTACCCGCTGCCCGTCGGCAAACTGTGCGGCTACACTGTCGAGCTGAGCGCGCTGGGCCGCCTGCTGTCCTTTGCTCAGCAAGGCAACCACTTGATCCCAATTATTCTCGCCCGATTGACTGGCCTGATACAGTGATTGAAATAGTACAAAACGCTGCGCGGGGGAAAATCCAGAAACCATGTAATAATCCGTTTTAGGCAGGTGAAGGCAGTCGTCACAACAGTGGGTATGTGGCGCACAAGGCTTTATACTTTAGCACAGCTAAAAACTGCGATGGCAGGCATAATAACAACCGTCAACGCCCTAAGGATCAACATGATAATTCGTCTACTTTTCGCCGCCGTCGTTTTATACGGCCTGTACCGCTTTGTGAAGCTAGTCCAAAGCAAGCCTGCAAAAGAGCGGCGAGCCTATTACATGACGCTAGTGATTGGCCTCGGCGCTGCCGCCTTGGTGCTATTGTCGCTGACCGGCCGCGTCCCTTGGATTGCCGGTGTTATTGGCGGCGCACTCCCCTTTGTACGCCAGCTGGCCATGAAATATGCCTACCAACGCTTAGAAGCTGGTAAGCAGCAGCATAAAAGTGACGGCCCTCAGTCAACAGCCTCAGCAATGACCATGAATAAGGCCCAGGCCTTATCAACCTTAGGTTTAGAGGAAGGCGCCAGCAAAGAAGACGTTATTAGCGCTCATCGCAAGCTCATGCAAAAATTTCACCCCGATCGCGGCGGCAATGACTTTCTGGCCAGCCAAATCAATCACGCAAAAGATGTGCTGCTAGATGAGCGCAACGTCTAAGCTACGAGCGCGTATTCAAGCTGCGACTCAAACACGTTAAAATTACTTCTTGTTTCAATTATTCACGACGATTTAAGGCACCAATGGCTACCGTATTTGTTATTCAAAATCAGCTCGGACACTACCTCAGCAAGCAACTCGAATGGGTTGATGGCCGCGACAAACGCGTACTATATCGAACCGTTCATCGCGATGAAGCGATCAACCTAGTCTTTGAGCAAAGTAGCAAAAACATTGCGCTGCGCGCCCACCCGCTGGAATGCGAAACCGATGAAACCGCACACCCCAAAGTGAAAGCCGGCCCAGCAATTATGAGCCCGCATGACGATTTGCTTGGCGACGCAGCAGAAAGTATCGACAGTTCAACTGACGATGACCAGGAAAATACCGATAGCAATATTTCTATAGCAGATAACGACGAAAATCTTATTCTGTAACTTGAAACTGCGAGCATTGAACTCCATCTAATAAGCAGTATCAATTTAACGGAAACCTACCCAAATGATGCGTATTTTGCTGTTCTTGGCCACCAATATGGCCATTGTTCTAGTAGCGAGTATTACCCTGAGTTTACTCGGCGTTAACAGTATCATGGCCCAAAACGGCGTCGACCTAAACTTGAGCTCGCTGCTGATTTTCTGTGCGGTATTCGGCATGGCCGGCTCACTGGTGTCGCTGTTTATCTCAAAGTGGATGGCGAAACGCACCACCCGCACCCAAATTATTACTACACCAAGCAATAGCAACGAGCGCTGGTTGCTAGACACCGTCGCTGAACTTGCTAAGAAAGCCGGGATTGGTATGCCAGAGGTCGGCATTTTTCCATCGCCACAGGCCAATGCATTTGCGACCGGCTGGAATAAAAATGCCGCCTTAGTCGCTGTTTCTGAGGGCCTGCTCCTGCAGATGAAACCCAATGAAGTACGCGCTGTACTCGCTCACGAAATCGGCCACGTCGCCAACGGCGATATGATTACCCTGACTCTCATTCAGGGCGTAGTGAACACCTTTGTGATGTTCTTCGCCCGCATTATTGGCCATACCGTCGACCGCGCAGTATTTAAGACTGAACGCGGCCATGGCATCGGTTTTTACATCACCACCTTTATTGCTGAAATGGTCCTCGGCATTCTCGCCTCTACTATCGTGATGTGGTTTTCGCGCTGGCGTGAATTCCGCGCCGATGCCGCTGGCGCAAGCTTAGCTGGTCGCAACGACATGATCGCTGCGCTGCAGCGTCTGCAAGCACAACAAGACTTACCTGTCGACATGCCTGGCGAAATGACCGCGCTAGCCATTAGCAGCCAAAAGAAATCTTCCCTGGCCGCACTATTCAGCTCCCATCCGCCGCTGGAGAAACGCATTCAAGCACTCCGAGACGCTGCTTAATGGTATTGAGCAAAGAGCGCGCTCAACTTGTCGCCACTTTACACGACATGGGCAGCGCGCAACTCAGTCCCGGCGCCAGTGGCAATGCCTCGGTAAAAACAGCCGATGGTGGCATACTGATATCTGCCACCGGCCAAGTTGCTGCCAACGCCCGCCCGGCGGATTTGGTCTATATAAACCCAGATGGCCACATTGACGAACGCCAACTAAAGCCCTCTAGTGAATGGCGAATGCACTGGCAAATTTATCAAGATCACCCCGACGCTGGCGGCGTAGTTCATTGCCATTCTCGCTACGCCACAGTTCTAGCCTGTCAGCGTCGAGAAATACCCGCGTTCCACTACATGGTTGCGGTGGCAGGCGGGGATTCAATTCCGTGTGCACCGTATGCTTTATACGGAAGCCAAGAACTGTCGCTTCTCGTTAGCCATGCCCTTCAAAATCGCAAAGCCTGCCTGCTGGCCAACCACGGCCAAATTGCCTACGGCAGCGATCCCGTCAAAGCACTAGCCTTGGCAAAAGAAGTGGAGGCGCTGGCTGCCAATTATTTTTTCAGTTTGCAAAACGGCGGCCCGACTCTGCTAAGCGAACAGGAAATGAACGACGTGCTCGCGCAATACGTAAATTACGGGCGTCAAAAATAAACAATTCACCGCACCGTTTTGCGGCAATATTACCAATTCCGCCCCTCTCCCTACTCCTAAAGTACTGTGTTAACCTCGATCTCGATCGCACCAAAATAAAGCGAACGCTTTCTTGCGGTGCATCATGGAGAGAAATATAAAAATATCACACAAAGGAAATAACTGTGTCACAGACGAGATTTATCGTGGTGCTCAGTCTTACGGGGAGTAACTAAAATGAAAAAGATATTATTAGCAAGTGCCATCGCTTTAGCCACGGCAGGTCAAGCGTACGCAGATTACCAATTTGAAGTCGGTGGCATTTACGCTGATGGCGAAAGGGGTGATGTGGACTATGACGGTTTTGGCATCGGTGGTGAATTCCATTTCGATAAAGTCGATACTAGCAAAGGGCCATTGGCTGAAGCCAGCTTCCTAGACAAGTCTTCTTTCGTTAACTTCTCATTTATCAGTATTGAACCTGACTTCGCCGGCGCCGACGACGAAGATACCACCAATATCGGCGGTCGCTTTGTTACCGCGACCAACCTCATTATCGAAGCGGATTGGAGCACCGAAGATGATGGTGCCTCAGATACCGACACCATTCGCGTCGGCGTGGGTACTTATATAAACGACAACACTGACGTCGTTGTAAGCTACACCACAGAAGATGACGACAATTC
Source organism: Zhongshania sp. (assembly GCA_018066965.1). Taxonomy (GTDB): domain Bacteria; phylum Pseudomonadota; class Gammaproteobacteria; order Pseudomonadales; family Spongiibacteraceae; genus Spongiibacter. Next base: position 77,670 of record JAGPVP010000026.1, on the reverse strand, counting down.
TGATGTAGATTACCTAGACGTTACGTTCCACGGTCTGAACCCTCTGAATCAAGGTGCGTCTGTTGGCTACGACGTGGCAGTAGGTTATATCGATACTGATGACGACAGCGGCTACCAGATCGCTGTTGGTGGCACGTACTACTTCAACACGATGTTTGGCTTGGGTTTAAGTGCCGGCATTACTGACGTAGGTGACGTATCTAGCGATGTTATTAGTATTGACGCGAGTTTCTTTGCAAACGAGCAAGTTGAGCTATTCGCCAGCATCTTTGATGGAAGTACTGAAACCAATGCTGGAGATATCGACTCAGATGGTATTCTTATCGGCGCAGCAGTTCGCTTCTAATATAAGATAAACCGTAAATCAAAGCCCCGTAGCGCAAGCTGACGGGGCTTTTTTGTGTTTAAACGTCTTACTTTTGAGAGGGCTTAGGCTTTAAACGCGCAGTGGCTACCGCCGTCGTTGGATCATCCGGCCAGGGATGTTTTGGGTAGCGACCTTTCATTTCCCTTTTAACATCTTGATAACTACCCCGCCAAAAGCCAGCCAAATCTTGAGTCACCTGCAGAGGTCTACGCGCAGGCGACAGCAGATGCACAGTTAAAGGCTGCTTGCCGTTTGCAACCCGTGGCGTATCTTGGCAGCCAAACATTTCCTGTAATTTAACCGCCAATACTGGGGGCGACTGGCAATAGTCTATTTTCTTGACCGAACCTGAAGGTACCGTAAAAGATTCAGGTGCCAAGGTATTCAAGGCCTGTTGCTGCGGCCAATCCAGCAAGGCACTTAATATACGACTTAAATCTAAACGCTTAATATCCTGCAGTGAATTAACACCCGCCAAGTACGGTGACAGCCACGTGTCTAATTGCGCCAATAAGCCATCGTCGCTAACATCCGGCCAATTCCCCGGCTCACAATGTAATTGCGTCAACAAACTCACCCGTGCCCGCCACTGTAAGACCGTGTCCGGCCACTCCAGCACCGACAGCCCGCGCCGACGCACGAACGCCAGCAAAGCTTCACGTTTTTCATTCTCTGGCACCGAGCTAAGTACCTCGCTGCTCAACAAAATCGCACCCACGGTACGTCGTCTCTCAGCAACAAAGCGCCCTTTAACCTCGCTCCATTCCGCGCTGCAGTTAGTCTCGATCATATCTATTAAGGCGTTATCAAAATGTGTCGCCGGCAGTGCAGCAGCCAAATAGATAGTATCGCTGCTATTTCCGGCTTTTCCCCCAAGCGCGGCAGCCACCAGATACGCCGCTGCATTTAAGCCATCCGACTCTTGCAACATCGCCGCACGGCCATTGCTCAGAACATAATCACTGCCTCGTTCGCGGCGCTGTTTAGCAATTCGGTCTGGGAAGGCAAAGGCCAATAATAAGCCCGCATCCACGGAGCCGTCGGGGCTAGTCGCCTCGCTAACGGTGCTACGTGACAGTAACCGTAAATATTGTTGCTGCAGTTTATGTAGCCGAGTGATCAGGCCCGTCAATTTACGATCTGCCCGCACATTGCCGCGCAGCAGTGCCAGCCTCAATTGAATATCTGCATCGCCATTGGGGCCAACATCACGATCACTTAAGATGGCGGCGAGCTCACAGGCAAGCTTGGCATGTCCCAGCTCGCGACCTTTTAATAACATATGCGCTAAACGCGGATGTACCGGTAAGGTCGCCATTGCCTCGCCGTGGGGAGTCATAGTAAGCCTTGTCCCTTTTGGTGCCAAAGCACCTAATTTCAGAAGTAGATCTAGCGCCTGCTGAAATGCCGCCGCCGGAGGCGTATCCATCCATCGCAAGTCGGCAGCATCGTGAATACCCCAGCGCTGTAACTGTAGGCAAAGACTTGCGAGGTCGGCCTGACTAATCTCTGGTTCGCTAAACGCGAGTAGCTCATTATTTTGCGACTCGCTCCACAGCCGATAGCACACCCCTTCACTTAAACGACCAGCTCGACCGGCCCGCTGTTCGGCTGAAGCGCGGGACAAGCGGCGAGTATCTAAGCGGCTCATTCCGGTTCGCGGATCAAACGCAGGCACTCTAGACAAACCGCAATCGATCACCACGGTAACGCCGTCAATCGTTAAGCTACTTTCGGCAATACTAGTGGCCAGCACCACTTTGCGAATCCCCGACGCCGTTGGCGCTATGGCACGGCGCTGGTCAGCAAGACTTAAATCGCCGTAAAGTGGCGCCAATATCACCGATGCAGACGAACAGGTATCCGAGAGTATATTTAAACAGCGCCGTATTTCGGCCTGCCCCGGCAAAAACACCAATACACTGCCGGTGTTTTCATCCAGTGCCTGCCGTACCGTCTGGCAGACTCGTTCGATTAGGTGCTGGCTTGGTCGATACGACTCCCCATAATGTATGGCTACGGGATATTGCCGGCCGAGACTACGCAACACCGGCGCGCCGTCGAGTAATGCGGAGACCCGATCACCATCCAAGGTGGCGGACATGATTAATAATTTCAGCGGGGTATCGCGTAACTCGCCAAATAATTTACGGCTCTCTAGCGTTAACGCCAAACCGAGATCAGCATCGAGGCTGCGCTCATGAAACTCATCAAAAATTAGTAGACCTATTCCATCCAGTGAAGGATCGTCCTGCAGCATGCGGGTCAACACGCCCTCCGTAATAACTTCTATCCGCGTCGCCTTACTCACCACGGTTTCCATGCGCATGCGATAACCCACCGTGTGGCCAACACGCTCACCCAACAGCTCCGCCATTCGCTCTGCGGCGGATTTAGCCGCAATTCTGCGGGGTTCCAGCATCACAATTCGCTGACCTGCCAGCCACGGCTCGGCCAGTAACGCCAGCGGCACCCCCGTGGTTTTACCCGCGCCGGGCGGCGCTTCTAATACAAGCTCATGCCCGCTTGCTAAAGCCGAACATATCTCAGAAATGACAGATTGTATGGGTAATTCAGCCATAGCTGGCTCGCGCTCCAAGGTGGCGGGTGGCGGTTATTTCAGCGGCGAAGTATAAAAGAAGAATGGCACCAATAGCGCAGTGTCTATCAATTGAATAACAATGAAGTTAATTGGCCAAACTCACTATTTCGGCGGCGGTTAAAGCGCGGCACTGTCCCGGCGCCAAACTTAAATCTAAGTCTAAAGGCCCAATAGCGTCACGATGAAGAGCCACTACCTCGTTTTGGAAACGGCCAAACATTCGTTTAATTTGGTGGTAACGCCCCTCAACTAAGCTGACTTTGACAATATGGTCTGACAGTATTTCCAGCTTAACTGGCCGCGTGGTAATGTCCTCATACTCAAAATACATGCCTGCTGCGAAGGCCTCTACATAGGAATTATCTAAGGGCTGCGCGAGTGTGACGGTATACATTTTAGCGATATTTCGCTCAGGTAAACTTAACTGGCGTGACCAATGGCCGTCATTGGTAAGGAGTATTAAACCGGTGGTATTAAAATCTAAACGGCCAGGAATGTGCAGACCGACACGCTCATCTGGGGCGAGCAAATCGAGAACCGTTTTATTTTTCACATCCTCTGTGGCACTCACCACTCCTGCCGGCTTGTTCATCATCAAATAGCGAGGTACGCAATCCTGCAGCACTTCATTGTCGACGCTAATATGTGAAAACTGGCCAACAAGCTGATTAATATCTGTGGCAATAAGCCCGTCGACTTGTACTCTTTTTTGGGCAAGAAGCAGACGAACATCTGCCCGTTTCATCCCCTTACGAGCACTAATAAACCGATCAAGACGGCTAGAATAAGAGCGCACCGACATTCCCATATTATCTGCAGATTGATGAGGTATTGTATTCCATATTAGGTAATCACCCATAAAAAAAACCGGCTGCTGTGAACGCGTCACATCAGCCAGCTTTTTAAACACTAGGCTAAGATCAGGCGTTACGCCTTTAACTCGCCCTGAAGCTAGACTTAGCTATGGTCGTCTACTTCATCTTGTACTTCTTCCACACCTTCTTTATAGCTGTCTCTGGCGTTGTCCATACTTTGGTCAATTTGCTCACCAGCTTTTTCTGCTGCACCTTTTTCTTCACAGGCACTAACTGCAAATACAGTGCTTGCAAGGATAAAAAATGCAATTAATATTTTACTACTTTGTGTAGATTTCATACTGTTAAGTAATTTTTTCATTTTTCAAATTTCTCCATAAGTTGATTCAGCTTGGTAGCAACGGCTTCTTTAGAGTCCCCGTATTTTTGCTGAATTTTTGCTGCGATCTCGTCGATATTACCTTCTGCTTGTAATACCTCGTCATCCGTCAGATCGCCCCATTGCTGCTTTACTTTCGCGGTAAATTCGCGCCACCGGCCTTCGGTCTGATCGCTATTCATGGTCAATTACTCCTTTAAATACATGACAGTTACATCAAAACGAAAAAATAACGTACCGCTTATTTCCGTATTCAGGTGATCTGACAAGGCAACCCTAGCGATTGTTCCTTAACTACTCAAAATTAGGACTTATTTACACAAAGGCCAAAAACACTAAGCTAGCCATACTCCTGACTTAAAAATAAAAAAATCCGCCAAAAAACGTCTTTAACGGATGTAATGAGTAAAACATGAAATTAATTTTTAATACAACAGTTTAAAAGCTAACTCGCAGTGCCAATTCAATATTACGCCCAGCCTCTGGCGCATAATCCCGAATAAACGACGCACTGCTGCGTATTTCTTCATCAGCTAAATTACGCCCTTTCAGTATTGCTTTGTAAACCGTTCCCGCCAAGGTAAAGTCGCGAGAAATACTGGCGTCTACCCGATTGTAGGCCGCAGTGGTCGCTTCATTAACACCCGCCTTGTTTTGAGCGTGAGCATGCACATAGCTCATATCTGCCTGCCACGCCCGCCACATCCACACCACGCTTACGCCATCATGTCCCGGCGGCAGGCGCGGCACATTCTGGCCACTATCCAGCTCTGCACTGACCCGATCACCGAATAATTTAAGCTCATACTGCTGTTCGGTGCTTGCCGGCGACAGATTATAGCTAAGCTCGTATTCGGCGCCTTTAAAGGTCGCGTCCTGCTGACGATATTGCAGAATATCGGCGTCATCACTTTGCGTACCGGTATTATCAAGATAGATATAATCAGAAAATTGGTTGTGGAATACGGTAATTTTTCCCGTCACAGCACCAAAGTCAGCACGCAAACTCACATCGGCATTGCGAGATTTTTCAGTTTTTAAATTTTCATCACCGATTTCGATAGCACCGGTAGCCCCGTGTACGACATAGTGATCGATTGTATTACCGATATTAGAAAATCGTTCTTCCGCATTCGGCGCACGCTGCGACTCTGACAAAGCCAGCGACAGTGACCACACATCATTTAAATCGTATATGCCCGCTAAGGAGGTGCTGAAGCTCGTCTCTTCTTGGTCATCAGCAATCGTGTTGACAATCTTTACGCTATCAATGTCGGCTCTTATCCCCGCTTCCAGCGACCATTTATCTGCGTGATAGTCTTCTAGCCAAAATACACCAACCGTTTGGGTAGTATTTTCCGGCACAAATGACTCCTCACCCAATGCTGAAAAATCCGCATCCAACCACTGCAAGCCCCACACACCGTGCCAATTACCCCACGGGCGGTGCGATAGCTCTAAACGACCTGCCCAGGCCTCTTTACTAAAGGTTGTGCCGACTTCGCCGCTGGATTCAATTTCTTGATGCTGATAATCACTGTAACTCAAGCGCCACCGCAGAAGGTCTATCGGGCCATCAAAATGAAGATCGCCCGCCATATCCCAGCGGGTTTGATCAATGACTAGGTTAACGCCTTCTTCGCCATGCTCCTCATGGTCATGATCTTCATCTTCGTCGTGCTCCTCCTCATGGTGATGCACTCCCGACGGAATGCCATACTGATTACTCAGTTCGGAATAACTCAAGCCCCAATATCCATCCTCAAAGTGGTAACTGCTCCCCACCGTCACTCGGCGGGTTCTGCCGCTAGCATTGCCGATGAATCCGTCAGTACTCTCGTCGGTATCTTCAACGTTACGTGGGTTGATTGCCAAACCGGGAATGTCGGGATCTGACCAATCTCGATACAAACCGTCGACATGTACAACCCAGCTGCCGTCTCCGGCATCTACCCGAAACACCCCACTGCGACCGTCGTCTACACTGCCACTACGAAACTCAGCAACGCCTTCTACACCGTCTAGCGGCTTAACCGGAATACGGCCGTCGACCACATTAATAACGCCACCAATAGCGCCACCGCCATAAAGTAAGGTCGCTGGCCCGCGCAATATCTCAATACTGTCGGCAAGAATGGGCTCTACAGATACCGCATGATCTGCGCTATTGGTAGACACATCTAAGGCCGGCAAACCATTTTGTAACACCTGCACTCTGGCACCCTGTTGGCCGCGAATAACGGGTTGGCCCACGGCTGGCCCAAAACTGGCGCTACTCAAGCCGGGAGAATGATTTAAGGTTTCGCCAATGGTCGCAGCGGCTTGACGCTTAAGGTCATCGCCATCTAGCACTGTGACGGGCAACGCCGTCTGCGCTTCTTTTTTATGCATGGGCATGGTCACTAAAACATGTTCCATACGACTATTTTCTGCGGCAAATACTGGCGCAGCAGCTAGTACCACCAATGGCGGTAAAAAATATTTTTTCATTGTTAAACATCCTGCGTATCACGTCATCGTAATCGACAGCGCGCTGCCGAATCATCAAGCTGTTTAGAAAATCAGGTTCAGTTGCACACAGCCGAAAACGACTATGTGGCAATCAATTGAACTCGCGCGAAAACACCAAGCAGCAATAAAGCTACTACTTGCGAACAATCAGCGATTTCGATTTTCTAGATTTTTAAACGACGAAGTGTGCTACAGGAGGAGCGCGGACCGGAGGACGTAGATTTAGCAGTGGTACAGCCGCAGTAATCAACAATACCGCACTAACGGCGATAACGACGGGGATTATTTCTGGGCTACTTGGAGTGGACGGTAAAGCCGCCGCGGTGTAATGACAGATCACACAAGCATCAATCGCCGTGTGTTCCGCTATATGGACGTGATTACCTTGCAACCACACAGACCAGCTGAGGCAGAGTAATAATACTGCCAGCAGTGATATGCGATGTTTGTGGGCTAATCTAGTCATTTGGAATTGGGTCTGAAGAAAATATCGTCCAGTTTTTAATATCGCGTTAGGATAATCATCTTATATGACAATCCTAACGCTTAGAATGACGGCTTAGGCGTCGAAGTCGATACCTAAACGACGGCCAACAATCTCGTAAGACTCAACTACATTACCTAAACCTTGACGGAAGCGGTCTTTATCAAGTTTTTCACGGGTATCAGCGTCCCATAGACGGCAGCCATCGGGAGAGAATTCATCGCCAAGATGGATTTCACCGTCGCTGAACACACCGAACTCGAGCTTGTAATCAACTAATAGCATGCCCGCGTCGGCAAACATAGTTTTCAATACATCGTTAACTTTAAAGGTCAGCTCTTTCATACGATCTAACTGCGCGTCATTGGCCCAACCGAAAGAACGAATGTGATATTCGTTAATCATTGGGTCGTGCAGTGCGTCATTTTTAAGGAACATTTCAAAGGTCGGCGGATTTAATTCCTTGCCCTCTTCTACACCCAGGCGCTTCACAATCGAGCCCGCGGCGATGTTACGAACCACACATTCGATGGGCAACATATCCAGCTTTTTAACTAAAGCGTCGTTGTCAGACAGCAGTTTTTCAAAGTGGGTTGGAATACCTGCCGCTTGAAGTGCCTGCATAATGAAGGCATTGAACTTATTGTTCACCATGCCCTTGCGATCCAGCTGTTCTACCCGCAGACCATCAAAGGCCGAGGTATCGTTTCTGAAATTGAGGATATAACGGTCAGAATCATCAGTTTTGTAGACTGATTTTGCCTTGCCGGAATACAACTCTTCGCGTTTTTCCATGGTTTGCCTCATTAGCACAAGAAGATCACGCTATTTCAAGCCAGTCGAAACCAGCTTCTTGATCAGCAGACAGCAGCGCGTTACTGTTTGCCAACATTGGTTCTATTGCCGCCCTCGCCAAGGCGGGGGTGTTGTTCTGTTCGCTCAAATGAGCCATAACCACATGCTGTAATTGACCAACCTCAGCTTCGGCCAGTAAATTTGCCGCCTGCTGATTATTCAAATGCCCCCAATCACCGCCAACCCGCTGTTTCAATGAATACGGATAGGGCCCATTGGCCAACATGGTCACGTCGTGGTTGCACTCTAAAAGCAAGGCATCACAGCGGCGGTAGTGCTCCCGAACGAAGGGCGTAATACTACCTAAATCCGTGAGCAGCCCAAATGTTTTTTTTTGGTATCTGAACACAAATTGACAGGGTTCACGTGCATCATGCGGCACGGCGACGGGGGTCACCGAAATTCCGCCAATATCAATTTCTAAACCGAGGACTACATTCTGCCAATGGTGCGAAAGCCGAAGCTGGCCATATTCTCCCGTGCCATAGCTGCAATACACCGGTAATTTGTATTTACGCGCCAGTGGCAGCACGCCTTTAATATGATCACTGTGTTCGTGGGTAACCAAAATAGCGGCTAGATCCGTTGGCGACCGCCCCAACCTAGCCATGCGCCGCTCGGTTTCTTTAATGGTAAAACCACAATCAATCAGTACACAGCTCTGGTCAGTCTCTAGCAGGGTAGCGTTACCTTTACTGCCGCTACCCAAGGATGCAAAGCGCACTAATACAAATACCCCATAATACGGGTTAGCAGCTTTTCACGCTCAGCTTCGCGCAGACGGCGACCTTTTTGGTAATTTAAATAGATACGCGCTTCTTCAGGCCCAATTTCTTGCATTTCAACCACGTAGCGACTCAAACCATTGCGGCGTGCGCCAAAAGTACGGGCAAACCAACCAGGCTGCTCCGCCTCTGGATCGATATAGCTCAGCCAGTATTTGTTTACTTCGCGGCGGTCGTCTTCGATCTCAAAACCTGCTTTCACCAAAGCTAGACCAAGTGCAGCCCATGCGCGATCAACAGGAAGTTCTACTCGCAAATGCCGACTATCTGGGCCACCCTCGCCACCTTCAATAAATATCTTACCCTTGCCATCTGCACGCTGAGCGAGGATTGACACAGAACCCGCGGTTTCTTGGTCTGCCAAATACTGGGCTACAACGCGCACCATTTGCGATTCGCGTTTTGAGCTATCTGATAGCTTGGGCCACTGATCATTGCCGTTAATTTGCACCAACACATGAATTTCACTGGTGCCCTGCTGTACGCCTTCTTCTAGACGAAAACGAAAGCGTTCACGACTTGCGCCATCACCGTCAGGATCACGCCATTGAGTTTCAATGATCGCGGCTTTACCGTCGGCCTTAGCAATATCTAAACCTGCGCGCCCTAGGAAAACCCGCATACGTGGCCATACCTGATTTGGGTCGCCATCCATCAGAATCCAACTGCGATCTTCCAGCGTCTGAATTTTCACCTCAGACGTACCCACATTCTTAGCTAACGGTTCTGGCCGCAGCACCTCAAATTCACCCTCAAGAGGTTTATGGGTTTGTATACCTGGCACCACATATTGATCGTCGAGGCTTTCTGAGCGCATCCCCGGTGGCAATTCCAGCGCTGCGCTTAGTTTAGCGCGACGATAATCTTGTCCGCGGTCGCGGAACATACCATCGCCACCAAAACAGCCCGACAAAAGTGTCAGCCCCAGACCCATTATGGTTAATCGAAAACCGGTGCTGTGCATAAAAGTGCTCATTTAGTCTAGTAATCCCGCTTGCTTTAACGCTTCAGTAACGTGTGGTTGCGCCGCTTCACTCAATACAGTCAAGGGCAGACGAATGCCATCTTCCATCATATTCATGGCTAACAAAGCCCATTTCACAGGTATTGGGTTGGCCTCGACGAATAAGCGCTCGTGGAGTATCCGCAACGGTCCATCTGCCGCCGCTGTGGCGGCAACATCACCAGACATCGCCGCGATGCATACTGCCTTGACCGCCGCAGGCGCAATATTCGCAGTAACGGAAATATTGCCTTTACCGCCCAATAACATGAGTTCGGCCGCTGTCGCATCGTCGCCCGACAATACATCAAGCTTGTCGCCAACCGCATCAATCAATTCTTTACCGCGCGCCAAATCGCCGGTGGCGTCTTTGATCGCGATAATGTTGCGGTGCTCCGCAAGGCGAATAGTCGTTGAATTCAACATATCGCAGGCGGTACGCCCGGGTACATTGTATAAAATTTGAGGGATGTCGACTGCGTCGGCAATCGCCATATAGTGCCTATACAAGCCCTCTTGGGTGGGCTTGTTATAGTAAGGCGTCACCAACAAGCAGGCATCTGCGCCCACTTCCCGCGCTACTTTGGTCAGCTCAATGGCTTCGGCAGTGGAGTTTGCACCCGTGCCGGCAACCACCTTTATACGACCGGCAACCTGATCAACACAGGCCTTAATGACCATTTTGTGCTCATCCATCGCAAGGGTCGCAGATTCGCCAGTGGTGCCCACTGCAACGATCCCGTCTGTTCCCTGCTCTATATGCCACTCGATCAGACGCGACAACGCTTGCCAGTCAATACTGCCATCGCTGTGCATCGGGGTTACTAGGGCGACCACACTACCCGAAATCATGCCGGTATCTCCAAAATTGGTGCAAGCCGCTAATGGTACTGGCCAGTGCCACACAGCTCAAGGGACAAATCAATGTAAACCAGTTAGGCTAGCCACTTTCGCGAAACGAATTCACTTAAGCGCAGTCAAAAGCCTTATATAAAGCCAAGTTTTGCCGAGTTGAGACAGGAGAAAACCCAATGCGTTTCCTAGCCGTAGCACTTCTGCTTATTTTAGCGCCGCTAAGTATAGCCGATACTTGGCGCACAGACCCCATGACCCCCACAGATGAAAAATACATGGAAGACAGTCGCAGCCAGCTAAACGACCTTAGCCGCATGGAATTGGGCCGCAGTTTTGGTGAAAGTCGCGATAATGACCTGCGTCTGATTCAAACCTTGCTAGATCGCAAACTCGTCACCGGCGACCAAACTCGCTTACTGCAGGCCATGGGTATTGTCGTCGGCGACCACCTGCGTAAAGAGAACGATCTAAAATGGGTGATTTATATCGACCGCTTAGGCCGTAGTCGCGCACTTGAAGTGCCATTCAAAGATGAGGCCATCTTCCCCGTCACTCAAATATCCAGCCGCGCGGCCGTCGGCGGCGACGTTGACGTACAGGCGATATACCAAAGATTAGAAGAAGAAATTAAACGCGCCAAAAAGAAAATCATCGTGCGCTAATAGCCGCTCCGCCCTGACAAAAGGCTGTCAGGGCGAAACCCACAAACTACACGCCTAAAAAATACAGTAATATCGGAATGCTAATAAAACTGATCAAGGTAGAGCTAACCACCATGCCCGCCACCACGTCGGGTTCACGCTTGTATTGCATCGCCAATAGATAGTTAAACACCGCCGCTGGCGTTGCCGACTGCAATAACACCACCTTGCGCTCCAAGCCTTCAAGATTCAAAAAGTACACCGCCGCAAAACCACCAGCTAGCCCCACTAACAACCTCAACACGCCCAAGCCAACTGACTTTCCCGCCTCATGTAACTTGAGTGAACTCAAGGACACGCCCAAGGTGATCAACATTAGCGGAATAGAAAGCCCACCGAGTAATCCCAAGGTGTTCTGCAAAGACAGCGGCAAACTCCAGTGATTAAAAATAAGTAGGCAGGCAATAGCACCGGCATAAATAATCGGAGAGCTAAGCACGCCCTTAACCACGGCCTTGCCACTCAGTACCGCAGCGCCAAAGGAAAAATGCGCTATTGTCGTCGTTAGGAATATACCCAAGCCAATTGCCAGGCCTTCCTGCCCGAACGCAAAAAGGCACAGCGGCAAGCCCATATTACCGAAATTACCAAAGACCAAGGGCACCAGAAAATTACGCATATCAATGCGTAATACCAAGCACGCGATGGCCGCAAAAAGAGCTGAAAAACCCAGCATACACACACTGGCAAACAGCACGTGCTGGAGCAGCTCGGTGGAAATAACCGTTGTTCCGAGGGTACCCACAATTAACGCTGGCGCGCCAACCCATAATACAATGCGACGCACAAACTCATGGTCAAAAGGCTGTCGAAACCTCACCCAAAATACGCCAATAGCGGCGCATAAAATAACAGGTAGAATTATGGGGATAAGCGGGGCAATCAGCGACATGTACACTCCAATTTCGCAATCACCAACACCGGCTGCGAAACGGCATTATCAAGCTAAGACCATGTATTTCCAAGCTCGCGCATTAAAACCGGAAATAAATCCATCATCTAAAACAAAACCCCAATCGTATGCAAAAATATCGAGCCTATGATTCCAATGTCAAAACACAGTATGAAATTGCCATGATTACCTTAAACCCGAAAAAGCTCCTTAATAGCAAATGGACTGCAGTTCAACCAAAGCATAAAGAAAAACATTTTCTGATAAGGGAGGTAGAATTCAACGAAGACGGCGTTGTGGTGCACTGCTTAATGGAAGCCATTATGACAAAGCGTGAATTTGACATTGATTGGCGAGACTTAAAAAACCCCGTACATTGGCAAACTGGCTGGCACTAAGATCTAAGTACCAGCTGTCTTTAAAACTGATCCGGTCGCAACATCGCGTCGTGACCACCGTCGACAAAGACGATAGATCCCGCCATAAAGCTCGCCTTGCTGCTCAACATAAAACACACTACATCGGCTATTTGCTCGGGCCTGCCGATGGCGCCCAGCGGCACGCTGTCGCCAAAGTCTTTCATAACTTGGCCAAGGTCTTTATCTGCCAGTACTTTATCGCTTAAAGGCGTATTGATAATGCCGGGCGCCACGGCGTTTAAGCGCACGCCTTGACGAGCATAGTCCGGCGCATTGCGGCGCAGCCAGCAACTAAGCGCATGTTTGGAGCCCGCATAGGCGCTATGCCCGTCTTTATTTTCAATCAAATCACAGGCAGCGGTTTCTTGGTCACTGAGCATTAATTCAACGTAGTCGTCATGCCCTACCATCGCAGCCGAGTTAGATGCAATCATGACAATGCTGCCTTTGCGTTTAACCAGCAAATCTAACACGCCTTCCGTTATCGCAACCGCTGCAAAATAATTTACTTTGGTAATCAGGGAAAAGGGCCGGACCGATGGCCCAAGACCAGCACAAGGAATAAAACCATCTAGGCCATTTGGTGCTAACGCTCGGATGCCATCTATCGCTTTTTGGCGACCCGACGAGTCCGATAAGTCTGCGCAAATATCACCGTCGGCCAGATCGACAACGATAACTTGATGACCCGCTTCGCGAAGCTGCACCTTGATTGCCGCGCCAATGCCTGTAGCGCCGCCGGTTAATGCGTAGGTAGCCATTTATTATCCTTATTATTGTGGGTGGGCTATTTACCCGACTGCGATCAAACCATCGTCGCTTGTCAATTTACTGCGTTCGTATTTATGAGCCGGTGTATTCACAAGTGCCTCAAGTGGCGCAGCAATATGAGAGCGCTGACGTTGTTGTTCATCGGCCGCGCCATATAAAGTATTGCGCTGAAAAGGCTGACGACCTGCGCGACGAATACGAGCTTCCATTAAATCTGGCGCCGCTTCCTGACCATGCACCGCACCGGCGGCCCGGGTGATAGTTTCGTTCATCAAGGTGCCACCAAGATCATTCACACCAGCGTTAAGTAAAGCCTCTACGCCCTGTTCACCCATCTTCACCCAAGAAGCTTGAATGTTGTCGATTAGGCCATTAAAAACCAGCCTTGCGATTGCGTGCATCAGCACCGCCTCGCGGAAACTAGGCCCGCGCCGAGCTCGGCCTTTTAAGTAAATAGGCGCCTCTGGCGGTACAAATGGCAGCGGCACAAACTCAGTAAAACCGCCGGTTTTTGCCTGTAATTGTCGCACTGCAAGTAAGTGCCGCGCCCAAGACTGATAATTATCAACATGACCATACATAATGGTTGCCGTCGAACGCAGCCCCACCTTATGAGCGGCAGCCATTACCGCTAACCATTGCTCAGTATTTATTTTATCTGGGCATAATACTGCTCGCACATCATCATCCAGCACTTCCGCTGCGGTGCCTGGCAGAGTATGTAAACCCGCGTCTTTAAGTTGCTGCAAATAGCTTTCTAAATCTAGATCCAAGGTTTCTGCGCCCTGCCACACTTCTAGGGGCGAGAAGGCATGAATATGCATATCCGGCGTCGCCGCGCGCAGCGTTGCCACAATATCGAGGTAGGTTTGGCCGGTGTATTCCGGGTGTATTCCCCCTTGCATACACACTTCGCTAGCACCCCGCTGCCACGCCTCGGTAGCGCGTCGCGCTATTTCTTCGCCTGATAAATCATAGGGACGGCCGCGCAAATTTTCGCTTAGCTTGCCTTTTGAAAATGCGCAGAACTGACATTTGAAGTAACAGACATTGGTGTAATTAATATTGCGCGTAACAACATAACTTACCCTATCACCGCACTGCTGTTGACGCAGCTGATCAGCTGCGTGACACACCGCCGCAAAGTCACTACCGCGTGCGCTAAATAGGCGAACTATCTCATTTTCGTTTAAGGCTTTTGCACGCAGTGCCCGCTCTAACAATCGCGTGATATCTACCGATACCGGCGCATAGTCTTTTAATAGTTCAGGCTCTGGTCGCAGTAAATCTAGCTCCGCTTTCGGTGCCTCAATATCCTGCCCTGCTACCCAATTATCTTCTTTGGGTAAGCCTTGGCCGTCGCTGTAATGCAACACTTTGGTATGCAAAGCCGGATCTAACCAGCGCGTGTAATCGCGCACGTATTTAGGGTAAATTGTCAGCCGTTCATGCAAATATTTTCCCGCCCCAGCTGTTTCTTTGGTGAGGGTTTCTAAATGTGGCCACGGTGCTTCGGGATTGACAAAATCAGGGGTTAAAGGCGATACGCCGCCCCAGTCATTTAGCCCAGCAGCCACCAATTGCGGCAGCACACCGGGGCTCAAATTTGGCGGCGCCTGAATGCTCATCTGCGATCCAAAAATCAAGCGTGCAACGGCAATAGTCCATAATAATTCATTCAGATCTGGCTCGGGAGCAGTGGCCATTTTGGTATTTGGTTTGGCTCTGAAATTTTGAATTATTATTTCTTGAAGATGGCCGTAGCGCTCATGCAAATCACGCAAGGCCAATAAGGACTCCACTCGCTCGCGACGAGTTTCGCCAATTCCAATTAAGATGCCTGAGGTAAACGGCACCTTCGCTCTACCTGCCCGCGCAATGGTCTCTAAACGCAGCGCAGGATCTTTATCAGGCGAACCATAGTGCGGCATACCTTTTTCGCATAAGCGACTCGAAGCAGACTCAAGCATGATACCCATGGATGCAGAAACCGGACGCAACATGGCAATTTCTGCCTCGTCCATACAGCCCGCATTGATATGCGGGAGCACATTGGTTTCTGCCAAAACCCGTCCTGCAACATCGGCAAGGTATTCTAAGGTAGTGGCAAAACCCATTTCGGCAAGCGCCTCGCGTGCTGCCTTGTAACGCAACTCAGGTTTCTCACCAAGCGTAAACAGCGCCTCTTTACAGCCCATGCTCTCAGCGACTTTTACCTGCGCTAATACTTGCTCAACAGGTAGATACGCTTGCTCTATTTTTTTTGGCGTTTTTGCAAAAGTGCAGTAATGACAAACGTCTCTACACAAATGCGTAAGCGGAATAAACACCTTACGGGAATAACTCACGCCGTTGTAAAAACCACGATCACGTAAAGCCGCCGCTGCCGTCATCAGCGACTCAGTCTCTGTCATATCTGCCAATAACAAAGCCTGTTCAGCATCTAAGCCATTTTCACTTACATCAGAAAGCATGGATTCTAAATCCCTCATACCGCACTCCAAGCCTGTGTAGACGTATTTGCCGCGCCACTGTCCAATTGCCTTAATCGCTGCGCGATACCGGCTTGATGTAAATACGCCAATGTCCGCTCCGCTGCTGCGCTTGGCGGTATAGCCAGTAAACGATGCAAGTCTTCTCGTGTATCAATGTCCTGCGCTATTCCCGGCAAGGAGATAACCTGCGCTGGTAATTGCATTGCCAAGGCGGCGTCGAAGTGAATAGCACAACTATCTCGCCCGTAAGACAAGGCCGGCACTCTGGCGGGGTCACACACTAAAATATTACTGCCGCTCCCATGCCGATCGGTGGCAATACTTACTGCCGAGCCATGGGTTTTCATTAAGGTTTTGTGCCGATCAATCAGCGTGTTTAGTTCTTGCGCACCCAGCAAAGGCAGATCGCCATGTACCACCATCGCCGTAGCAGTGCTCACCCGAGCGTGGGTAAGCTCAGCCATTTTTTGCAGTGCAGCGGCGACCACATCATTCAAACCGCTGACCCCCAGGCCACGCTCAGACCAACAATCTATACCGTAATACTCAGCCAACAACTGCGCAGCGGGATCATCTGACACCACCACGATGCGCTCAAAACTGGGGTGCGCCGCCAATACTGTCAGCACATCCTCGACCATCGCGTGAAATAAACCCCGTCGCTCAGACACTGTCAAACTGCCCGCTAGACGCTGCTTAGCCTGTACAAAATCTTTTAACGGCAATAGTGCCCACATAGTGTTTTACGCTTCTATCCGTTTACATTTAATTATTATCAATATGGTTCAGCAGCTTACTTTAGCGAAAGTATTTAAGCTTTAAAGCTAGCCGCAAATGTCAGTAGCGCATCTGCAAGTGCAATCTTACTGTTGAGGTCTGTCATCAAGGTCGGCGCGACACAAACTTGAATTCCTAGCGCAGTGATGTCATCTACGTACTCTGCGTCAGCCTCATCTAATACATAACCATCCAGTAAATCACCGTAATACTCTGCCACCGCCAAAGCTGTTGCTGGCATATCAAGCTCACGCATCATTTTCGCTGCCGGGCCCTTTACTGCTCGGCCAGCAATAATGGGCGATACGGCAATGACTGGCGCAGATGATTTTTTAAGTAAGCCGCGACAATCCGGCAAACTTAATATCGGATCAATACTCACAAAGGGGTTAGATGGGCAAACTACAATCGCAGCCAAGGCCTCGTCCGTCAATAAACTACTCACCAGCGGATTTAATTGTGCAGTGTCTGCGCCCTCAAAATGCAGTTCTCGCACTTCAGGTTGGCATTTATCACGCACAAAATACTGCTGAAAATCTAACCAACCTTGATCGGTATTCACCTTGGTAGCAACTGTTTGCTCAGACATTGGTAGCAGTGAATGCGTAATCCCCAGACCTGCAGCGATTTGCTGTGTCACCGCCGACAAAGACTGCCCTGCACGCAGCAGCTGAGTCCTCAACATGTGAGTTGCTAAATCTTGGTCACCGATTTGAAACCATTCGGCGCCGCCGAGTCTGCGCATCGCTATCAGCGTACGCCAGGTTTCATCACGTAAACCCCAGCCGCGTTCCTCGTCATTTAAATCCGCCAGCGCATACATCACTGAATCGAGATCCGGGCAAATACGCAAATCCCAGTAATCGAAGTCGTCACCAGTATTCGCAACAATCGTAAGCTGGTCAGGCGTCAAAGTCGCCGTTAAGCCCCGACATAATTTAGCGCCGCCCACACCACCACTTAAGGCCAGTACCTTGCCTGTAAACGATAATTTTGTGGCGAGATTTACATCTGTCATCAGCGAAACATGTCCTTTTCTCGATCACGGATTAATGCTCCAGAGCCATTGGCTGATGGTCGTAATTTCGCGCCGCGAATAAGCACTAGCGGCAATGCCTCATCGCCCTGCCCCATCACAAAAGAGGCTGCTGCCGCTAATTCGTCGGCCACGGCCACTTCAGTAATTTCAAGCGGCCGACCATATAAATCTTTTTCACCAACCCGATTCTCTAGCGCCTCGAAACCGGCGGTGCCAATAGCGAAGCCTAGGGTGCCATTGCGCCACGCGCGACCTGCGCTATCGTTAATGACAATATTCACAGCCACACCTAAGCGCATTTGCAGCACATCTCGCAACTGCGCCGCACTACGATCTGGGCTCTCTGGCAGCAATAACAGGCGCGGATTGTCGTCATCACTACTAATATTAGATCGATCTATCCCCGCATTGGCGTGTACATAACCCAGCACATGTTCAACGATCACCACGCCGGGACGCTGACGAATAACCTCGCGGGATTCATTCAGCAGCACCTGCATATGACGCGGATCTTTATCACACTGCTCAGCCAATTCACGAGCTTGAACGCTAGGCTCTATGTCATTTAAATAGGCGTAGCGCCCCTCGGCTTTAGACACAATTTTTTGCGCCAAAACCAATACGTCGCCATCTTGTAGACTTTGCTCGGATGCTGCCAAAGCCACTATTATCAACTCAGCAAGATCATCACCGGGCTCCACCATAGGAATCCCCGATACCGCATGAAGAACAAGTGAAGAGCCCATAATCGAATTAATCATCCAGCCCAGTTAATTTAATTCCGGCATGGCATTTATATTGTTTATTAATAAAAATAAGTAGCGACGTCATGGCCTCTACCGCAGCCGCGTTGGCGATACTGCCAGCATGAAAGCCGCGCAAACCCGCTGCCTCAACTAACTCTATAACCTTGGCGCGAGCCTCTTTATTGTCGCCACACACCAGTACATCGCACTCCATACCTTGACCATCTTGCAAATGCACCGCCGCCACATTTTGAAATGCAGACACGACGCTAACGCCCTCACCCAAAATATTTTGAGCAATCTGGCCGGCAGATCCTTCCGCTGGCAATTGCACGCGTGCGACTTTCGGCGGCACCAACGGCACTGTCACG
The DNA here is from genome assembly GCA_018066965.1 of Zhongshania sp. Lineage (GTDB taxonomy): Bacteria > Pseudomonadota > Gammaproteobacteria > Pseudomonadales > Spongiibacteraceae > Spongiibacter. The sequence goes on along the minus strand of JAGPVP010000026.1, from coordinate 58,803 downwards.
TCGATCAGTATTTTGCCCTGCAAAGCGTCTTTTACGCTTGCCAAAGTATCGGCATGGTGGGCAAAAGGCACCGTTAACGCAGCAATGTCTGCCGCTTGAGCTGCAGATACATTATCCATCGCCACCACCACCACATCACCAACGCCACGCGCTTGCATGAGTTCACGCAGCTCTTGCGCTGCAGCTTCAGCTTTCTCTTGGGTGCGTGAACCAATAATAATCTGGTAGCCCGCCTCGGCCCAGCGCCGTGCCAATCCCGTGCCTAAACCACCCGTACCACCTAGAATTGCCACTACGGCTTTACTTTCTTTCATTCAAAAATCTCTCTTTATATGCAATTCATCATGTCGATCAAGCTGCTTTAAATCTATTCTTCAAGCGTAAAGATCGTCGAAATATAATGTGACTAAAGTTAAGTGTATACGTCTTAATCCACCGCGAATACTGTCAAAAACGGTCTATCACCCAACAAATGTTATCGTTTTGGTAGTTCCGCTCAAAACCTCTAGCATTGCTACAATTTATGACTCGCGCCTGACGTGTTTGCGTGAACTTCTCTTATTTAAACAGCCACCCTCACTAACACAATTACGCATTTCAGATTAGTCCCTTCAGACTACCCCTTATACAAAATAAGCTACAAGCCACGTGCGCTGGGCTTCGTTCACAAATCATCAATACCAAAGCATTCGCAACCGCCATTCCGAGCACACAAAAATGCGGTAAACTTGGCAAAACCAACTTAGCTAGCGTCAGGTAGCAATACGAACTGCCCCGCGAAAATAAATAGCAAGCAAATAATATGCAGTGCGGAGTTAACATGCGGAACAAACTAGATTTCAGCGCTAAGGTCGTTATCGTTACTGGCGGAGGCAAAGGCGTTGGACGCGGTATTAGCGAACGCTTCCTCCAACATGGTGCGACAGTCATTATCTGCGGCCGTAGCCAGCCCGACACATTGCCCAGCGCAGACGGTAAAGAGGCGGTGTTTTTCCCGATAGATGTTCGCGACGCCGACGCTATTCAAAATTTAGTCAATACCGTTGCTAGTCAATATGGCCGTATTGACGTATTGGTAAACAATGCCGGCGGCGCCCCCGCCGCTGATGCCGCAACCGTATCGCCGCGTTTCTCAGAATCTATCATTCGTCTAAATCTGCTGGCACCACTGAATTTCTCGCAATCATGCAATACTGTCATGCAAAACCAAGACAGTGGCGGCGCCATTATCAATATCGCTTCGGTCAGCGCTGTCCGCCCCTCGCCAGGCACCGCAGCTTACGGCGCAGCAAAAGCCGGCTTAGTCAGCTTAACAAGTTCACTCGCTGTGGAATGGGCGCCCAAAGTGCGGAGCAATACTATCATCGCCGGCCTAATTCGCACCGAGCAAGCCCATCTACACTACGGCGACGAAGCCGGTATTGCAGCAATCGGCAACACGATCCCTTTGGGGCGAATGGCTATTCCCGAAGACATCGGCGACGCCTGCTTATTTCTAGCCAGTGATCTGGCGTCCTACGTCAGCGGATCGACCCTAACCCTGCATGGCGGCGGTGAAAAGCCCGCATTTTTAGGCGCCGCCAACGTAGATTAACGTTACGTCCAACTCATTATTTAAACGCTATTTAGCGCGTGAATAGCGTTTTCGCGTTTAATTCCTGCAAACACCCCTATCGAGGTAGTGAATTACCGCAATTCACTACGCTAACTATGTATACACACCTCGGTAATCTCGAATAATCACGTAACGCCAGCACGTGTAACGTGTCCAATCAGTAAGGAGCTTTAAATTCACGCGACGCGACGATCTATCATCGCCAGCCGCCGAAAAAAATAGCGAGGCGCAATATGACTCCTAAACAAATTATTATCGTGCAATCTCATCTACATGCGGTGAAATCTATTGGCAAGCCCTTTGCCAAAGTGTTCTATGCACGCCTATTTCAATTGTCGCCAGATTTACGAACGTTATTTAGCTGCGCTGGCGACACCAAAGATCGCAAGCTCATCAACACGCTTTGCACCACAGTGCACTCATTGCAAAATATGGAGGGACTTAAAGTCGTCGCTCATAACATGGGGCAGCGTTACAGCGAGCAAGGTGTAACCGAACGTCACTACGATTTCTTTATTCAAGCCATGCTTGAAACATTAGAAATGGCGCTCGGCGACGAATTCAGCGGTGATGTAAAGGCAGCCTGGATAAGCTTACTGGCCATGTTAAAAGATACCTTGTTAGAAGCCAGCAACTACCAAGAAATTGAACATACTGCGTGGGGGCATGAAGTACCGATGGCGCTGGTAGGCTAACAGCATAGCGCCTTCGATCACGTATAAAATCATAGCAATAAATAATTATTTTTTTATCGAAATTCAATGACAAACAATATCGCAGACAAAAATTCTTCGGAGCTTATGTATTGACGGCACAAGTCCCCAGCACTATTCAGTGCACTCCTGAATAGCCGCTCGCCATCCATTGTATGCAGCCAAGCTAAACCGCCAACATTGACCAGCACCGCAAACCAAAACATCAGTCGAAACGAAGGCTTCTTGGTTTTATGCCGTAATCGCTGCTGCGCCAACAAAGCACCAGGCCAGCCACCACACAGCGACAATAGATGTAGGGTATTTTCTGGCACGCGCCAAGAACCTGAAATAGCCGCCTTTTTGTCCTTAGCATAATAAAAATAGCTCACTAGGCTGAGGCAAAAAAACAAGACGCCAATGGCCAGTGGTGTGTATCCAAGATAATACGAAAGTCCCAAAAATAAACAGAGTATGCCGACGATGACATAGGCACTTTTCATAATTCTAACCTTATGGTCGAGTAGCGCGACAAAACAATGAGTATTGTAATAAAAAAGGCCCCATATAATGGAGCCTCTAACACCGAATAAACCGAACTTATAATATCAATGTACTCTTACTATTTTCAAAGTATTGGTGTGTCCATCCACGCCGACTTGATCACCGGTTGTGCCTAGGATTAGGTCATCCGTTTCTACATGGCCTCGCAGCCGAATTGCCTCTACACAGCCCGCGATTTCAATGCCTTCGGAAGGGCTAGCGATGGCATAAACACCACGGTACAAGCTCACTCGATTGCAGGTCTCAGGTTTGCGGCTAAAGGCAAAAATAGGAATACCTGAAGTCAGCCGTGACATAAGTAATACGGTTTTACCCGTCTCGGTCATCGACACAATCGCCTTGACGCCGACTTGATGATTTGCCGCGTACACCGCACTCATGGCCAGTGTTTCTTCAACGGTGTCAAACTTGCGCTCTAGGCGATAGCTAGACTTGCGCGCCGACGGGTACTGTTCCGCTCCTTCGCAGTTGCGGGCCATGGCTTTGACGGTTTCTACGGGGTACAGGCCGGAGGCGGTTTCTGCCGATAGCATTACTGCGTCGGTGCCATCTAAAACCGCATTCGCAACATCAAAGACTTCTGCACGGGTAGGAACTGGGCTGCTCACCATGGATTCCATCATTTGTGTTGCAGTAATAACCGGACGGTTTAATACCCGCGCACGTTTAATAATATGTTTCTGCAGACCGATTAAGCTCGCATCGCCAATTTCGACGCCCAAATCGCCCCGCGCCACCATCACACCATCGCAGGCGCGAATCAAATCATCGAGGTGCTCATCGTTGGCAACCGCTTCGGCGCGTTCAATTTTGCCGATGATGTGAGCGAAGCAACCTGCGCTTTCCAATTTTACCCGCGCATCTTCTATATCTGCCGCGCTACTAGGAAAGGACACCGCGATAAAATCAAGCCCAATTCTCGCTGCTAATTTAATGTCTTCCATGTCTTTGTCGGTTAAGGCTGGCGCAGATAAACCACCACCCAAGCGATTAATGCCTTTACGAGACTGCAATTTACCCACGCTTTCCGAGCGGCAAAATACTTTCTCACCTTCGACACGATCTACACTCAAGCGCAAACGGCCATCGTCTAGTAGCAACACGTCGCCCGCACTAACCGAACGTGCCAAAGGCTCATAATCAACACCAATATGTGCGGCATCACCCTCGCCATCTGCGAGCTCAGTGTCCAAAATTAGCTCTGTGCCTTTTTTAAGCTCAATGGGATCGACCGCAAGCTTGCGCAGGCGAATCTTCGGCCCCTGCAAGTCACCCAGCAGACCAACATAGGCCCCAGCTTCGGCGGCCAATTCACGAATCGTCGCGGCGCGATCAGCGTGCTCTTCCGCCGTACCATGAGAAAAATTCAATCGAAATACATTCACCCCGGCGCTAATCATCTCAGCAAGAATTTCCCGAGAGTCACAAGCGGGCCCGACCGTGGCCACAATCTTAGTTCGACGCATGAATACCGCTATCCTTAAAATAAATAGTGAGTTAAAACCCTATGTTACACCTCTGATTCGCAGACAGCGACTAAGCTTATGGGTAGATTTTATGACACTAGGCTTTGAAGACGAGAATTTAGCTCAAATTTTGAGCATAAAAAAACCCGGCGAAACCGGGTTTTAAAGCGACAATCTATTTAATCAGACAAAGAAATCGCCATTATCCATACCCAAGCCTACACCACCGAGGTTGCGAGCAAAGCTAGTCGGATTGTTTGCCACATGCGCCCTTGCGGTATGAATATCAAGAAAGCGCTGTTGAATTTCACTACCCAAGAACACCGACTGCCCACCTGCCACTTCAAACAATGAGTCAATAATTTCAATACTTTTGGTGATCACCAACGACGCGTGATAGCGATAGCGCACGCGATCTTCTACAGGAACCGCTTCACCAGCTTCTACCAGCGCCATCATGACGTCGAAATTACGGAACAGCAGCGCTTCCATTTCATCTATGCCATTTAAGGCATTCGCAATGCGTTCTTGCACTTGGGTATCACCGGCAAGTTTCGTCGGGTCGCCACTGGCCTTATTCAGCACCGCATGCTTATACAGCTCGACCGCTGCCTTACACGCGCCAATCGCCGGAGTACACACCACACGAATAAAAGTCTGCGCCCATGGCAGTTGATATAATGGTGCGGTGTTAACCGCCTGACCTGGGTTAGTACAGGCAAAACCATCGGTTTGTTTATGCGTCATATAATCTGGCACAAACACATCATTTACCGCGATGTCATTACTACCGGTGCCCTGCAAGCCCATAGACTGCCAAGTATCTATGATTTCGTAATCGCCCTTGGGCACCAAAAAGGTTCGGTAGCCATCACCGGGAATGATTGCGCCAAGTAAAGCCCATGTGCAGTGATCGCTACCGCTAGACCAGCCCCAGCGACCGCTAAGTTTGAAGCCGCCATCAACAACCGTCACCTTACCCATTGGCGCGTAGGAAGACGACACACGAGTGTGAATATTGTCGCCCCAAATCGCCTGCTGGGCGCGATCATCCATAAGCGCAATCTGGAAAGCGTGAACGGCAACAATCCCACTCGCCCACGCCGTTGACATACACGCTTCCGCCAATGCAATTTGCATGCGGAAAAAATCCTGTGGTGTCAGTTCTAGGCCGCCATAACGCTTAGGCTGTAGGGCCAGGAAAAAACCAATATCTTGTAATTCATCAATAGAGGCTTGCGGTACTTTACGCAGCGCTTTGGTTTCTGCTGCCCGCTCGCGCAAGCGTGGCTGCATGTCTTTTATGGCCGCCATCATATCGGCAACTGACAAAGCTTTAGTATCGTTGTTAGCTTGCGCTACGCTCATCGCACTTCTCCTATATTCATTCTTGTTGGCTAGGCGACAATCAAATTATAAATAGCCCAACCACGACGTAAATCTATGTAGGCGTTAGCCGCAACAAAACCAAACACACGTTACGCGTCTGGCATATTAAATTTGTGACCCCATAAACTTGGCAGGCTAGTGACCGTGGGGGTAAAGCCCTCCCAGTCCATTTGCAGACCATCGGTGCCAAACTCCATCGCAAAGCCCGTCGGGGTTGCCATATAAAACGACAGCATATTGTCGTTGGTATGGCGCCCCAAGGTAGAGACAATTGGAATACCCGCCGCCTCAACGCGATCAAGGCAGTAACCGACCTCATCTACCTCGGTAACTTCCAACATCAAATGCACACAGCCAACGGGATTAGCTTGATCTTCATAGAGCGCCAAGCTGTGGTGACGTGGATTGTTTACGTGCATAAAATTCAAGCCCTGCCCCGGATCATCAGGGTCTGGCGAAAATTGAAAATGCATGTAATCGCTATCACCAAAGCCGAGCACATCTTTATAAAAATTATGGGTCTCCACTAACTTAGCCGCGGGCAACACTGCATGACCAAAGCCCATATCGCCGTTAAAACCGGTTTCAAAACCCGAAATACCTTTTGGCGATATAAATTTGGCGTAATCCAGTTCGCCGCCCCAAAACAATTCCAAGCCATTGTCAGAGGGATCTTGCAAGCGAATCAGGCCGCGAACGCGACGTGCTTTTGCATCAGCCGCAGATGCCTCTTCAAAGGCAACACCCGCTGCCTGTAATTCTGCTTTTGCAGCAGTAAAGCCCGCCTCGTCTGCTAGCTCCCAGCCACAATATGCCAGCCGATTTTGATCTGACTTAACAACTGCAAAACGGTAGGGTCGAGTATCCATTTTCAGATAGACATTGCCGTCATTTGGCATGGTCGGCGCAATCATGAGGCCCAAAATATTGGTGCCGTAGTCCAGCCACTGCTGTGGCTCGGTCGATTCAATAACTACGTAAGCTAAACTGCGAACATCCATTACCACGTCCTATTATTTTATCTACGATCAACTATTGCGGATGGCGTAATCCACCACGTATTCACGCTTTTCATTATAGATTTCCGGCACGTCTGCTAGGTCTAAGTAGAACTGGTTATACCACTGACGCAAACGATTAATCGGACCATCGCCGTCACACAGCACAGGATTATCTACCCGTGTTTTGGTGTGCCAAATATGCACGTCTTGAAAGAACGCGGTGCGATTTTGTTCAGTGTATTGACGCGCCATTTCATCGTTTTGCTCGTCAGTCATACCTGCAATTTTCTTCACTGCCACACCAAAACGTAAATCAAAACTGCCTTGATCAATGGGTACATGGGTCACTAATAGACGTGACGCCACATCCATGCCTTCAACCTGCCCGGTCATAAACGTATTCATATAAGCGGGGCCGTAATAGGTTGCTTCTGAACTCAGCTCGCCATCTTCAGCAAGCAACTCAGAACCACCAACCAACTCCTGCCGATAAGTATGTTTATAGACTATATTCTTGAATTCTTTTATTGGCGCGCCATGAATAGGACCAAAATGCGCAACGTCGGCCATATTGTCGATCAGCTCGCGGGCATTGGTTTGAATCGTCATCAAATCCATCTGCCAGATGGTCCACTCGTCGCTGAACACATCATCAATGCGCGGTGGACGCTGGTCTTCAATCGGCGGATTACCTTCAGGATCAAACCACATAAACAGTAAGTGATTTTCTTCTAAGGTGGGGTAGGAACGGATCACCGCTTTAGCGGGAATACGTTTGGCATACGGTATGTCATCGCACACGCCATCCGCGCCCCAACGCCAAGCATGGAAAGGACAGCGAATAGAGTTACCCTCTACACAACCCTCGCTCAAGTCCGCGCCCATATGCGGGCAGTAGCCATCCAAAACATGTATCTCGTTGTCTTCGCCGCGATAAGCAACCAAGCGAGTACCGAAATAATTGAGTTTGACGGGTGTGCTGGTATATTCGCTCGCCAGACCGAGACAGTACCAACCGCGAGCATAGCGGTCGGGTAATTCCGCTGCCTCAATAATGTGCGGCTGGCGCGGCACTTGCGCTACCTGACTCATTGTTATTCTCCTTCACACACGCTTTTCATAGGGGTTCTGCATGGTGAAAAATTCTCACACATGCCCCCTAGTCACACCATCCTCCGTTTAGACGAGCCACTCTCGATCAATAACGCCCTGTTTTTATTGATTATTTATAAGGTAAATCCCGTCTAATCAGTAACACTCCCTCATGATTTTTAAATACCCAACACTCAGTATCGTCAACCATAGTCAAGCGCTACAATACCCAATAAATCTGCTGGCAAGCGCTCCTTAAGCGGTAAAAGTAGTAGGCTAAACAAATCAGCCCCGCATTCATTCACACATCAATTTGGTTACCAATGGCGAGTAAAAAAGGACCGAGTAAATCCTCAGTCGACAAGCACGAGCGCAAAGACGTCACGATTAGTCTCCCCGGCCGATCTGGCAGTAATAAAATGCCCGCGAGCCAAGCGCTAAACTTCGCTGCCCAATTAGGTAAAGACGGAAAATGGCCGGTGGTTATTGTTTTATGTCGGCAATTACTGGCGCAGATTTCTCAGCTCACACGCGCTTGGCATTTATTATTTAAGGGCCTGGTCGAAGCCGGTGACTACAGCGGACTTCTAGCCGCCACTTCTCAGCATTTAAATAGTAAACCCCGCGATATCACCGCTCTCCTTTTTCAAACCAGCGCCCTGAGATTATTAGGGCAGCACGACAATGCACTACAAACCGTAGATAAGCTCCTGCGCTTAGCGCCAGCAAATATCAGTGCGCTTAATCAACGCGGCGTGATATTAAAAGAAATTGGTAAGATGCCAGAGGCGCTAGACAGCTTTGATCGCTGTGTACGACTCTCACCACTCGACGGTTACGCCTATTGGAATAGATCAGATTTACTGCATGACATCGGCACAGAGGAACTCGAAAGAATGGAGGCGGTGCTGGGTAACCCCGCAGTCTCCGCGCACAATAAAGCGCGGATTCACTACGCTCTCGCCCGTGGCTATGAATTTCACGGCGATATCCAAAAACAATTTTCACATATCGAAAAAGGCGCCACACTGAAGCGTAGCTTGCTTGAATACAATCACACAGACGAAATACAACAAACCCGTGATATTCCAAACCACTTTACACCAGCGCTTTTAAATCAAACACCGCTGCCAAGCGATGCTAAAAATGCCCACCCAATCTTTATCTGCGGTTTACCACGCAGCGGCACCACCTTGGTAGAGCAAATTATTTCGACACACTCCATGGTCACCGCCGGTGACGAATTAGTCGCCCTACAGCGCGCCGCATCGACAGTATTGCGACAAAAGCGCATCGACAAGCCCTTTCCGCTCTGGGCCAATGACTTAAACCCAAGCGACTGGAAAGCCATCGGCGACAACTACCAATCACTGACTAGCGATTTGCACGTCACGAAATTTTTTACAGACAAAAATTTACAAAATTACAAAGCGCTAGGGCTGATTCATCTTGCCAGACCCGAGGCTAAAATCATCTTCTGCCGGCGCAAGCCAATGGATAATTTGTGGGGATGCTACCGCCAGTATTTTGCCGATGGCCTGCGCTTTACCTACGACCAAGAAGAATTAGCCGACACCTACCACGCAGCAGCTGAACTTTACCGCTACTGGCAGACCGTGTTACCCAACAAAGTATTCTTCCTAGAATACGAAACACTGATTAGTGATTACGAAACCACTGTAAAGGCCTTACTTAACTTTCTCAATTTACCGTGGGAAGAGAATTGCCTACATTTCTATAACAACCCAAGGCCAGTTAGAACCACCTCAGCAACACAGGTCCGCTCACCCATCAACACCAGCCGCATAGACCAATGGAGGAAGTTTGAGCAACAACTTCAGCCCATGTATCTTCGCCTGCGTGACCACGGCGAAGTGGAGTAACTCAGTCATTAATCTGGATTAGAGCGAGCAAACTTAATACTAGGATCGGGCAAGGCATTCGGATAAAAATCAGAATAATTCGCTAAACGGTAATAGCGCATCAACAACCCACGATATAATTTAAACGCCCGCCAGCGAGCTAGCGTCATTGTGCTTGGCGCCATATTTCCCCATTGCTTTTTAATACTCGACTCATGCTCGCGCTCTACCAGCACATGCGGTTCAACACCGTAAGCACGTATACCCGTTTCCCAAAAACAGTCGTAGAAACTATCAATAGCCATACTAATCACTTGTCCATGCTGTATAAATTTAGCCATGCCTCCGCGGTTTATCACGTAGCCCTGGGTTCCACACCAGCCGCGCATGGGCCGCACCAATTGCCAGCCCGACGCCAATCTTGCAATGACTTTGCGGCGTCGCCGCTTCAACCCCATAAGCCGAACCATTTCAGCGTCGCTCGGCAAGGCGACAACCGCATGTAGAACCTCAGAAAAACCAGTCAGTATTTCAACATCATCTTCTAAGATTAACAGATGCTGTGCGCCACGCTCATAAGCTTGTCGGATGGCGCGAGCGTGGGACAAAAAGCAGGCAATCTCCGCAGTAGACACTTCAGCGCATCGGCGTATTACCGCCATACGCTGATCAAGCGACTCATCAGCGAGTAATTCTGGCATCGCACTGCGACCATCTACAGCGGGAAAAATCGTCGCGCCGAACCCTAAATCAGCTAGTGAAGATAATAAGTTAAGCACCGAAGGTGACTGAGGTTCTAAAGAAATAACAGCAATAGATAAAGCAGACATTTATAGACCTGAGCTAATCACCAGATACACCACCTAAAAGTCAAACCCAAGCGGCACCGCAATTTTTATTTAACTGAATATCTATGACAAAGGCGTGACTACACGCTAAAGCGGGAAATGTGCTGAACGACAAGAAGTAGCGTTGCGAGTATCTGCTAAACTTAAAATGCGTCGTTCTCAGCGTAAATTCGAATACTCACACCCTGCTCTTCATTGAAAGAGAGCGCGACAGTCATAGGGCGACAGCAAACCTCACAATCCTCTACATATTCATCATCGCCTGCTGAAGCATCCACGAGTAATTCAATCGATTCGCCACAGTAGGGACAGCTTTCGGAAATAGACTCTAAGACATTCATTCGTATTACTCCTGTGTTTCCAAAAATAATCTATAGATTAACAATACCGGAATCCCAGCATAAAATACGTATCTCGATTTATACGTCATCACAGCCTAGAATAGGTCCAGTCTTAAAATAACATTATTGAGGAAAGTTTGATGAGCATTCGTTTTGATGGGAAAGTTGCCATTATCACTGGCGCAGGAAATGGCCTAGGACGTAGCCACGCACTGGCCCTAGCCGCTCGCGGCGCAAAAGTCGTCATCAATGACCTAGGCGGCAACCGAGATGGTAGCGGTGCCTCCTCAGCAGCGGCGCAAGCTGTTGTCGCCGAAATTGAGGCCATGGGCGGCGAAGCAATTTCTCACGGTGCCGACGTCGCTATCTTTAACGAAGTCGAAGACATGGTGCAGAAAACCATTCAAAAATGGGGCAGAGTCGATATTCTAATAAACAATGCCGGCATACTCCGCGATAAAACATTCTCTAAAATGTCCTTAGACGACTTTAATCTCGTCATGGATGTTCATCTCATGGGCTCAGTAAATTGCAGTAAATCGGTGTGGGACATTATGAAAGAACAACAATATGGCCGCATTGTAATGACCACCTCCTCCAGCGGTTTATACGGAAATTTTGGCCAGAGCAATTATGGTGCGGCCAAAATGGCTGTAGTCGGTCTAATGAACACCTTGGGGATTGAGGGAGCAAAAAATAATGTCCGTGTAAATGCGCTGGCGCCTACCGCCGCAACGCGTATGACCGAAGATCTTATGCCAGCGGAGGTACTAGCCATGCTGGTTCCTGAAGCCGTTACCGCTGGCGCATTAGTTCTTTGCCATGACGACGCGCCAAGCAGACACATTTTATGCGCCGGTGCTGGCGGATATGCCAGTAGCGCAATTTTTGAAACCGAAGGTATCTACCTTGCACCTGACAAGCAAACGCCGGAAGCGGTCGTCGAGCACTGGGAGCAGATCTGCGACACGTCGCAACAAACAACATTAGATACTGGGTTCAAACAATCTGAGAAGTTTTTATTAAAAGCACAAATATTTTTACAAAATCAATAAGCTCGTTACTCCTTTAAACAATTCCAAAAAAAGCCCCAGCATGCTGGGGCTATCATCAACTTTGTATTTTAGGCTAGATCAAAGCGATCTAAATTCATCACTTTAGTCCACGCCGCCACAAAGTCTTTTACAAATCGCGCCTGCGCATCCGAACTACCATAAACCTCTGCCAAGGCACGCAGCTGGGAGTTGGAACCAAACACCAAATCAGCTCGTGTGCCCGTCCATTTCACTTCGCCCGTGCTGCGATCACGACCTTCAAACTCTTCCTCAGATTTTGATGTCGCCTTCCACTCCGTACCCATATCCAGCAGATTCACAAAAAAGTCATTGCTCAGCGAGCCAACATTTTTGGTGAAAACACCGTGCTGCGATGCGCCAACATTGGCACCCAATACCCGCATACCGCCGATAAGGACCGTCATCTCTGGGGCAGTTAAGGTCATCAACTGCGCGCGATCTACCAATAAGGCCTCTGTGGGAACGGAGTATCTGCCTTTCAAGTAATTACGGAAGCCATCAGCAATAGGTTCCAGTGCTGCAAAAGACGCCACATCGGTTTGCTCTAGTGAGGCATCCATGCGGCCCGGCGTAAACGGCACAGCCACCGGATTACCCGCGTTTTTAGCGGCCTGCTCTACACCGACACTGCCAGCCAGTACGATCAAGTCGGCAATGGATACTTTTTTCCCACCGCCGTTAAAGTCGTTCTGAATACCTTCGAGTACCTTAAGTACCTTGGCCAACTGTGCAGGCTGATTCACCTCCCAGTCTTTCTGAGGAGCCAAGCGAATACGCGCACCATTTGCACCACCGCGCATATCTGAACCACGGTAGGTGGATGCCGACGCCCATGCGGTAGAAACCAACTCGCCAATAGATAAGCCTGCCGCCGCAATCTTCGCTTTCAGTGCCGCGATATCACTATCATTAACCAAATCATGATCGACTGCTGGAATCGGGTCTTGCCAAATGAGCTCTTCAGCAGGCACCTCTGGACCGAGAAAGCGAACTCGTGGCCCCATGTCGCGGTGGGTTAATTTAAACCACGCTCTGGCGAAGGCATCGGCAAACTGATCTGGGTTCGCAAAGAAATTCCGCGAGATTTTCTCGTAGGCCGGATCAACACGAAGCGCCAAATCGGTAGTCAACATGGTCGGTACACGGCGTTTAGATGCATCAAACGCGTCGGGAATCGCACCTGCACCCCCGCCATCTTTTGGCTGCCACTGATGTGCACCAGCGGGACTCTTAGTCAATTCCCATTCAAAACCAAATAGGTTCTCAAAGAAGTTATGGCTCCATTGGGTTGGCGTGCTCGTCCATGTCACCTCTAAACCACTGGTGATGGCATCACCGCCCTTACCGCTGGCGTGGCTGCTCTTCCAGCCAAAACCTTGCTGCTCGATACCGGCCGCTTCTGGCTCCGCACCAACAAGCGCTGCATCACCAGCACCATGAGTTTTACCAAAGCTGTGACCACCGGCAATCAATGCAACCGTCTCTTCATCATCCATTGCCATACGTGCAAAGGTTTCGCGAATATCTACCGCTGCCGCCAATGGGTCTGGCACACCGTTCGGACCTTCAGGATTAACGTAAATCAACCCCATTTGTACCGCAGCAAGTGGATTTTCTAGATCGCGCTCACCGGAGTAACGCTTGTCATCCAACCATTCGCCTTCAGCACCCCAGTAAATATCTAGCTCAGGTTCCCATATATCTTCGCGGCCACCGGCAAAGCCAAAGGTTTTGAAACCCATTGTCTCTAAGGCAACATTGCCCGTAAGAATCATCAGATCGGCCCAAGAAATTTTCTTGCCGTATTTTTGTTTAACCGGCCACAGTAAACGCCGCGCCTTGTCCAAATTGCCGTTATCAGGCCAGCTATTCAATGGCGCGAAACGCTGACTGCCACTGCCTCCGCCACCACGGCCATCCGCAATACGATAGGTGCCTGCACTATGCCATGCCATACGAATAAACAAAGGTCCGTAGTGACCAAAGTCGGCTGGCCACCAATCCTGCGAATCCGTCATCACCGCAGCGATATCACTTTTAAGCGCGGCAAGATCGAGGCTTTTAAATTCATCGGCATAGTTGAAATCCTCACCCATAGGGTTAGATTTCGTCGAATGCTGATGCAACATATCTAGGCGTAACTGATTTGGCCACCAGTCTCGATTCGTCGTACCCGTGCCAGCAGCGTGGTTCACTGGACATTTGTTATTAGACATAGCGTGTCTCCCTTGGATTAATAATTTGTTCCTGCTGGCTACCTTTATAGACCTTAGCTGGCAAGCTATCCAACTGTACTTATCAATCATGACGATAGGTTTTAACTGTTGAACGTAGTATGGGACCCTAGGGACTGTGATAATGTCCCTAAATCATGGGCACAAGCAATGCGGCACTAAGCCAGCCCCAAGGTCTAAGCCTGCAGCAAGTACCGTAATTACTATGCTCTGCGGTTAATATTGGATCATCAGAAAGTAGATATAAAAGGAACGGCGCCATGCCTGAAGAAAAAAACCAAAAAATAAAAGACACTGCTGCGGCACTTTTCGGCGGCTACAACGACGAAAAGCCCTATGAATTGTGGCTGAGTTTTGACAAGGAACTGGCCAAGGAAATGTCCCGCTTTGTGGTAGGTGACATGTACGCGAGAAACGTACTCCCCCGCAGCACACGTCAGTTAGTGGCCATTGCCGCACTCAGTGCAATGGGTAAGCAGGATGAGCTAAAATTGCATATTCACGCAGCATTGAACGTAGGCTGCACGCCAAAAGAACTCGCTGAAGCTATTTTCCAAATTGGCGTTTATGCAGGCTTCCCGGCTATGAATAATGCCCTACTTACTCTACGCAGCGTACTTAAGGAAAATGGCCATTGGCCGCTTGATCAGAAAGAAGATTGATCCACTACGTCGAACTACATGCCGAGCACTAAGGGCTATTTAATACTCGGCATGCTTTACTGAAAAGAAGCTGTTCGATTTTTACAGCGAATGAAAAAATTCGATCAATAATCGATTCACATCCTCTGGACGCTCCTGCTGAGTCCAATGGCCACAACCTGCAAGAACATGAGTGCCACGGTAATTAGGAATCCTTTCAGACGCGCGAGCTATGGCTTCTTGCCCCCAACCATAACAAATATCTAAATCACCTAGAATCAGGGTGGCTGGCACCTGCAGTGGGCTATCGCCCATAGACGCTAAATCATCCCAGCTCGCATTCAAGTTTTTGTAATACATCAACGGTCCCGCAAAACCGCTGCTCACAAAGGCATTGGTATAGGCATCTAAGTCCTTCTCATCAAACCAACTTGGTAACGACGGGACGTCAAAAAAACGATCTTTCATCTGCGCCCCATGTGCAATACATAGCGCGCTGCCACGAATAAGATCCAGAGGGTCCATGGCCGCAAAATCCATCCCCGTCGGACCTAGCCCATCACCGGACAAGCTCAGCACCGCACCGCGCAACCACCCCCGAACATCAGCTTCCATTTCAGTTATCGCGCCGTCAAGCTTGCCAAAATGAGTTTGATAGAAATCTTGTCCGGGACCAGCAAGGGCTTCGTGTAGAGGATCTGGCTCTAACTCCCCAAAGGGGCTTCCCGGCAACGGGATAATACCTCTACCGCCGAATGGCACAGACAGCGAAGCGACCGCAGGAAAGATATCGGGTCTAAGCCAAGCTGCGCTCCATGCAACAGCAGCCCCCCAATCGTGGCCAACGATTATCGCCGACTCTTCACCAAGTGCTTGCACCAAACCAACAGCGTCATCCACCAATTGGTGAATGCGATACGCATCGGGATTTGCATATTTAGACGACAGGCCATATCCACGCTGGTCATAGGCTACAACTCGATAACCTGCCTTCGCCAATGCCGGCAACTGGTGCCGCCATGAATAACTAATTTCAGGAAATCCATGAACCAGCAATACTAGTGGCCCCGTACCCTGTTCAAAGTAATGCAGCCGAGTGCCATTCACATATGCAAATTTCGAAGCCAAGCCATCCATATAATTTTCCCATCGTGTTATTAGCGTGCTTTAGATAATTAATATAGGCACGAAATACTACACCATTTTAATCTGCATAAGCGAACTGTAACCTAGAGTACGACATATTTGCGGCATGAAGTGAGGCTTAACAGCATTAATTTACTAGTCATTAATACAGACCGTATTAACAGTACGGACGCTCTCTCCCGCCGCTTAATACGGCCTACAATAATTATTTATTGCCAAGGTACCCCCGCCACCCGCCAAAATGACTAATGTCTTCAGCACAGGCCAAGCCCGATGCTTCGCAGATAAACCCACTGACCTGACTGCCATCTTGCAGATTGACTTTACCAATCCCTAAGGGCGCGGGGATACCGGCAACAAAGCTACCGAATTCACTTGCAGGCACCGACCACACCTCAAGTTCTATAGCGCAACCTTCCCCCTCTGGCGCAATGACCATACCCGGTCTAAACGGCGGGCCACCCGCTAGGGCGTAGAGTTTATAATCTGCTGAGGATTGGGTTTTAGACAGCAAATAGCCGCCGCGCTCTGTGAGCTGCCAGTTCAAGGGTTGCCCCTGCAAGTGCGCACCGCACACCGCAACAGCAATACGCTGCTGATTTTTAATCGGCGCGGTGCTCAATGCTTGATAAGCAGATTGATCCTTGCCCAGTGGTAATTGAAAAAGTTGCTGTAGGTAATTCGCCACCGACAGCAAACGTCGATCAGTGAAGGCTTCGCCAACCAAGGTTAGGCCAAAAGGAAAACCGCTTTCTGTAAACCCCGTTGGCACCGCCACCCCAGCCAAATCGAATAGGTTCATATAGTTGGTGTAGTAGCCCAAATTACTATTCAAGGTAATCGGATCGTTATTCACTTCGTCTATGGCGTACGGTCGGCCCGCTGTAGGGCTTAGCAAACAATCAACACTTCCCAATACTTCTGCTGCCGCTTTGCGTAGCGCTTTTAATCGATACTGCGCTGTAAAAGCATCGACAGCAGAACCTTTGTCGCCCGCCGAAATGATAGTACGGGTAACATCCAGTAATGCCTCTGGCCGCTTTTGAATAAGCGGCGACGTTGCGATGTATCGCTCAGCCACCCACGGACCTTCATACAATAAACGTGCAGCTTCAATGAAGGGCGCAAAGTCCACCTCCACTAACTCAACACCACTAGTTGAAATCGCGGCTAAGGAATCTTGATAGCACTGCGCATAGTCCTCATGACCAAAGAAAGATAATTGCTCTACAGGCAATACACCCATTCGCAATGGCCCCTGCCACTGACCATAGTGCCGCGCGCTGTTCGCAAACGGATTGCTGCGGCTATAGGCATCGCTTGCATCTTCGCCCTCGGCGATGGTCAAGATCGCGTTAGCGTCGTCGCATTGCAGGGCAAAGATAGTGATGCAATCCAAGGATCGACAAGCCGGTAGCATGCCGCCGGCAGACAGCAGTCCGATGCTCGGTTTCACGCCGACTAAATTATTAAAGCAGGCCGGTACGCGGCCAGAACCTGCGGTATCAGTACCCAGTGAAAAGCTCGCCAGACCCAATGCCACCGACACTGCCGAGCCCGCACTGGAACCGCCGCTAATCATGCTGGGGTCAAAACTGCTTTTACACGCTCCCCACGGTGAGCGCGTGCCAACCAAGCCCGTCGCAAATTGATCAAGATTGGTTTTACCAACCGGAATGGCGCCCGCATCAATTAAACGCTGCACCACAAAGGCAGAACACTCTGGCGTATAAGTAAAGGCTTCGCAGGCCGCCGTTGTTGCTACGCCAGCCAAATCAATATTATCTTTTATGGCGAACGGAATACCGTATAGGGGCAAGGCATCGGCCGAGCTAGATTCCAAGCGCTGTAAATAGGGCTCTAACTCCGCCGCCGTAAGTTGATGAATCCAAATATTATGGCCTCGATATTGTTCACAACGCTCAGCAACAATCGCCATCACTTCGCGCGGCGTCACTTTATTCTCGGCGTAAGCCCCACGCAATTCAGTCAATGAAAGGTTCATACTAAGTCCTCCAGAATAAGCACCGACTGGCCAGCACTTACCCGTGCGCCCTCACGTAATAATTGTTTTTTAACCCGTCCCGCTTGTGGCGCAAAAACAGCAATTTCCATTTTCATGGACTCCAACAAGAGCAGCGGCTGTCCGACCTCTACCACATCACCCTCTTTAACGAGCAATTGCCACACGCTCCCTGCCACCGAGCTATCCACGGGAATCTCACCCTCTTGCAAGCTCACCACATCGGCGGCGTCATCAATCTCGGGGGCTTCATAATGGAACTGGCCATCGGCATGCCAGCGCGCCAGTTCTTCGGCGAAGGCTTGCTCGCGCTTCTCCGTGTGAGTAGCAATTTCTGAAGAATTATCAGCCAGCATTTGCTGGTAATCCGCCAGCGAAAATTCGCCCTCTTCAATTCGCAAGGAGTATTTACCCAAGGGAAAATCATCACGAATTTGCAGTAGCTCGTCCTGACTGACTTCGTAGAAACGAATCTGATCAAAGAAGCGCAGCAAATACGGCTCGGTAAACTCCTTAGTGCGGCGGTAGCGGTTCCACATTTGCAGGGTTCTACCAATAAATTGATAGCCGCCCGGCCCTTCCATGCCATACACACAGAGATAGGAACCGCCAATGCCCACCGAGTTTTCCGCCGTCCACGTTCGCGCCGGATTGTATTTTGTGGTCACCAAGCGATGACGCGGATCAACCGGTGTAGCCACCGGCGCGCCCAAATACACATCGCCCAAGCCCATCACCAAATAGGAGGCATCGAACACAATGTCTTTCACATCTTCGATACTTTCAAGACCGTTGATACGACGAATAAATTCAAGATTACTTGGACACCAAGGCGCATTTTCCCGCACCGATTGCTGGTATTTTAAAATGGCTTGGCGACAGGCTTCGTCGTCCCAACTTAGCGGTAAATACACCGTGCGCGACGGCACATTCAGCTGCTCCAGCTGGGTAGACAGATGCTTCTCCGCCTCTGCTAATACCGCAAGTAAATCTGCCAACGATATAGTTTGAGAATCATAATGCAATTGCAAAGAGCGAATACCCGGCGTCATTTCACGCACACCGACCACCTGGTTTTGCTGCAAATACTGCATTAAGGCGTGGGCTCTAAAACGCAGGCGAATATCCAATTCCTGCGGGCCGTACTCCACTAATAAAAAATGATCACCCGCAACGCGATATACCACGTCATCGCCCACCTCGCCGGCGCTCAGGCGCTGAACAATCGGTGATGGCAATTCACTTAAGACCGCCACTGCAGGCACGTCTACTGTCAGATTTTGAATACTCGCCCGCTGTGCGCGTTCCGCTTCTACCGCATCACCCACCGTCACCGCCACAAAGCGCAGCTTATCTCCGGCACGTAACTGCCCCAACTTCCAAAGGTCGGCGGTAATTACAGTTGCTGGGCAAACAAAGCCGCCCAAAGATGGCCCGTCGGGGCCAAGAATCACCGGCATGTCGCCGGTAAAATCCACCGTACCAAAAGCGTAGGCATTGTCATGGATGTTTGATGGATGCATTCCGGCTTCGCCACCGCTGTCACGCGCCCATGTCGGCTTGGGGCCGATTAAACGCACACCGGTACGGCTGGAGTTGTAATGTACTTCCCAGCTAGCGGCAAAAAACACCTCGATGTCTAGATCGGTGAAAAAGTCTGGCGCGCCATGCGGACCGTAAATCACCCGCAGATTCCACTCGTGACCAATTTCTGGCTTTAGCTGATCAGGTAGATTTTGCGGCGCGGCAACGGCGTCGTTGAGCCCCAAGACATCGCCGACCCGCAAAGCACGACCACTATGACCGCCAAATTGACCCAGCGTGAAGGTCGAGCGCGAACCTAAATATTCCGGACATTGAACGCCACCCGCCACCGCCAAATACGCTCTGGCGCCGGCACTGATTCGACCGAGCTGCAAGGTCTGACCCGCTTCAATATGAATGACCTGCCAAGGCGAGAGCGTTTTACCGTCTTGCCCAGCGGAGCCACCCAGCAGTGTTGCCGGTATCTCTGCGCCGCCGATCACCACATCGGTCGCCTCACTGAATTGCAGGCTCGGGCCTTGTAGCGTTATTTCCAAACCCGCCGCGTCATCATCATTACCCAGCAGGCGATTCACCAAGCGGAAAGAGTAATTATCGAAAGGGCCTGAGGGCGGCACACCCACATCCCAATAGCCGCTTCGGCCGGGATAGTCTTGTATCGTAGTTTGGGTGCCTGCCTGCAACACATCTATGCGGCGCGGCTCCCAGGTAAAATCATTAAGGTAGCGAGTGGTGATCAAGCCTTCTTTTAATAGCGGGTCATTGAGCAAGGCGCGCAAATAATCGCGGTTACTCACAATGCCATATAGCTCGGTTTCTTCCAGTGCTGCCGCCACGCCTTTAAGCGCCGCTGTACGCTCTGGCGCATGGAAAATCACCTTCGCCAACATGGGGTCAAAATACGGCGATACTTCAATGCCGCTGTCTAACCAGTGATCTATGCGCAAACCCTCGGCCTGCGGAAATGACACTTTGCTGAGCAAACCCGCGCAAGGTTGAAACTGCCGGTAAGGATCTTCAGCATACACCCGCACCTGCACCGCATGTCCCTTGGGAACTAGCTTTTTGCGTAGCTCTGACAACTCGGGTAAATCGCCGCTGGCAAGCATTAACATCCATGCAACAAGATCTACACCCCACACCGCCTCGGTTACACCGTGCTCAACTTGCAGGCGGGTATTCACCTCCAAAAAGTAAAACTCGCGACTGTCTTGGTCGTATATAAATTCAACAGTACCGGCGTTGCGATAATTCACCGCCGCTAATAAATCCTCAGACTGGGTATACAGTAAGTGGCGAACCGAATCGGGTAGGTTTGGTGCGGGGCACTCCTCCACTACCTTTTGATTACGACGCTGAGCAGAGCAATCACGTTCACCGATTGCAACCACTTGGCCGTAGCCATCGCCAAACACCTGCACCTCAATATGCCGAGCGCGGGCGATAAATTTCTCTAAAAATACGCCGTCGTTTGAAAAATTATTGCCACCTAATTTTTTAACTTTATCAAAACCGCTGCGCAGATCATCTTCGTTGTGACAGACCTGCATACCAATACCACCACCGCCGGCGGTGCTCTTTAGCATCACCGGATAACCAATAGTTGTCGCATGGCCCACGGCGCTTTCTAAGTCACTTAACAGACCTGTTCCCGGCGGCAGTGGCACACCAACAGATTCAGCAATTTCACGGGCTTTATGCTTTAAACCAAAGTCCAGCATGTTCTGCGCGGTAGGCCCGATAAAGGCAATACCGTCTGCTTCGCACTGCCGGACAAAATCCGCATTTTCACTGAGAAAACCGTAGCCGGGGTGGATTGCCTCTGCACCGCAGTGCTTGGCAATATCGAGAATTTTCTCAATATTAAGATAGGTATCCGCAGCACCGCCGTCGCCTAAGCTATAAGCTTCGTCAGCATTGCGCACATGTAAGCTGCGAGCGTCGGCTTCGGCGTAGACAGAGACGGCGGTAATATTAAACTGTTTAAGGGTGCGAATAATCCGCGTGGCGATGGCGCCGCGATTGGCAATCAATACTTTCTGGAACATAGTCATCCGGTAACGGGCCGTCCCGTTATGTCATACGACAGTGGCCGTCCACTGAAGATGGTTTATAACAAGTCAGACGTCGGATGTCGGGCGTCTGACGTGGTGCTTAAGCATTCCAAACGAGGTATTCAATTGGCGTTGGGTTGTAGGCATTGCAGGGGTTGTTTAATTGCGGGCAGTTGGAGATTAAAACATACACATCTACCAAGGCCTTTAATTCCACATATTTTCCTGCAGCAGAAATACCGTCAGCAAAACTTAGGCCGCCATCTTCGGTGACCGGCACATTCATAAAGAAATTAATATTGTGGGTAATATCGCGCTTACTTAGGCCGTATTCAGGCTTTTCGGCTATTGCTAACATCCAGCTATCACGACAGGCATGCATGCAACGTTTTTCTAAATCGTAGCGCACGGTATTACTCTCGGTCGCGCAAGCACCACCCAAGGTGTCATGGCGACCGCAGGTGTCTGCGACAATCTCTAACATGGCGCGATTCTGATTACTGCGAAGTACCGAGCCGGCAGTCAAATACACATTGTGCTGCTCACGAATGGTGTCGGTGGCGCTGTAGCGCTCGCTCGGGTCGTCAACACAGTAGAACAAAGTATCGGCGGCTTGATTACCTTCTAAATCAAGAATCCGGAATGTTTGCCCTGCAGTGACTTTACCAAGGTAGTAATCCCCCGCCCAAACCACTTCACGAAACACCGCAGTATCTAATGGCAAATTACTTTCTTTAATCATAATGCAGCTCTCCCTCAGCAGCCTAAGTAGTACAGCGCGTTATTTTTAAAACCGCGACGATTCTCGTCGCAGTGATTCAAGCACACATCGTCGTCTGTCATTGGCGCCGCCACACTCAGCTCAACACCAATGCGATGGCGCGGGTAGTCTTCAGCCTTTCGCAGGGGATGAGGGCAGGCGTGAATTAAGACCAAGGTATCCATTTCTAAACGCAGGCTAACGCTATTACCTGCCGCACTGGCATTGGACGCCAGCGTCATATTCCCGTCGGCATCGGTCGTTACTTTGCTAAACCAATTAATGTTGGCGGCCATGTCTGCCGCGCCTAGGCCGTACTTTGCCAATTCAGTTAAAAAGGCATCGCAACCATTTTGGTGCCAGTCATTACGATCATTCTGGTAGTCACGCGCACCCCAGTGATCTGCGACCTGGCTTGCATGGATATTGCCGCACACGGTGTCGTGCCAACCGCTGTCGTCGGCAATAACCGAGGCAAAAATGCGCCCCATGTCGGAGTACAAGCAATGGCCTTTCGTGAGCTTAAAGGTGTGCTGACACTTGAGCGTGTCTGGCGCGTTGTAGCGCTCTAATAAGTTACGCGGGTTATAGAACAGCATGCCGGCATTACCGTTGCCATCTAGGTCGCGCAATGTTATTTGGGTGCCACGCCGCAGCTCGATTGACCAGTGGCCGCCTGCGGGTATTTCAGTTTGATAATTTTGCATTTTTATACATGCTCCGTCTGATGTTTAACACTCAGACTTTCGTCAATTTCATCCAGTATTTCTTGCTCGCACACACCTACCGGCAAGTCATAAGTAATACCTGCGCCATAGGCATTTGGGGCATGGGCATCCACCCGCCGCTTGTCGAAGACCCACAAGCGTGTTCCCAAATGGAAACCCTCTTTCAAGTCATGGGTAAC
Source organism: Zhongshania sp. (assembly GCA_018066965.1). Taxonomy (GTDB): domain Bacteria; phylum Pseudomonadota; class Gammaproteobacteria; order Pseudomonadales; family Spongiibacteraceae; genus Spongiibacter. The sequence goes on along the minus strand of JAGPVP010000026.1, from coordinate 35,547 downwards.
CATAAATATAGTGAGTTTGTGTTTGCGCCAAAGATCTAAGACCAGCTCATGCATGTCGGCACGAATACCGGGGTCCAAGGCTCCAAAGGGTTCATCTAATAATAGAATTCGCGGCTTTAAAATTAATGCCTGAGCGATGGCTAAGCGCTGGCGCATGCCGCCTGACAGCTCATCGGGATAGCGATTCCGCATATGACTCAAGCCAACAATATCTAATAGCTCCGCCGCCTCTGCACGCGCAGCTTTCTTTGCACCGCCCCACAAAAATCCGAGCTTTGTTTTTTCAAACTCGCGAGCAATCACCACGTTTTCTAGTACGCTTAAATGGGGAAACACCGAATACTGCTGAAAAACCACACCGCGCTCGGCATCTGGCTCAGAGGGAATCGGCTTGCCGTCTAGCAATATGCTGCCCTGCGATGCCGAGTCGGTACCTAAGAGCATTTTCAGAAACGTACTTTTGCCGCAGCCAGAGGCACCCACCAAGGTGATAAATTCACCTTCTTTTACGGTGGCGGAAATGTTTTCTAAAATGACGTTGTCGCCAAAGCGCTTCCATATATTTTTAATTTCAATCATGACTTGCCCTCCTGCTGCGCATGCCAAGGAAAGGCAAAGCGGCTCAAACGAGCTAGGCAATAATCGATGGTAAACGCCAGCACAGTTATCCATGCCACGTAGGGCAAAATCACATCCATAGAAAGATAACGGCGCACCAAGAATACGCGGTAACCCAAGCCATCTGTGGACGCAATTGCCTCAGCAGCAATCAAGAACAACCACGCCGAGCCCAATGACAGACGCACCGCGTCAATCAGTCGCGGCATTAACTGGGGTATTAATACACGGAGAATAATCTGGCCGCTATTAGCACCCAAGGTCTGCGCCTTAACTAATTGTTCACGGGGAATCTCTAAGGTCCGCTTTTGAATATCTCTGGCAATAAAGGGTGTCACACCAATGGCAATCAAGGCGACTTTCGACACCTCACCCAAGCCAAACACAATAAAAAGTACCGGTAGCAAGGCCATTGGTGGCACCAACGACACCACGGTAAGCAGCGGCGCAAAGCTGGCATTTAATACCGGTAAAGCCCCTGTCATTAGGCCAAAAAACATTCCCAAAGACGCAGCAATTACCATACCCAAGCCCAAGCGACGGAGACTGCTCATGGTATCTTGCCAAAACAAATAGTCACCGCTGCGTTTGCTGGGCTCAAAGGCAAGACGCTGAATAGCGTCGCCCATCTGAGTAAAGCTAGGCAGTAATTTATCCTGAGGATTTTCTGCAAGCCGAGCGTCTGACGCAGAAATATAAATCAGAATAATAATCGCGAATGGCAGCAAGGCCAGACCGATTCGCCATATACGCGCGGGTGTGAAATTAATAAGTCGTTTCATAGAGACCTTGTTTTACTGCTATTTGCTACTGCTTTTACCGCTCTTACTATCGGGCGCTACGCTAGGTAATTGTTTGGGCCTAGCATAGCGCCACTTACTTACAGTTTTCCGTCGGCAGCCATTTGCATATAACTAGGATCAAAGCGGAGTTTAATATTACTGCTATTACCAAACACACCAGCGGGTGTTTCTATGCCAATAAAGCCAGCATCCGGTGCGCCTTCACCTAGCAAGCCATGTTCGAAGGAGAATTCAGCCACATTCTTCATCGTCGTTTTCAACGCGGCGCTGTTGGTAAATTCCACCGCGCTCTCAGCGCTGTAAAACATTTTTGTGCTTGCCAATTGTGCTTCGTAACCAGCTAGATCGGTGCCAGACGCCGTGCCCATTTCAGTACGCGCCGCCACACCTGTTTTACCGGCATCGCTCATGGTCGCCATAATTTCATACCATGCGCCAGTTAGCGCTTTACCCAAATTAGGGTTGGCTTTCAGTACGTCGGTATTGATCACTAATAAGTCGATAATTTCGCCGGGGATTTTTGAGGAGTCGAATACCATATTCGCATCAGGCATCGTTAAAATTTCGCTTAACAGAGGATTCCATGTCGTTACCGATGTGACGCCAGCTGTTGGGAATACTGCAACCATATCGGCGTCAGAGGTATTCACCACAGTCACATCAGACTCACTCATACCCACGCTTTCTAAACCACGCGCAAGAAGGTAATGCGAAACACTCAACTCAACCAAGTTAACCCGCTGGCCCTTTATGTCTTGCAGTTTTTTGGAGCCTTTGAGCACCACACCATCATTGCCGTTTGAAAAGTCACCAACGATCAACGCGGTGCTATCGACACCGCCAGCGGCGGGAATAGTCAATGCGTCCATATTGGTCATGGCACAGGCGGCAAATTCGCCGGTGGTGTATTGGTTGATGGATTCGATGTAGTCGTTGATCTGTACAACCTCAATGTCAAGGTCATATTTTTTAGCCCACTTGTCTACGATTTTTTGCTCGGCGCCGTAGCCCCAAGGCATCCAACCCACGTAAATAGACCAGCAAATTTTAAAGCTGTCGGTAGCGGCAGCAGAGAATGACGAGAACGTCAGGGTAAGAAGTAAAGCGGCAAATCGCTTCATGGGTAAACCTCCAGCGGTCTTACACGGATTCATAGAGCACTCCTGGCGAATATCGCCGATCGTCTCCCGGGCTTTTGTCCCGCCGTGTAACCTTGTGATTTAGCATAGTTGCTAAATGCGCCGAAGGTCGAAAGCTCTCGGACCAGTCACCTCAAGAATATTGAGATCGGAACCCTAGCTTTCCATTTTCAAATTGTAATTCGTCCAATGTCACCAAGAGTGCGGACATTAGCACTAATACAGGTTTCATGCCAAGCCCGCTGAATACCTATTCTATGGGCCTTTAAGTGAATTACCAAGAACTCGTCTAAAATATCAACCGCCAATATCGCACCAACACGGAACACTGCCCGCACCACTATGGGGCGAAGTCAGATCGCCTGACAATGCTGTAAGCGATCGCTATTCATCATGTGAAGCTGAGTAAAACCTCAATTAAAACGGAACTTGTACACAAAAAATAAAAGTTTAATTTTACAACCTAATCATGTTAGATTAAATTTATAACGATGATAATTAGCGTAACAAAAATGGAGTTCACGATGAAAAAAATATCTACAAAACCACTTATGGCAGCCGCTGTTCTCGCCCTTAGTTCGTCGCTGTCAAATGCACAGTTTTTAGGTTTACCTATACCCGCTATTGGTGACGTCGCTCCAGCCAGTCTTGTTACCTCTTTAACTGCGGTAGGCGTTGGCGAAGGGCTGCCGGTTGTTACCACATTATTATTCAGCAGCCCCCTCACCCCCGTGGTAGTAGGCTTAGCACCGCAGGCCAGTACACTTACCGGCATTCTGCTAGGTAACCCAATTGATGAGATTGGCGCCTTACTCACCCTCGACGGCAATCCTCTAGGCGCTCTAGGCACGCTTCCAGGATTGTAAAACTAAATTTTTATTTATGTATTTTTGCCCTGCTTTAGCAGGGTTTTTTTTGAGTAAATTTCATACCCCAACGACGGCACATAAAACAATACCTACCCAATCTCACTACTGTTAATTTCGGCAAAAAAAAAGCGCCCCGAAGGGCGCAAAAATTCTTCAATTAATTTCCTAAATCAATATTCCCAGTTCACTTTCACACCGAATGTTCTTGGCGGCGCTAAATAATCTGAACGTCCTGCATCAGTATGAAATTGTGAGTAGGTATAACGATCATCGCTTAAGTTTTTACCAAAGGCAGTTACCCGAATATTCGTGTCGTAATGCAAAAATCCTAATGCTGCATCTACCACATAATATTCATCTTCCCACGATACAGGCGAATTTTGGGCTAGGTAATAGAACCCTTGGTTGTAGTAAACGCTGGTAGAAAACTCCAGCTCACCGATATCCGACACTTCAATAACTTGGTTTAGACCAAAACTTCCGCTGAATTTAGGCGTACGTGTTACACGGTTCCCCGTAAAGTCGCCCTGGCGGTTATTGTAGAAACCGTCGCCTTCGTTATAACCACTACCGTTCACATACGAGGTGTACTCAGAATCAAGGTACGACCCAGTTAATGCAAGCACAAGTCCTGGATTCATATTTGGCATTGGCACCCATTGCGAATCGAAATCAATACCGCGAATTCTCGCGCCACCCGCATTCTCAAGTGATACTGCACCACCGCTCAATAAGGAAATAAACTGAACTTGTAAATCTTCGATTTCATTTTCAAAAATCGCAAAGTTCATTGTTAAACCTTGATCAAAGAATTGGGATTTAAGACCTATCTCTTTGGTGGTTACTGTTTCTGGACGAACGTATTCTGGCTCATCGTATACGTTGACAGTATTGAAGGTGCCACTCTTATAACCTTGTGTATATGTTGCGTAGGCCAAGATGTCATCGCTAAAGTTATACCCCACCGAAACCTTAGGTGAGAAATTATTGGTGTCTGATACTGGACGGCTGAATTGCAGCAGGCTGCTATTACTGCCATCTAAGCCGACAAGACCAACACTAGATTCAATAACGCCACGGGTCTCTTCTTGATAACGACCACCCAAGGTCAGGTATAAATCATCAGTGAAGTGCAACGTAGATTGCGCAAAATACGCCGTTGACTTAGTCCCCAACAACGACACCAAACCAAGTGACACACCATCTGGCACAGAAATCCCCAAACCGCTGGTTAAGCCACTAACCACATCAACTAGACCTTGCGGTACCGGAATCCCCAATAAAGCACCATCACTTAGATCCAAGCCCAGCACCGACAAACGGTTAAGTGGAAACCCTGACTCTTGCTCTAAATGGAAGGCACCGACAATCCACTCTATCCACTCCGGTCCATTTTCGTTCGACAAGAACTGAATCTCTTGGGTTTTTACGTCTGCAAACTGGCCCTTAGCATCAAAGGTGATAAAAGGAGTATCGGAGCCGTCAAAGTCATAGACGTTGTCGGTTGCGATATCTTGTTTGCTGGCCAGAATTTTCATGTCGAACCAATCGGTGCGCCATTCAAACTGTCCGTAGTACACATCGTTGTCTAAAGAGAAGTAACTTGGTACGTCGACATCAACATAATATTCTCGGGTTTGCGCTTCGATACCCAAGGTTTGCGCAAGCACGCTTGGCGCCACATTTGGCATAGCTGTCGAGCTAACACCGTATTGATCGAATTTAATATAAGCGAGGTTTAAGTCCATGTTCTCGGTCGGCGAGAAACGAATTTTCATCCGGTAGCCTTCACTTTCCTCTTTAGGGAATGACTCTCTGCCACCATTACCATCACCACGCGTACCCTTGTAGTAATTGTCTGCTTCTGCCTTGGTATATGACACGCTCGCGGCTAACCAGTCAGTGATTGGGGTGCTTCCATGCAAGCGAAGATTGGTACTGTCAAAGCTCTCTTTGCTCGCCAAGACCGAGGCCTCAGGCTCCACACCCGGTGACTTGGTGATAATATTAATGGCACCACCGGTAGAATTCCGACCAAACAAGGTACCCTGCGGCCCTTTTAACACCTCTACCCGTTCAACCGCACCAAATGCCTGCGACTGACCGTTAGCAAACGGGTAGTAAATACCGTCAATGTAAGTAGCAACGCTGGGGTCGGAATCTGGCAGGAAGGCATCACTACCCACACCACGAATATAAATTACCGCGAAGTTTACCGTCTGACCGTAATACATCCCCGGTGTGAACTGAGCTAAATCTTTAGGATCGTCGATACCCATTGCATCTAGCTTCTGCTCCGAAAACGCAGAAAGCGAAATTGGAACATCCTGCGCGTCTTCGGCGCGTTTCTGCGCCATAACAACTACTTCTTCAATTAGTCGGTTCTTAGCGCGAGTCTCAGTACCCGCCTCTTTCTGCGCCCAAGCAGGTGAACCCGCAAGGACGACAGTACTGAGGGATACCAGTGAGATCGCCCGAGCTAAACGTAAGCGCCCAAACATTGAGGGCCTTTCTTGCAGATTTGCCACGCGTCCTGTCGGACTCACTAAACTGGCCATTTATTGCGCACCTTCCATTTGTTAATAATTATTGTCAGCGAGATCTCTGTCATCGCTTTGTTACAAATATTTATAATACGTATCATTTAGTGTGTCAAGATTTAGCTAATCGATTAAATTAATTTTGATTGCGGGTTCACACTCTCCGACTCGCTTACAAGCTAGCCCGCAAATAGCAACCCTGCCACCGCCCCTAAGCGGCGGTATCAAATTGCTATCTTGTTAACAAATCGATTAATATTTCGACTTTGCTGCCATCCCCGTGCAAGACTCATCGCCTCTAAACAGGAATTCCAACAAAGCCAAAACATGCTAACTTCCACGAAAAATACACAAATAACAGCGAAAACTGCCGAAAAAAAGCGTCAAGTGCTTATGGAGGCTGTTACTAGTTGCATCAAGATTTATGGTTTAGAAAAAACCACCATGGAGAATATTGCGGAACAAGCAGGCTTAAGCCGAATCACTATTTACCGTAAATATAGCAACCGAAACAACCTAATCAGTAGCTTTTTAGCCTACCGCGCCGAGCAATTTAACGCCAAAATCAAGGCAAAAATTAGTGGCTGTACAAGTATGGAGCAAGCCTTAGAAGTGTATTTTCTGTCGAGCGCAGAACAGGCATTTAAAGACGAAAGCGTGCGAGTACTAGTGGAAACCTCTCACGTGTTTAAAACCATATTGAACGGTGAAGAATCGCCAATAAAAGATGCGATATCCGAGACTTGGAAGCCCCTACTGAAAAAATTAAGTGCGGATGACGCGCATATTCTTAAAATCGATGACTCCGACATCATTAACTGGATCATCATCATGCAGCATAATTTTTCACGTATGGCGATTGAAGCCGAGTGCTCGGCCGAGCAAATTCGGCAATATATTAAGGACTTTGTTATACCCGCTTTTATTATTAAAACCTCGGTATAAAGCAATACCGAGGCAATCCCGCCAGCCATGCGATAAGTGGCGTCATGAGTGCCCGCCACACAAGCACGACTAGCCCTTCTTAGGCGCGCCAAACTCTCCCGGCCAACGAGAACCACCGATGGTATCCGCAAACGGCTGAAAGCCTTCAGGATCTAAAGGCCCTTCTAGCGTAATCTTGCGATCTAGGAATATCGGGGTCCACAAATGCGCTGCAGGCTCGCTGCGCACTGGCAACTTACTCGCGACAGGATCCCAAGGACTGTCGCTAAGGGTCAGTTTGCCGCGTAATTTTTCAACATAGGCGGTGCCGTATTTACTGTATACCCGCACAACATGGGGTGGAAAATCATAGTCAGTCGAAGCCATATCGACACCGCGCAAACATTTAATCCACCATTCATTGGTTTCAAATTCAGGAGGGATTTCACCGGGGCCAGCGACTTGGCCGCTGTATTCAAGGAAGGTATAACCACGGTGCGTAACGCTCGCGCTAATATAATCCATCAAACGGAAATACTTGGTTTCGCCATAAAACTTAGGCTGTCCCCAGCGCTCATGACTGCCGTATATCGCCGCTTCTTGGTCAATAGCGATGCCCAGCGTGTACTCACCTTCTATACCGCTGTAATTAGCATCGATGTTTACCACGCAGCCATATTCTGGCTCATTTAATACTGGAAAATTGTAAATAGTCAACGTGACCTTTGGGGTTTTGCCGGGGCTGATACCCGGTGGCAATAGCGCGGCAATACAAGCAGGGTCGGTGAGGTAGCTTATTTTCAACATCGGCCAGTTTAAAATATCGCCCGGCTTGCCTATGGGTGCAGTGGGGTGAGTCATGGTATTTTCCTCGTTATTATTAAAATTTAGTTCGGTTTTATTGGCGGTTGAAAGCTGCTATTACGCGGCGTAAAACTGTTGAAACCATTTGCGGTATTTTGCAATTGGGCCATCGCCATCACAGAGGGTCGGCTCGTCTAAATACACCTTGTTTTCCCAGATCGGAATATCCTGCTGGACTTGGTGCACAATCTCGTCACGGAAGGCATTGGCGTACAATTTGTGCTCATCTGACTGCTGCTTTGGCATGCTAAAGCTAAAACGCATATGCAAACTCTGCTCATCAATAGGCGTTACAGTACCCATCATCACAATTTCAAAAAGTCGCGAAAATTTTTGGTAGGTTTGCCCTGGCCCATACGACGAGGTCACCAAACGACCCATATCGAAGTTTTCACCGCTGCGGTCAATATTGCCGAATTCATCAATGGCCTCGGTCAAGCTATCCATGACCGTACTGCGCTGAAATCCCTTAATTGTGACTTCGCCCACCGGCATTTCTGGCGATGCGTGAACCGTCACAAAATGCGCGATATCTACCGCATTCTCGCCGGTTTCCTGAATAATTGAATTGATTCTCCAATCGTAGACATCCATCTCTGTCCACTCCTGCGAATGCAACTCTGGGTGTGGCTCCACCTCCCATAGTGGCTCAGCATCCTGTGGATGATACCAAGCCCAAATCATTTGATTACTCTCTACTACTGGGTAACGGCGCAAAGCTTGTTTACCGTCAATTTTGGGCGGCATATTCTTCGCGTATGGCACCTTGGTACAAAAGCCGTCGCCGTTATACTCCCAAGCGTGAAATGGACAACTAATGCTCTCCCCTTTCACTACGCCGCCATGACCCAGATGCGCCCCCAAATGCGGGCAATGCGCGTCAAGTAAAGCAGCCTCGCCCGATTCGGTGCGAAACAAGACCAAGTCGCGCCCAAAATACCGCAGGGGCTTCACATCACTGGGGTTTAATTCCTTTGTGTATTCAATTGCAAACCACCCAAACGGAATTGGCTTGTCATAACGCGTACTCATACTTTTCTCCCACACTGGCATGCCGAGTAGCAACGCCAAAAAAGGTAACTATAGTGTAAAAAAAGTATATGGTTTACATTTTAAGGTCAAGCGGAGATTACAAATATGCACATTAATATTCATTCACCCGGTTCATGAGTTGCATATTTAGGCAGAAGGGATAGATCCCGAATGTGGCATTTCAGACGAAAGAGACGTGAGCCACGTCGAATCACTACCGCCCTTACCACCAGATAAATACGCTGTTTGCGGCTTGTTGATGGAGCGGTGATTTTATTTAGTCTTAATCATCAATAAGTTGATGTGAATGCTAAGTGTCTAGAGAGCCATTATACTAATCGTTAAATTTAATCAGGCCGAGCTTTTTGAACAACGCGTATAAATCCGATCTGCTATTGGTGCTTGTGACTCTATTAGCGTCAATCAGTTGGATGTTCTCAAAAGAGGCTGTATTGCAGATGCCACCTCTGCTTTTTATGTCTATTCGTTTTTTTCTGGCGGGTTTACTTCTTAGCTGTGTGTCTTACAAAACACTGGGAAAACTTGCCGGCTGTGCGTGGCTGCATTCTGTGCGAGTTGGATTAGTATTTGGCTTCGCCATGTGCTTTTGGGTTACAGGGCTGGCCAAAGCAAGTCATGTAGGGGAAGCGGCGTTTTTAGCTAGTCTCGGCGTCGTTATGGTCCCGATCATTGGGCGCGTGTTGTTTAAGGAAGCAATCCCTCCCAGTACGTGGTTCGCGTTGCCGGTAGCACTTATCGGCCTTGGCTTTCTTTCACTTAGCGAACCAATGGACCACGCGCTAAAAGTAGAGATGTCACATATTTTGCTACTGGCATCAGCGGCTTTTTTCGCGCTGTATTTCAATATGAATGCGCGAGTCACCAATATTCAATCGTTCGTGCGTGAAAATGGTGAGGGCAGCAAAGCAAGCAAGATTCCAGTGCTAGCCTTAACGACAATAGTGCTAGCAACGACAGGTGTCATAACTGGAATAGCCTCAGCAATACTTGAGCCTTGGCAACCCACGTTCACAAACATTCAAGCTGAACTAGTCGGCTGGATTGTTCTATCTGCGACTATCGGTACCGCCCTACGCTTCTTGGTTCAGACCTATGCACAAAGCCTGACAGCAAATAGCCACGGCGTAGTTATCATGGTTTTAGAACCACTGTGGACGACACTGATAGCAATGGTATGGTTTAGTGAAAGTATGAACAGCAGCCAGCTAATCGGCTGCCTTCTGATTTTATTATCACTCGTCATCAATCGCTTAAAGGCAATTACCCAGCTTATGCGCATACGATAAGAATTGGTGATACACCCTCAACGCTGACGGTAAAAAATAGACTCGCAGTTACGCAATGCCATCGCGTGCAGCCACCCTTCCTGAGCGCCCCAAACACAGAGAGAAGAATTACTTCAACATGCTACTTTTCAAATACCCTTGCAGCGACTGAAACCGCGCCAAGGTGTCGTAGTTATCATCATGCAACCAATTCAGTGTAATGATGTTAGTCATACCCACGGTCATTTCGGCACAAAACTGCGGGCTAAGCCCTTCTTTCAATTGCGCCTTACTGTGGCTAAACAAACGCTGGTAGCAGTTGCTCATAAACTGCAGCTGGCTAGCGCCTTGACTCATATTGGTAGACAAAGACCCCACTAAGTAGCCAATGAGCTCGCGCTCTAATTTGCTGGCGGTGCTATTTCGTGTGGCGAGTACGCCGAGGACAAACTCAAGCTGCGTAGCCAGATCATCGCTTTGCTCTATGGCTTCGGTGATCAGGTCGTCGGTGCGTTGCAGCAGTTCCGACTGACAAATATCGACTAACAGGTCGTGCTTTGAGCCGTAGTAGTTGTAAAAGGTTTTTTTAGCGATATCAACGCAATCACAAATGGCGTCTATGGTAATGCCATCCACGCCGTATCGACTGATGAGGAGTAGGGTTTGCTCGCTAATATTTTCACGAACGGCCTTCTTTTTTCGCTCTCTACGCCCTAGCTGTACAACTGGCAAAATATTCACCTCTAAACCCTATTGAAGGATGGGATAGTAACGTAAGCATCAGCAGAGAACCACGCTGGAGCTGTCACCCGACGACAGCTCCCACCTTGCTAGATCACAATATCCCCGTCACTACAAAACGTCTGGCACCGTTGGGGTTGTTCTATTTAAGATGCTATCTACCCTTGCCACAAAGCCTGCGCGCGCCTTGTCTGACATTGGCGATATCCAAAAGCTCTCGTCACGAATACCTTGTATCGCAAAGGCCGCGACCTCTTCTGGCTCGGTGGTCTGCAACTGCATATCGTACTGGGCCATAATTGCTTTCATATCTTCAACTGAATGAATCCCTGAATCTGGCTTGTCGGGATTACCCGGCAAAGACTCTGGGCGATTGCGCTCAGAGTTGAAGATACCGGTGTTAACAACATGCGGACCTGGGAATAAGGCATTGACCTTAACCGGCGACTGGGTAGCTTGCAGCTGATAATGCAGATTCTCGGTTATCGCTTGCACCGCCGCCTTGCTAGCGGTGTAGATTGGGGTATTGGGTAGCATGAGAAACGCGCCATTACCGGAGCCCGTCACCACAAAATGTGCCTCCTCATTCTGGGCGACCAATTTCGGTAAAAATGCGTTAATGGAATGAATTAAGCCCCAGGTGTTTACCCGAAAGCCCCACTCCCAGTCATTTAGCTCGTAGTCCCACATATTGCCTGCTTCACCAGTGCCAACCCCGGCATTGGCAAACACGAGGTGCATAGCGCCAAAGCGAGCCATCACGGCATCTACCAAGGCATTCATCGAGTTAGCGTCGGTCACATCCGCGCGCTGCCCCATACATTCACAGCCCAGTGCCTCTAGCTCTTTTACCGTGCGATCTAGCGCCGTTGCCTCGATATCAGCCACGACCACCTTGGCACCTTCTTTGGCCAGTAAATGTGCTATCGCTCGCCCGACGCCACTAGCGCCACCGGTAATAACGGCCACTTTATTTGTAAAGTCTTTCATACCTTGAATCTCCAGATGCCAATTTTAATTATTAAGTAACTTGAGAATAAAATTACACTGGAGTATATTTTTTTGCAAGCAGCGATAAATTATCGGCAACAATAACAATCTGCAACGCCCAGCGCGTCACCAGAGAGGATCTACCATGTCAGAAAGTGCCACCCTTGCACCCATCGAATCCTTATTCGACCCCAACTCACAGTCATACGCTGACAACCCGGCGCCGCAGTGCCTAGCCATGGCCGCGCGCGGGCCCTTGGTGTGGTATGCACCATGGCAGGCGTGGATCATGACCCAAATGCCGGACATCATGGATTGCTGGAAGCGCGAATACCTCTCCTCTGACTTCTACGACTGGGAGTTTGCGCCACCGCGCCCCACCGAGGAAAACTGGAATAAGTTTGAAAAGGCCTTGGTCGGTCACAGCCTGCTAGCGGATCCCGATCATCACCGCTTGGTTCGTCGTATCACCTCACCGGCGTTTTCACGCAATGTGGTCGAGAACATTCAGCGCCAAATAGAGCCACACGTTAAGCGCCTTTTTGACGACATAGGCACGCCAGAGTCCTTTGATTACATCACCGAGGTTGCCCAGCACATCCCCTTTATTTCGATAACAGCAATGGTTGGCGTACCAGAAAAATACTGGCCGGAAATGAAGCGTGTTACCCAAACCTTTACCGAAACATGGAACCCGACCATATCGGACGAACGCCGACTTCGCGCCCAAGAAGACAGCAACAAAGCCATCGATATACTGCAAGTAGTGATTGCCGAGCGCCGCGAAAACCCTCAGGAAGGTGATTTTCTCAGCGCCTTGCTAAAAATTGAAGCGGCAAATGAAAAATTTAACGAATGGGACATCATCACCCTCATCCTCGCCTTGATTGGCGCAGGCGCAGACACCACATTAATAGCCCAGCAATGGTCGGTGTACGCCCTGTTAAAAAGTCCTGACCAAGTACCTTACGCACTAGAATCTGCCGATGCCTTCTCTAATGCATTCAGTGAAATTATGCGCTGGTCAGGCAACTCTAAAATGGGCTTTGCGCGCTATGCACCAAGCGATATGCAGCTACTGGGTCAAGACGTGAAGAAAGGTCAAATGGTGCTGATGATGCCGCACCTAAAAGACCATGACCCTGCCCACTTCAGCAATCCAGAAAAACTAGACGTAAGACGTAAATTTGAACCCGATGTACTATTTGGCTACGGCCCGCGCTTCTGCATCGGTGCGGCATTGGCTAAGCGCCAACTGTATTTAACGATGGGGGAAATGTTTAAACGCTTTCCAAACATATCACTCGCCGAAGAACCCGAGCGCGATTTAGAGGACCACAATGCGGTGGTGTTTAAGCGTTTGATATTGAACACCAACTTGTAGGAAAAAACATTGAGGTATTACGATACTAAGGTGAATCTGTACGGCAGCGAGCAGTAGCGCTGTCGTTATTATCCAGTTAATTGAGGAAAGATGTCCTAATCTCACGAATGCTGAGGCCAGTTCGGCGCTTAAGCATTTTTCTAAAGGAGGCGGCGTCGGAGTAGCCCAGTTTCTCAGCGATATAATTCATAGATTCGCTGCGTTTTAGCCAGTGTAGTGCAAGTTTTTCGAAGACTTGCTCCTGAATTTCTTTGTAGGTTATATCTTCGTCCTGCAATCGACGAAGCAAGGTACGCTCACCAAAGCCGAGGTGGTCCGCAACGGTTTTACGATTAGGGATTAAACCCCGATCAATCAATGACAAAATTGCAGTTTCGATGCTGCCACTCAGGTTTTTAAGATTGAGGGCTTGATGTTTTAATCTCGAATCTAGCGACTCGTACAATAAGGGGTCAGCTGAGGCTAATGGCAAGTCGAGTACCCGCGATTCTAAGCAAATCGCATAGCTACTCGTATTAAATTTACAGGGACAACCTAATAGTTGCTCGTATTTACTTCGCAATCCAAAGTCCGGATGGGCAAACCAGATCTCTGCGAAACGATAATTTTCACCTGGAAAACAATCCTGCATAGTACGAGCACAAGCGCTAATAAAGGCGTCATAGGAATGGTGGGTAATTTCCATTCTTGGGTTGGTAAGATTAAAGGTCATAACACCTAGATTACCTTGTTCGGTTAGCGTGTATCGCCACGCTTCGCTAACCAAGGATATTTGGTGGAGCGCCTCGATGATGGATTGCCGAAAAGTGGTCGCCACCATCATTTTAAATGCGAGCGGGCCAAGCGTACGAAAGTGGAAGTGCTTTAGAACACCAAGACCGATCTCAGGAGGAGCGCCCAGACGATCTGCGGCTCTCCACAGGGCGGTAATGTCATCTTGATCGACACGGGACAGCGATTGCCAAGCATTGATACTGAGCTTAGCTTCGGTAAATAAACGTTCGTGATCAACTGCACAGCCTTCTGCTATGACTAGGGCAATCATTTGCGCCCATTGCAGATTGGTCGTTATGGTCGGTGAATTTTTTGACACGAATCAACCTATTGTCGGCACGAATTTGCATTGTACGCAAATTTATACTTGCTAGCATAGGAGTTTGGGGAATACCAGAACCGAGTGGCGGATAATAATGCTAGCGCCTACTCTGTTTAGACAATCATTACGGGTTAGATTAAATGCAGAAACTAAATAGAGAGTTACTCAGAGTTACTCTAATAGCACTAATACTTGGACTTGTGGCTTGCGGCGGTGGTTCAAGCAGCAAGTCTACATCTAGCGAGAGTAATCCAGATACTGGGGACGTCGCGCAGGGTAGAACATTTTTTATTGAACCAGGCCCTAACGCCTCTACCGAAATGTTACTGGCGATGATTGAGGTTAAACCAAAAGACGTCATTGAGTTCGCCGAAGGCTATTTTGAGTTAACGTCTGGTATCCAGATTTCTGGCACAGAAGATATTTTGGTAAAAGGTCAGGGTATGGATAAGACCATACTTTCCTTTAAAAATAGCGGTTCTCAGGAAGGCTTTTTGGCCACCACGGTGCGCGGGATAACGGTCGAAGATTTGACAGTTCTTGATTCGCCAGGTGATGCCTTTAAATTGCAAGGCGTTGACCACGGTACCCTGCGTCGCGTTCGCGCATTTTGGTCTAGTGGCCGTAATTTACCGAATGAAGATACGGTAACTGCAGCCAACTATAAAACTAAGCTGCATGTTGCGTGTACAGACCCAGCGCGTCACAACCCAGATAATCCCAATCCACTAGAAACGGACACAAGTTCACCAGATTACACTGTGAGCAAGTTGTCTGGTCGTTACGGCGTTTACCCAGTAAATTCAAAGAATATCTTGGTTGAGTACTCTGAGTCAGTAGGTGCTTCCGACGCTGGTATCTATGTAGGTCAAACCGATAACGCCATTATTCGTAACAGTCGCTCAGCATTTAACGTATTTGGTTTTGAAATAGAAAACGTTCGCGGCGGTGAGTACGTCGATAACCTGTCGGAATGTAACACCGGCGGCTTCTTGGTTTATGACTTAGACGGGCTAACGCGCTACGGCAGCCGCACACGCATGTACCGCAATGTGTCTCGTAATAATAACACTTACAACTTTGCCGAACCCGGTAGCATCGTATCTAACGTACCTCGCGGTACCGGTATGTTGACCATGGGTTACGACAAAATCGATGTGTTTGAGAATACCTTCGAAAACAACGGCACCGCCGGTATTGTGCACACCAGTTACAAATTATTTGGTGTGCCAGGTGATCGCCGTATGGATTTATACAGTGAAGGTGTTCACATTTGGAATAACACCTTTAAAAACAACGGTAACGATCTACCCAGCCCAGATTTCGCTGCCATTATTGATACTGGCGGCGAGCAGGTCACGTCAGCTTTCCCTATGTTAATAGGTCTAAAAATGTTGGTTGGCGCTGGCGAATACCGTGGTGCGCACATCGCATGGGATGGCTATGAAGACGAGTACGACGCCAACTGCCCCTACCCAACTGACAGCAATGGCGATCCTATCCCTGCAGATGCCGAAGGCAAACCCATTTCAGGTAACCAGTACCCTAATCCTTCTTGCCGTTATAATGCCTACAAGTTTAACGAGGCTGGCGAACGCAAGAAGCCGCTGTGGTGGTATTCCTGTATCGATCCCAGCAACAATTTTGACAGCGATAGCGCTACCTTCGCTAATTTCCACGGCACTGAAGGTCTAGAGGCCTTGTTATATCTACCACCGTCAGGCCCAGAAGACATAATAGACATTCTTACTAGTCTTCCAAATTTCCCTGTGGATACAGATATTACTCCGCACCTCTGTGACGAAACCTATGGCAGCAATATGGCACCGCTCCCAGCGATTGTAATGCCAGAGTTTGTTCCGTCGGGAAACATTGACCCTGCACCTTCACAGGCACTGATCGACCAGCTTTGCGAAATCAATGTCGCTGCGGGAAAAATCAACGCTGATGCCTATCGTGTAAACTGCCCACGATTAGATCAATATCATTTATTCAGCGATCCAGAAGATCCAACTAGTTTACCCAATGGTCAGGGCGTCCCATTTGTCTTAAATACCAAACTGTTTTCTGACTACTCCACCAAGTATCGGGTGGCCTATATTCCAGAAGGTCAGCAGGCAATTTATCGCGACGGCAATGACAATTCCAATGCAGCTATTTTATTCCCAGTGGGAACAATTCTAGCGAAGACGTTCTCATTCACAAATGAACCAAATCAAACCGAAAGTGCGGCTGAAACGCGTTTGATTATTAAACGTCAAACCAGCGGCGGCCAGTTTTACTGGGAGGGCTTGGAGTACCAGTGGTTCGATGAAAGCGGTCAGAAGATCGCACGCTTGAAACAGCAAGGTGCGGTTATTAGTGCCAGTTGGGATTACCATGATGTAAACAGCGGCGAGCATTATGTCGGCTCTACTAATGGCTATACGCTTCCGAATGCAAACCAGTGCCAAAGCTGTCATGCCAATGACGATGCCGAAACCGGTACAGCGCCAATAGGGCCAAAAGCACGTAATTTAAACCGCCCCTATGCGAGCGAATCGCCACTAGCGACAGGCATGGATTCACACCCTGTGAATGGTAAAAACCAGCTGCTTTACTGGTGCCAAAATGGACTCATGAAAAACTGCCCAAGTAACCTTACGCTCGACAGCTCTACCTCGTACCTGACAGCGGTTGAACGTAACCCTATCTTTAACGTACCTGGCGACTCCGGATTTACCGCAGGAAGTGATCAAGATATTGAAGCGCGTGTGCGTTCATATCTAGAAGTGAATTGTGCGCATTGCCACAACCCTCGCGGCTTGGCTCAGAATACGGGTTTTTATCTTGATGTATTCCGATCTGTAAATGATACCTTTGGTATTTGTAAGGGGCCAACAGCGAGCGGAACCGAAGGTCGCGGTGGTCGCGAGTATGACATCGTTCCTGGCAATGCAGCGGAATCTATTCTGCCTTATCGTCTTGGGCCTGAAGCGACGACCCTCGCCGCACGTATGCCCCCGATTGCACGGAGCACGGTACACGGCGCCGCGTTTGATCTAGTGACGCAATGGATTAATCAGGTCGTTGACGGTAGCTACGATAACGCTGATGCTTGTAATACTAGTGCGGGCAGCGGCACTGGCGGTTTGTGTGCGCCCGACGAAATTCCACTTATTGGAGGACAGTGTTTACCTCTAGGTGATTTGTTACCAATTGGGGATTTCTTACCTTAAAGCTAAATACATAATAAATCGCGCCTAATTTCTAGGCGCGATTTATCTGTCAACCGTCATTTAGCATTAAGTACCCACACCGCTTCATCGGCAGCGACGCGCCCTTTCAAACCACCATCTAAAACAACTCGCCCCACAAGCGATATCATGTAGTTTGACCCATAATGCTCACGCAACTCTTTTTCAGTTACAGAAAAAGGTGGGCCATCATGCACACTCTGATCATACTCAAAGCAAATCACCAATTGCGGTGCAAGTTGTGAAATATCATTAAGGTGCTGGGTATATTTACATCGCATGACAAATGGCAGGGCCACCAACGCAGCGCGGTCATATATAGCGTCAACCGACTGAAGCACCTCCGCGCTCAGCTCAAAAATATCGCCAAGGTATATATCAATATTAGTGGCAGAGTAATGAAGTAATTTACCCACTGGCTTGACCTGCGCAGTCACCCCCAACTCAGCAAACAGCTCTTTTATCGCTATTTCACTTAGCTCTGCACCAACAACCCGATAATTATTTGCCAACAGCCACGCAATGTCCTTGGTCTTACCACATAGCGGAATAAACACACGATCACCCGCCGACAAGGCAAGTTGGCTGAAATGCGCTTTTAATAAGGGATTACCCTGTTCTTGGTGGAAACCAATCTCTCTAGCATCCCATCTGCTTTGCCAAAATTCAGCATCCATATACGACCTCCTCTCAAAACTAACAACACCCGTCGACAGCCCTGCTTGTGAATAACAAGCATGGAAGATAGCATACAAGCTCAAGTCAACTTTAAGTCAAGACCAAATGAAGAGGAAAGCCGTGGACATTGGCGAAGTGGCAAAAGCATCGGGGCTACCCCCATCTACCCTCCGGTATTACGAAGAAATTGGACTAATCCAATCAATCGGCCGTAATGGCCTCCGGCGGATTTTCAAGCCCAAGGTCCTAGAGGAATTGGCATTGATCTCGCTAGGCAGAAAAGCTGGCTTCTCCTTAGATAATATACGCGGGATGTTTACCCCGCGCGGGCCAGAAATTGATCGCGGCCAACTGCTAGAGAAAGCGAATGAGCTAGATAACAAAATCGCTGAGTTGAGCGCCATCCGCGACGGCCTGCGCCATGCGGCGGCATGCAAAGCGCCAAATCATTTTGAATGCCCAACGTTTCTACGCTTACTCCGCGCCGCAGGCAAAACCCGAATTCGGCCCACCAAGAAGCGCGGTAAAACCGCCACAAAATCTACTCGCGGCTAATATCCGTAAACTGGATAATTCACGCACATACGTGTGCCACCTCAAGCTATGTTTTGACGATAACCTATGAAAATTTTTCTTATCTTTACAGCCATACTATTTATTCTCGGCTGCTCTACGCTGGCCTTTAATAAATCTGCCGACTACCGAAAAATTGAAAATGTGGTCTATAAAAAAATTGATGGCCAATCATTAGCTGGCGATATGTATATTCCTAGCATTGCCGGCCCGAAACCCGCCGTTCTTGTCGTACACGGCGGTGGCTGGACTAACCGCAGCGGCAAAATGGAAGGCATTAGCGCCAAACTCGCCGGCGCGGGCTTTGTGGTCTTCAACATTACCTACCGACTCGCACCAGAGAGCCGACACCCCGCACAAGTAAATGACGTGTCAGATGCCTTAGCGTGGCTTTACCAACACGCAGACGATTACGAGATCGATAGCAATAATATCAGTGGCTGGGGTTACTCTGCGGGTGCTCATTTAATACTGATGGCAGGATTAGACAGACAAGATGCGCCGCAGTTGCGCAGCATCGTCGCCGGTGGCACCCCCGCTGATCTTACTCGCTGGCCCAACTCGCCATTGGTACTAAAGCTAATTGGCGAGCCTATGGCGAAAGCTAAGGCAGAATGGGTAGACGCTTCCCCCGTCAACCACGTCACTAAAAATTCACCACCGGTATTTTTATACCACGGTCAATTTGACAAGCTCGTCGAACCGGAGCAAATGGCGTTAATGAAGACCGCACTAGAGAAACATAACATTCAAGTTGAAACTTATACCGTCAATTTTTTAGGACACATCCTCACCTATGCGTTGGCTAGTGGTGCGGAACGGCGAGGTATGGAGTTTTTACGTGAGCATTTAGGGAGTAAGACTGACACTTAGTCCTGTCAAAATCAGGGATTGCGACTTTGCTTTACATAATCAACTAGCCAAGACTTGATAAGGGACTGATAAGGCATATCGCGTTTGTTAGCCTCTATCTCGATGCTGCCCCGCAACCCCCCTGGTAAACGCAGCGAAATAGTTTTCGTTGACCGTTTCAAATTAGGCATCGTGACCGCTTGAGTATTTCTCCAGTCAATATAGTCACAGGAATCATGGCTTCCCCAAAAAGCGCGCTCTTTGGCTTCGGAATTAAATTTGGGTGTAACTTTCACTTTGCTCATAGACATTCAGGTCAAGTCCTCGCAAAGTTTGAGAATACACCCGTCCAATAAATTGATGACTTAAGGACTATTCCGCCACCGCTCCCCCAAGCTCGTTATTACGCTCAGACTCATAACTCACCGACTGCACCACCGGATCATTCAGATCCCAGCCGCCGCCAATCACGGCCGCTAATTGCAATGACGCTTGCAGACGATCTGCAGCAGTGTTCAATCTGGTACGTCGTGCATTAAGGGTTTGATTTTGCGCGGTAGCCACTTCTAGAAAACTCACCAAACCTGATTTATAGCGGTTGTTGACGATGCGTTCATTTTCTTCCGCCAGTTTTAATAATATATCCTGCTGTTCAGCTTTTTCTTTTAGCAAACTGATTGTCGCTAGTGCATTTTCCACTTCTGCTAAGCCGTCTAATACGGTTTGTCGGTATGCGCCGAGTTGTTCGTCGTATTGGGCAAGCGCGATATCTTTGCTTGCACGACGGGCACCGCCATCAAATAAGGTTTGTACCAGTGATGGCCCTACGGACCATATGGCTTGCGGCGCATCGAATAAATCGCTAAATCGTCCAGCACTTGCACCGTAACCTGCGCTGATACTAAAGCTTGGCAGCCATGCCGCTTGCGCCACACCGATTTGGGCGCTGGCGGCGGCCAGTTGGCGCTCAGCAGACACGACATCAGGGCGTCTAGAAATAAGTGTTGATGGCAGCGACGCAGGCAGTGCCGGCAGCTCAGGTAATACTTGTACGGGCGCTAGTGAGTAATTCACCGGCGCTTTACCAAGCAGTACCGCAATGCTGTTTTCTTCAATGGCGCGCTGATTTTTTAAATCGATAAGATCAGTTTTTAATGACTGGCGCTGGGTTTCTGCCTGAATCACATCTGAGCGCGGAACAATACCCGCCTTATATTGATTGCTTGTGAGCGTTGTTGAACGCTCGTAGGCCTCCATGGTTTGCTCAAGAATTGTCCGCTGCAAATCTAGGGCGCGCAGACGAATATAACTTTGCGCCACCGCGAGCTGAATATTCAAACGCGCAGCCACTAAGTTCGCGGCGCTGCTTTGCATACCGGCTTTACTGGCTTCTACACTGCGACGAACGCGACCCCACAAATCTGGCGCCCAGCTCGCGCTTAAGCGTGCGGTATAACTTTCGGTCACACTGAGATTATCACCACCGCTGCGGTTGCCACTCAGTGACGCATCTAATTGAGGGCTGTAATCCCCACGTGCCAATCGCCATTGCCCTTGCGCGGCGCGGTAGCGCGCCTCGGCCTGCGCCAATGTTTGATTCGCCTTGTTAGCCTGATTAATAAGCAGGCTTAACTGTGGATCGTTAAAAGCTGTCCACCAATCACCCTGCGCAGCCCAGCTCTGCGGTGCAATAGTTTGCCAGCCCGAGTCGTATTTAAATTCTGCCGGCACCAAGGATTCTGGCTGCTGATAATCTGGCCCCACGGTACACGCTGCCAAACTAAGTAGCAGTAATAGTGCTGGCAAATGTTTTGTGTTGGATAATTTCATAAATGTCATTTCACTTTTTTTCGACAGCAGGCGCAGCGTGCTTTTTAGCGGAGGATTTATCCCGCAGTACAAATTGACGCAAGCGCTCTAAATAAAGATAAATAATGGGGGTGGTATACAGGGTTAAAAACTGACTCACCGCCAAACCACCGATAATGGTAATACCCAGTGGGCGACGTAGTTCAGCGCCTTCGCCAAAGCCAATCGCCAACGGCACCGCCCCTAACAGACCTGCGAGATTGGTCATTAATATGGCGCGCAAACGCAACCGTGCGGCTTCGCGAATAGCCTGCTCTGGATCTAGGCCATCTCGACGCTGGGCTTGAAGAGCAAAGTCGATCATTAAAATGGCATTTTTCATTACAATGCCAATCAACAAAAACAGGCCAAGCAAGGCAATTAAACTCAGCTGGGTTTGACTAGTTTTTAAGGCCAGTAAAGCGCCGATACCCGCAGACGGTAAGGTTGATAAAATAGTAAGTGGATGCAAAGTACTTTCATATAGCACGCCCAATACCAAATACACCGCGAGCAGCACCCATAGAATCAGCCACGGTTGGCTCAAATCTGCACCAAAATCGGGGCCACCGCTGTCTGGGGCTACATGCACTGATGTAGGTAGCATAATACTGTCTAGCGCACCGGCAATCGCGTCCTCTGCTTCAATTTCGGTCACGCCGGGTGCTAGGCCATAGCCAATTCCCTCAGAGGCAAATTGACCTTCGTGGCGAATGCGGTCCTCGCCCATGCCGTAATCCCACGTTGCGAAAGTAGACAGCGGCACTCTGGCGCCACCGCTAGTTAATACATTCAACTGACTGAGCACAGCCGGTTGCGAGGTATAGCCCGGCGCTAGCTCCATAACCACCCTATACTGGTTCATATCATCGTATAAGGTGGCAACCTGGCGCTGCGAAAAGGCATTGTTCAGCATCGACGCCACGGTGCTCATATCAACGCCATACTGTTTGGCCAACTCACGGTCGATATTCAAAGTAACCTGTCGCGCATCTTCATTGCCCACCGAATCTACATCGACTAGTTCCGGCAAATCTTGCATGGCCTGCGCCGCCTTGCGACTCCATTCATCCAAGGCTTCTAAGGAGTCAGACCGCAGTAACAATTCGTATTCGCTACGACTAAATGGCGAACCAAGACGAATATCTTGATCGACCATCATGTGCAACATTGCGCCCGGCACCTTGGGCGCATTCGCCCGCAAACGGTCCACCACCGCCTGTGCAGACACACCGCGCTCAGACAGCGGCTTTAAATTTAGGGTGAGCTGGGCATTAGTTAAACCACCGGTACCACCGCTGGTGCCCGTCACATCGGCCACAGCGGGGTCGGTAAGAATATATTGGCGAAAGGCTTCAATTTTGGGCTGCATTAATTGAAACGAGAAACCGTCGTCGCCGCGAACAAAGCCGCGCACTTGTCCTGTGTCTTGCTGGGGCAAGGTCGTTTTCGGCAAGGCAATATACAAATACACATTGCAGGCGATAACTCCGACCAGCACTAACATCACCACAATGCCGTGGCGCAGCGCCCAATCTAAACTGCGGGCATAGCCATTTTTAAGTGACTCAAACATTTCTTGGCTGTAAGCCGACATACGATTTTCAAATTTCGCTGCACCAGCCGAGGTGTCGTTATCTGCTTGATAACGCGGCCGCAGCCAACGCGCGCACAAACTCGGTGTAAGCGTCAGCGACACTAGCAAGGAAATAATCATGGCGGCGGCGAGGGTAATAGAGAACTCGCGGAACAAGCGCTCTACAATCCCGCCCATAAATAAAATCGATACAAACACCACGACCAACGCTAAATTCATCGCCAACAAAGTAAAGCCCACTTCTTTAGCGCCAACCAAGGAGGCTTGCAAGGGCGACAAGCCCGCTTCGATATGGCGCTCAATATTTTCAAGCACCACAATCGCGTCATCGACTACCAATCCGCAGGCCACAACCAAGGCCATGAGCGATAAATTATTGAGTGAAAAGCCATAAAAATACATGGCGACAAAAGCGCCAATCAGCGATACCGGAATCGCAATGGACGGAATTAGCGCAGTTCGAAAACTGCCCAAAAACAGCCACACTACCAACATCACCAACACCACCGATATCAGCAAACTCAGCTGCGCTTCGCTGAGCGTAGCGCGAATAACCGGTGACCGATCCATGATGACAGACAGTTCGCTATCGGCGGGCATTAAGGCGCGCAAGCGCGGTAATTCTTTATAAATAGTGTCAATGGTTTCAACAATATTGGCACCGCTCTGGCGGCTAACCATAAGAATAACGGCGGGTCTATCGTTATGAAAACCACTGCTATACCGGTTTTCTACCGACTCAGACACCTCAGCCACATCGCCCAAACGCACCACTGCACCGTCGTTATGACGGATGACGAGTTCACGATACTCGCTGGCTTTACGCAGCGGATCATTGGTACTCACCCGCCAGCGATGACTGCTGTCTTCAATCACGCCCAAGGGCCGCAAGGCATTCGCTTGGCTTATTGCATTGCGTACTTCGTCTAGGGCAATGCCGCGATGCAATAAGGCGCCGGGGTCGAGTTGTACTCGCACGGCGGGCAATGATGCACCGCTAACGCCAACCTCACCCACGCCGACAATTTGCGCTAAACGCTGAGAAAGAATGGTCGAGGCCGCGTCGTATAATTCACTGGGCGACAGGTTTGGCGAGCTGAGCGCCAAACCCATAATCGGCGCCTGCGACGGATCTATTTTACGAAACTCTGGATTACCCGGCATACCCGCCGGTAATTCACCGCGCACCACATTGATCGCTGCCTGCACATCGCGGGCGGCTTCGTCTAAATTGCGATCAAGATCAAAGGTCAACACCACTTGGGTAGAACCTTGGTTACTCGACGACGAAATTGAGGTAATGCCACTAATACTGCCCAAGGCCCGCTCCAGCGGTGTGGCGACGGTACTTGCCATACTTTCAGGGCTGGCACCGGGCAAACTCGCCGTTACACTAATCACCGGAAAATCCACCTGCGGCAGAGGCGCCACTGGCAGTAATCGCCAGGCTAATAAACCGACCAGCACCAGTGCCAAAGACAGTAAGCCTGTGGCGACCGGACGATAAATAAATGGCCGAGACAGGTTCATTCTTTTGCGCTCGGCGAATCAATGTCGTCGTTCAATCTAAGATCTGAATCGGTATATTCCGCGCCACTAAAACGATCAAAAAACAAGTACACCACTGGGGTGGTGAACAAGGTTAATACCTGACTCACCAACAAACCGCCAACCATGACCAAGCCCAAAGGCTGGCGTAATTCTGCACCCGAACCGCCAGCGAGCATCAGCGGCAAGGCACCAAACAAGGCGGCAAGTGTGGTCATTAATATAGGGCGAAATCTAAGTAAGGCGGCGCGATGAATCGCCTCGCGCGGACTCATGCCATGATTGCGCTGCGCATCCAAGGCAAAGTCGACCATCATAATGCCGTTTTTCTTCACCAAACCTATCAGTAATACCACGCCGATAACGGCGATCATATCTAATGATCGGCCGGTAATTAACAAGGCTAATAATGCCCCGACAGTAGCCGACGGCAAGGTAGACAAAATAGTGATGGGGTGAATCGTGCTTTCGTATAGCACACCCAAGACCACATACATGGTCGCTACCGCTGCCAGCACCAACCACAGCGTATTAGAGAGCGACGCCCGAAACGCTTCCGCTGCACCTTGGAAGCGGCTTTCAATACCCAGCGGCAAGCCAATCTCTAGCTGCGCTGACTCAATGGCATCCACGGCCTCACCCAAGGACGAACCCTTCGCCAAATTAAATGACAGCGTCGCCGCTGGAAATTGGCTCTGATGATTTATGACTAAGGCGGCTGGCCGCTGCTCGACTGTTGCCACGCTACTCAACGGTGCCGGCACGCCAGAGGCAGTCGGCACATATAAACTTTTTAAAGCAGCCAAACCACTGCTCTGCACCGGATCGACTTCTAGCACCACGCGGTATTGATTCGACTGCGTAAACAAGGTCGCAATTTGGCGCTGGCCGTAGGCATTTTGCAGCGTATCAGCAATTGACGACACACTAACGCCAAGCCGCGCTGCCGCGTCGCGGTCGATGTTGATATACGCTTGTTCACCCTGCTGCTGTAAGTCACTGGCAATATCAACCAGTTCAGGCCGCTGCTGTAGTGCCGAAATCAATTTAGGCACCCACTCGGTAAGCTCAGCGGTGCTCGCGGCGGTTAAGGTAAAGCGATACTGAGTGCGACTAATTTGATCTTCAATGCTAAGTTCCTGCACCGGCTGAAACCACGCATCGATCCCCGGCACGTCTTCCGCACGTTCACGCAGGCGCGCCATCACATCAAAAATCGATTCGCTACGTAAGTGATGGGCCGGTAAATTGACAAACATGCGGCCGCTATTCAAGGTGGCATTACTGCCATCAACACCGATAAATGACGATAAGCTAGACACGCCAGGGTCTTCAAGTAAGGCCGCAGCCAAGGCTTGTTGACGACGTGACATGGCCGCGAACGATGAGTTTTGCGGGGCCTCGGTAACGACCTGAATCACACCACTGTCTTGTATCGGGAAAAAGTCTTTATCTACCGCAAAGTACAGCAAAACGGTGAGTGCAATAGTCGCCAACATGACGAGCATTGCCGCAGGCTGACGAGCCAAAACCCAGTCCAACATATCGCCGTAACGCGCAATAAACTTATCCATTGCGCCCTGCTTTTGATTTTCAGTTTGCAGTGGCTCACGCAACATCCGCGCGCACATCATCGGCGTCAGTGTCAGAGAAACCACCAAGGAAATACCGATGGAAACCGCCAAAGTAACCGCAAATTCATGAAACATACGACCGACCACATCGGCCATAAATAGCAGCGGAATTAGCACCGCAATTAATGACAGCGTTAGCGATATTAAGGTGAAACCTATTTCCTTGGCGCCCTTTAACGCAGCGGCTAATGGCGTGTCGCCGTTCTCGCGGTGACGGGCAATATTTTCCAACATCACAATGGCGTCATCGACCACAAAACCGGTAGCGATAGTTAAGGCCATCAGACTTAAATTATTAATTGAAAACTCCGCCAAATACATAAAGGCGAAGGTGCCGACCAATGACAAAGGCACGGCAATACTGGGAATAATGGTAGCTGGCACACTGCGTAAAAACGCGAAGGTCACTAATACCACCAAGCCGATCGCAAATAATAATTCTTTTTGCACGTCTTTGACCGAGGCGCGAATACTATTGGTGCGGTCGGTTAGCACCGTGACATCCACGGCGGTTGGCATCGTGGCGGACAATTGCGGCAACAGCGCGCGCACGCGATCGGCCACGTCAATAACATTGGCACCGGGTTGCTTCTGAATATTCAACAATACCGCAGATTCGCTATTTGCCCACGCGGCTAGAAAGCGATCTTCTGCGCCGTCACTAATTTTAGCTACGTCGCCCAAACGCAATGGCGCGCCATCTTGATAGGCGATGATGAGCTTTTCATAATCTTTAACCGAGCGAATCTGGTCGTTAGCATCGAGCAATGTGGTGCGATTTGGGCCGTCGAAACTGCCCTTGGGTTGATTGACATTAGTGGCCGCAATGACCGAGCGGATTTCATTCAAGCTCAACCCATAAGCAGCAACTGCAGTGGGATTAACCTGTATACGCAGCGCCGGACGCTGTCCGCCCGCCAAACTCACCAAGCCCACGCCCTGCAACTGCGCCAGCTTTTGCGCCATGCGAGTGTCCACAAGATCGTGAACTTCTGGCAGGGCTAAACTTTTTGAGCTTATTGCCAAGGTCATTATCGGCGCATCGGCCGGATTCACTTTGCGGTAGATTGGCGGCGTTGGTAAGTCATTGGGCAATAAACTATCTGCGGCATTTAACGCTGCCTGTACTTCTTGTTCAGCCACACCTAAATCGACTTCCAGTGCGAACTGCAGAGTAATTACCGACGCGCCGCCAGAGCTGGTAGACGCCATTTGCTTAAGGCCGGGGATTTGCCCCAGTCGTCTTTCCAGCGGGGCGGTAATTGTCCGCGCAGTGACATCTGGGCCTGCGCCGGGATGAAAGGTGAACACCTGAATAATCGGGTATTCCACCTGCGGCAAGGCCGACACTGGCAATAGGCGCCATGCCAATATTCCCGCCGCCAACAGCGCGAGCATCAGTAGCGAGGTGGCGACTGGCCTTAAAATAAATGGGCGTGAAATGCTATTCATCGTCGCGCCTAATTATTGCGTGGCGTTGCTGACGCGCCATCACGCATTGGCGCACCTTCTCGCGAACCACCTTCTCGCGAACCACCTTCACGTGAGCCACCTTCTCGCATACCTGCAGCTCGTTGCCCCTGAGCGTCAGTTTTTGGTCGCTCTGCTTTTACCACCGGCGCGTCGCCTTCGACAATAACCTCACGGCCATCGCGCAGGCGGTCTAAACCTTCTAAGACCACGCGGTCACCTGGCTGTAAACCATCGGTAATTGCCACCCGATCACTATCGACAATGCCCGTTGTTACCGGACGAATATAGGCCTTGCTGTCTTCTACCACGTAAACATAGCTTCCCTGCGAGCCGTGCTGAACGGCATCGGCGGGTACGGTTAGCACGTCATCAATGCTGTTTAAGCGCAGGCGTACATTTACAAATTGGTTGGGAAATAATTCATTTTCTAGATTTTCAAATTCAGCTTTTACCCGCAAGGTGCCGGTCGTGGTATCTATCTGATTGTCTAAGGTGACCAGCTTGCCGGTGGCGATCACCGTTTGCTCATTACGATTTAAGGCCTCGACCCGCAGTGGCTCACCGCCATTAAAGGCTTTGAGCAGTGCCGGCACCTCTACTTCCGACACCGTGAATAACACGGCGATAGGTTGAGTTTGGGTAATGGTGACTAAGCCGTCGCTGTCATTGGCGGCAATTAAATTGCCCGCATCTACCCGACGCAAACCCAAGCGCCCCGCAATAGGCGCTTCAATATGTGTCCATGACAGTTGCAAGCGCGCATCGTCAACTTGGGCTTGCTGACTTTTATTGGCGCCTTTTAGTTCACGCACTAGCGCCGCCTGACTGTCGAGCTGCTGGCGCGCAATAGAGTCTTCGGCGTACAGACCTTGATACAAATTTAAATCTACTTCGGCATTGGCAAGCTGTGCTTGGTTTTGTTGAAGCTGGCCCTGAGCCTGTTCAAGTTGCGCTCGGTATGGTGCAGGATCTATCTCTGCTAGCAGATCACCTTTGCCAACCTCAGCACCTTCGGTAAACGCAATTCTATTTAGTACACCACCGACCCGGCTGCGAACAATAACGGTATTGAGCGGTGTGACCGTGCCAATAGATCGCACCTGCACATCTAGACCACCCATTTCAACAGGCACCACCCGCACTGACGAGGTTTGCCCACCCCAGCCGCGACGCATCATCGGTTCTGCTGCTGGTGGCGTACGCCCCAGCAAATACCAAATGCCAACAACAAACATCAGCAACAATACCACCCAGATTACGGCCTTCTGGGAACTGCTCAAACGCGGGGAATTATTCATTTATAAAAAACCATTGCGGACGCTGCAGCGCAAAATAAACTTCCATCGCTCAGCAGTGAAAATCAGTATTAGTGTTTAAACACGGCTAAAGGGAAAATCCCTCGCTTACAAAGCAAAAAAAATGATTATACTCTCAAAAAGCATGGTACTTGTTTATAGCCAAATATTCGGCTAGTAGACATCTCGACGATACAAGCCGGCATCACTTAAGGCGTCAACGCAGTCATCACCTAAAACGTAGCGCAACTGGCGATCAACACCTTCTGCCATACCTTCGCGACTACCACAAACGTAGATCGCAGCCCCCGTCGCCACCCAAGCTTTTAGTGGTTCGGCATTCACAAGAATGGCGTCCTGCACATAGGCTGGCTGATTGGCACAACGTGAAAAGGTTAAATCGATACGCGGTAAATAACCGCTATTTTGTAACGCAGAAATTTCATCCCTAAAAATACGATCTGCGGTTGGGCTGCGCTCGCCAAACATCAGCCAATTGTCTCGGCTGCCGCTAAGTTTACGCGCTTGCAGATGGGCCCGCAGACCAGCGAAACCGGAGCCATTGCCAATTAGAATCAATGGCGTCGTCGGCGCGGGGGCATGAAACATGGGGTTGCTGCGCAGCCGCAGCAAAAGGGTGTCGGCGATATGTAACTGGGTGCCCAAATAGTTTGAGGCGACACCTGGCATTCCGTTCGCGCACTGCACTCTCACCAATAAATCTAAACTACCGTCTTGCTCAATAGAGGCGATTGAATAATCGCGTTTACTTAATAAGGGCAACTGGATCAGCCATTCGCTAATCGCATTGTGATCATCGCCCTTGGGGCCAGCCAGTGTATTTGCCGTTAAATCGCGACGGCTAAGCTCATCGATTAATGTCCGTGGCTCGCCCTGAATCAGCAGCTCCGTATTACCATTTAACCGATACTTATCGATAAATTTTTCACAGCATTTAATACTATTGCGGGGAATAACTTCGGCAATGTCTCCAGCCTGCCAATGAACGCTATCGGCACTTAAGTCACTGCTGCCACCTTGAGGTGCAGTGAGTTTTACATGGACCAACGGCTCGCCGACACTACCGACATTCAACACTTGTCGAGATACTAAGCGCCACGGCCGATATTCAGACTGAACGGCGGGATCTAACTCAGAAGGCAAGTCAGCGCCAAACTGCTGAAGCTGTTGATACCAGCGCTGCATAGTATCTGCGCGGGCGCTGACATTATTACCATCTAGCTCTAACGGTGCGAATGCGGCCACCGCGCCGTGGCCAGACAAGCCATGGTGCAACTGATGACCAAAGGCGCAGAAATGTTGGTAGGCGCTGTCGCCCAAGGCCAGCACCGCATATTTAAGATGTGTGAATTGTTCAGAATGACTATTCAAATATTTTCTGGCAAAGCGATTGCCGTTATCTGGCGGCTCACCTTCACCGTAGGTACTGGCAACAAAAAACGCATGCTCAGTGGCTGCCAAAACATCGTCGGTCACTCGATCTAAAGGCAATACTCGCACCGGCCCCACAGCTTGCAAGGCGCTCGCGCTATGTTGTGCCAAAGCCAATGCCACACCGCTCTGACTCGCATACGCCACCAACACTGACGACGCGGCAGAATTACCACCCCCATCAAGAAGCGGTAAAACATGGCTATTACGACGCCGAAACTGCCATGCGCACAACACGCACAGCAGTGCATACAAGCTCGACACTGCAATAACTAGCAGCGACCGTTCCCACAGCGCCATAACAAATTACCGCCTTGTACTTACCAAGCCGCTTACTGTGGCAACACTTCTAAGGTCGCTGAATAGCTACCTTGGCGCGAGGTTGCTGGCGCAGTGGCTTTATCGTCTTGGTACTCAGCCTCCAACCAATAACGTCCTGCCGATGGCCATTCAATAGTCACAACACCTTTGCTGTCGCTAAGTACTTTAATTTCGTTGGGGCTGTTGCGGTAACGTGAGCCATCAGGAATAAACGTCGCCTCAACACCAATCGCAGGTTTGCCATCCATTAAAAAGCGAAACTCGGCTTTTTCACCTGAGAATAAATCGTTGGGATGGGTAATAGGCTGCATTTCCAAGCCTTCGTTTTGCAATGCAAATACCGTGTTGTTTGGCTGACCCGCGGTAACAAAGGTTTCCATACGGCGTGACGATTGGCTTACTTGAAGATTTTTGGCATTTTTAGGAACGGCTTTTTTAAATTCACTCGGCGCTGGCGTTTCACCGCGGCCAGGCCAAAAACCACGTTTGCCATCGTCGGTTTCCCAGCGGGCGCGCAAACCACCGCTCGCGCTAAACACTTTGTATGTACCCTCTTTCGTCAGCTCTAAATCGAAGCTGCTGCGGTATTTGCCCGTGTGTGGGTTTTGCAAAGTCACTTCTTTGCCGTCTGGGCCAATCGCCTTCATGCCCTCAAGACGCATTGGCGCGTGATCGGTATAAAAAATATCGTTAGACACGGCGGCGTCAAACGTAACCCACGCATTCTCACCTGACAGCACGGTTGCAGCGGGTAATACCCAAGCGCGGTGAGCATTCGCCACCATCGGAAGAGACATAGCCAACAAAGCAATTAATGGCAATTTCGATTTCATCATTTTATTTCTCCAGTATTTTTCCAGTCTATTTAGCGAGGGCACGCGTTAATCTCAAGCGAGCGCACACGCCCTTAGGGCGCAAGCTGTAATACGATATTACCCAGCTCGGTCTTACCTTTAACTTCCAATGTTTGGGCGGACTTTGCCGGCCACAGGAATGGGATTTTTAATAATTCACGGCCGCCGACTTCACGAGCTGCTTCAACATATAAGGTGTAATTACCGGCGGCTAAATTCTTAGCCACTTGCGCCGTATCTACTTCGTGTACACCGGGCTTCTGCGTGGCGCCGCTTATGCCATCCACCGGCATTTCCAAGCTGCGACCCGTGCGTCGCCACCACTGACGCATGTCTTTCAGCCACTGCTCGCCCTTCTCATCGCTTTTCTTAATTTGATACCACACTTCTATATTGGCAACGTCGCCGCTGTCGTCATTTTGCAACCACATGGCAACGTAGGGGCGGTGATATTCCGCAACATCAATCTGCGGTAACTCAACAGAAAGCGTCAAATCACTTGCCTGCACGGTGCTAACAAACGCGAAACCCAGCAAGGTCATCGCTGTCATTTTCTTAATCATCAAAACTCCCTTCCTCTGCTGACGCCTATCTTTGACGAATTGCTTTACTAAACTCGCCTCTAGAAACCTTTTCTAATGTACAAATAAAATAATTAAAATAACCGGTATTACAAATCCCAAGCCCACCATCGGCCACGTGGTTGGCCGACTGCCGGCATGACGCTGCAACAACAATAATCCCGACACGCAAAAGACCACGCAGGCGACGGCAAACACATCTATAAACCAACTCCATACAGCGCCAGTATCGCGGCCTTTATGAAGATCATTTAAGTAGGCGATCCAACCTCTGGTGGTGCGCTCATACAAAATATCACCGCTGTCTAGGTCTAAACTTAACCATGCATCGCCGCCTGGTCTGGGCAGGGCGACATACACTTCTTCATCACTCCACTCAGCCCGCACCGAGCCAGCAATATAAATACCCAAGTCCTTACTTAACCAGTCCCGCAGCGCATTACTTAGCGGCGCCTTTTCGCTATCGGGTACAACTACCGCGTCTAGCAAATCCTGTGGCAGTACCGTTTCTATGGCGGTAACGACCGGTTCCGCCGGAATAATCGCCGCGTGATTCAAGGTAATTCCGGTTGCCGCAAACAACAGCATTCCCACCAGACACACCGCCGAGCTGATCCAATGCCATTGGCGTAAAGAACCGAGATGCCAATGGCGAGGAAAAATCTTTAACGCCATAAATCATGCATCCAGTCCGAGCAAGCTATGTAATAACAAATCATAATTGCTAGCTCTCTGGCTCAGTCACAAAACCGAGTTTTAAAATTCCCGCGCGCTGTACTGCTGCCATCACTTTTAATACATGCTCGTAACTCGCAGTGCGGTCGCCGCGAATATGCACTTCGGGTTGTACTGGGGTTGCCGCCGCTACTAACAAACGCTGTTCGAGGGCTTCCATCGTCATTTCAGTTTTGTCCCAATGAATTAAGCCTTCGGCAGTAATCGACAAGGTAACGGCGTCGGGTTTGATCTCGTTAGGGGTATTGTCTGCACGGGGTAAATCGACCTTTACCGAGTTGGTGATCACCGGCACAGTAATAATAAAAATAATCAGCAGTACCAACATCACGTCAACCAGCGGCGTCATATTGATTTCACTCATTACCTCGCTGCTGTCATCGTCTAAACCGCCACCAAATGCCATGTCAGACTACCTCGCGCTTGTGCTGCGCCTTGCTCAAACTGCTGACGGTATCAGTGCCGCGATTAGCTGGTGCCGCGCCGGTAATTAGGTAAGCGTGCAACTGGTGCGCAAAGCGATGCAGCTTGCTAATAATGGCTTTATTGCCCCGCGCCAGCGTGTTGTAAGCCAGTACCGCAGGAATCGCGACAGCCAAACCAAAAGCCGTCATGATTAATGCTTCGCCGACGGGGCCGGCCACTTTATCGATACCGGCTTGGCCTGAAACACCAATATTGACCAAGGCGTGATAAATACCCCATACGGTGCCGAACAAACCCACAAACGGCGCCGTCGAGCCGACTGAAGCTAATATCGCCAAACCGCGCTGTAGGCCTTCAGAGCTTTCATCGATGGAGCCCTTCAAACACGCCGTTAGCCAATCACCTAATGGTAAATGGCCGTGCAAATCAGCCTTGTGATTTACATGGTGATCTAGACCCGATTGGCCTTCTTCCGCAAGATTTCTAAATGGATTGTCATGCTGGCTACCTAGCATGTGCAGTCCCTCGGCAAAGCTTTGGGCGTGCCAAAAATCGACCAAAGCCCGCACCGGTTTGCGCAGCCGATATAAGCGCCATGAACGGACCACAATCACATACCAAGAGGCAATCGACATGGCCAGCAACATCATTGCCACAACTTTGATAACCGTGTCGCCCTGCGTCCAGAGTGCTTCTACGCCATAGGGGTTTTCCATAAACTGCATCCTCAAATTACTATTTTCGTCCGTAAAGCGAACGCTTAAAAATGTCTGTTTAAACTATCTCGCCCGCGGCTACTGATTCAGCGAAAATTCCAGTGGCTGTAAATACCAATAAGGAATGGCCTCGTCGCCGCGTTTAGCGGGCAAGTAACGCCAGCGCTTTACCGCCTTCATGGCGGTTTGATCTAAGCGATCAAACCCGCTAGATGTCTTAATTCGCACTTCACCCACCGTGCCGTTTGGCAAAATAAGCAGCTCCAGCACCACAATCCCCTCCTCTTGCAAACGCCTAGAAATACTAGGGTAAGCGGGCGCCGGATTATTTAGTGGGTTGGCATCGTGACGCGGCGGCGTTATCGGCGCGCCCAGTGCCTTATTGTCTTCTTCCGCAACGCGTGCTGATTTCGGCGCCGGAGGTGGTGGCGCTGGCTGTTCTTCGGCCACTTCTTTTCTGCTAATTGCCTTTTCTGATGGCGGCGCCTTAGGCGGTGGCGGCAACTTGTTTTTGGGCTTTGGCAGCGGCTTAGGCTTGGGTTTTGGCTTGGGCTGCGGCTTAGGCGGCTCCGGTGTTTTTTCCGGTGGCGGAGTTTTTCTCGCACTCGGTATTTGCACGGCCTCAGCTGGTGGCGCAGGAATCAACACGCCCTGAATACTGGGCATAACTAGCTGTTTATGGTCTGGCGATGGCATGAAAACAACGGCAGCTATCGCACCGCAGTGTAGGGAGAGAACTAACAATAGCCCCCACCATGATTCGCTTCTGGGCCTCACAGCCCTGCTCATCGGTAATTCTCGCGACTGTTTTTCAGGCGGCAGTTATCAACACCGACAAACCCTAATGGCGCCATACCTGAATAACAGCTCTCCGCATCAATATGCGTTACCGCAGCGTTCATTTATTGCTTAATTTCCATACTATTAATTTAAAACCGAGGCCACTCATGCCCTTGCGATGCGCTGCGTACTTACCGGGGAAAGCCCGTCCTGCGAGCACAGCAAACCGCCAGCAATAAAGCAGCGCAGCAAGAATACTATTAATGAGAATGATTATCAAAGGTAAAGTGAGAATAAATGTAGTTTAGATTTATTGAAGGCCCGCCACTAGCACGGCTAGGACTGCCGAACGAAACTTTCATCGTGAGCAGCACCCTTTCAATACCAACCACGTCGCCGCAAGCAATTTAAAGAATGAGCTATCTACCTCCAAATGTTGATTAATACCCTCTAAAAATACCTTTAGGTACAAACTAGCCCAACGCAGGCGTTGCGGCGTCACCAGCTTGGCCATTTCGCCATGTCATCATTTCGTCTTAAAACTTCTACATAAGCGCAATCAAACTGTAAACCTATACCCCTAGGCTTTACGGCGGTAAGTGAAGAACAAACTCAACGCTCGAATTTACTAGGGCAACTCACTGCCACCCACGCCATACCAA
>JAGPVP010000018.1 GCA_018066965.1 Zhongshania sp. | reverse complement strand
CTCTTGTTCTTTTCGGAGCACGTCGCAGCCCGTAATCCGCGGCTTATGGATCCCCGTTCAGCCCAGGCCGCCCTCTCTTGCTCCGCAATTCACCTTGTTCACGGGGATGACATTTGGTGGTGTGCTGTAATCCACCGTTCCCAACTCTCTATCCTCCACCCTCGTCATACCCGACTCGATCGGGTATCCAGGTGAGCGGAGCGAATGCACTTTCTTCTGAGTACATCGCAACACGCAACCCGAGGTCTATGGATCCCCGCGTGCGCGGGGATGACGGCTGGTAGCGTGACCAACCGAGCACATTTTTAACGCAGCCAGCGTGCAAAAAGATCGCTGCGCTTAAAGATCATTTCCGGGGCATACCTAATAGACGTTCGGCAATTATGTTGCGTTGTATCTCATTCGTTCCGGCATAAATCGGCCCCGACTGCGAGAACAACCATCCGTCTAACCACGTCCCAACATCACCTGCATCTGGCGCATGGGGCAATAACTCCGCTCGCGCACCTAAAATCTTCAAACCCAATCCGTGCATGTGCTGATCGAGCTCAGACCAAAATATTTTATTGGTCGAGGCTTCTGCGCCAATCTTGCCACCCTGCATTAAACGACAGGCTGTTTGATAGGTTGTGAGTGCATAGGCTTCAGCATCTAGGTATGCGCGCAAGACCGCATCACGAACAGCAGGATCTTGGTCTGCACTTTCTTGATTGGCTTTGTATAAATTAACCAATCGCTTTGTAGTTTCTTGGAAGCGCGCTGGTGAACGCAGCATAAGCCCACGTTCAAATCCGGCGGTGGCCATGGCCACACTCCAACCCTCACCTTCGCCGCCTAGTCGACAATCAACAGGCACTTTCACGTTGTCGAAAAATATTTCTGCAAAACCGGGCAAGCCATCTAGTTGGGGAATCGGACGAACGGTAATACCTTCTGATTCCAGCGGCACTAAAATAAACGTGAGTCCTTTGTGGCGCTCAGATGCCGGATCTGTTCTGAACATACCAAAACACCAGTCTGCCCAAACAGCGCGGGTAGACCATGTTT
Organism: Zhongshania sp.; assembly: GCA_018066965.1. GTDB lineage: Bacteria > Pseudomonadota > Gammaproteobacteria > Pseudomonadales > Spongiibacteraceae > Spongiibacter. The sequence goes on along the minus strand of JAGPVP010000018.1, from coordinate 30,381 downwards.
TCTGGCCGTTGATGATGTAATGACTGCCGTCGTCGCTCAGGGTAGCCGTCGAGCGAATCGCGGCCATGTCTGAGCCTGCATTTGGCTCAGACCAGCCCTGACACCAGATATCTTTGCCTGTTGCCATACCGTTTAAAAAGCGCGTCTTCTGTTCGTCGGTGCCGTATTCCATTAAGGTCGGCCCGAGCAAGAAAATCCCGTTTTGATTTACCCGCAGCGGTGCGCGCGCTGCGTAATACTCTTCTTCAAAAATAAGCCATTGCAGTAAATCGGCGCCACGGCCACCCATTTCCTCCGGCCAAGTAATCATGCCCCAGCGGCCTTCGTAGAGTTTTGCTTCCCACTCACGGTGCTGCTGAAAGCCTTCTTCGGTATCGAAAGATTTCAGCGGCTCAGCGGACACATTGGCTGCAAGCCAAGCGCGGACTTCGGCGCGAAAAGCAGTTTGTTCTGGGGTGTATTCAAGTTGCATGTCTTATCTCACGATTTGCTGAATGCTAGACGGGAGACGGGGAACGCTAAGATCGCTTTTTTGCATCTCCCGTCTCCCGTCACGCATCTCCCGCTGTCTTAGAACTTGGCATCGCGTTTTTCAACAAACGCATCTTTGGCTTCCTGCGAATCGGGATTGGCATAGGCCTCTTGGGTAAAGCCCTGCTCCCAGCGGTATTTATCTTCTAAGTTGCCGTCTTCAATGCCGTTTAATGCTTCTTTAGCGAGCTGAACCATACGCGGTGACTTCGCAGCCATTTTGCGGGCGATATCGCGAGCGGTATCTAATAACTGATCACGCGGCACTACTTTTTCTACCGCACCTAGACGATAGGCTTCTTGCGCATCTATAGGCTCGCCAGTGAAATACATGTAGCGCACTTTTTGAACGGGGAACATGCGTTGCAAATGCGCACCACCACCCATAGCACCGCGATCAACTTCGGGCACAGCAAAGGTCGCGCACTCAGACGCCACTAACACATCGGCTGCGCCGCTAATGCCAATCCCGCCACCTAAAACAAAACCATGAACGGCTACTATTACCGGCTTAGGATTGCGGTGAATCGCTTTAAAGGTGTCGTAATTACCTTTGTTTACTTTAGTGATCATCGCGCTATTGGCAGCGAGTTCTTTGATATCTACCCCAGCACAAAATCCACGACCTTCGGCGGCGATAATAATGGCTCGCACCTCAGGGTTTTCACCCAGTGCATTTAACTCGGCGGCAATCGCCAACCAACCAGCGCTGTTAAAGGCATTTACTGGTGGATGATTAAAAATTAATTCCGCAATACCACCGTCGATACGGGTAGAAAATGGCTGAGACATTATTATTTCCCCTGCGCCTGTAAACGCTGTAATTGGGCTTCGGCCTCGGCAACCAGACCGCTAATTAATTCTTCACAACTTACTATTTTATCGATAACACCAGCGACTTGGCCGGATGGCAACACGCCATCATCGGGCCGCCCATCCACCATCGCTTTCTGAATAATCATCGGTGCATTCGCCGACATAATGGCTTGTGCTGGAGTCAGATCGCCGTCTTTACTCATTGCCAATGCAGATTTGAGTAAGCCAAAAATGCTCGCGCCGGTGAATTTGCGAAAGGCCAAACCATTGCGCAGTGCGATCACTAATTTTTTAAGATTTCCCGCGCGCTCTAACTCACCTAAAAAGCGGTTTAGAATCATGCGCTGCTGAATACCGTCTAAGGCTTGCGAGACGATAATCTCAGCGGGGTTTTTACAATCTAAGTAACGTTGCTTAGTCGCTTCAGGGACAGGGCTTTCCTTGGTCAATAAGAACCTCGTGCCCATGGCGATGCCATCAGCACCAAAAGCCATAGCGGCAATTAAACCGCGACCATCTTTAAAACCACCCGCGCCTAGCACCGGCACCTGCGCACCAACAGCGTCTACAACTTGTGGAAGCAGCAAGGTCGTCGGTACTGAACCGGTGTGACCGCCACCCTCGCCACCTTGAACAGTGACGGCATCGGCTCCCATTTCTACCGCTTTAATCGCATGTTTGGGTAAGCCTATAGTCGGCATACACACAACGCCTGCATCTTTCAGCTTGGCGACCATGTCCTTGCCCGGTGAGCGCGAATAACTGACCGCCTTCACTTTATGCTTAATAACAAGGTCTACGATCTCAGCCGCATTGGGCTGATACATATGAAAGTTCACGCCGAAATTTGCCTCGGTCAATGACTTCACTTTGAGAATATCGGCTTCCATTTGCGACGGCGGAATCGTTGCCCCCGCCAAAAATCCAAAGCCGCCCGCATTGCCAGTGCCCGCCACCAAATGTGGATCTGCCACCCAACCCATCGCGGTTTGAATAACGGGGTAGCGGCAGCCGAGGAGTTCGGTAATGCGGGTGTTAAGTAGGTTTGACATAGTCTTTACCTTGATCGCTTTACGCTAGACGGGAGACGGAAAACGCAGAAGCTGGCCTTAGCTTCTCCCGTCTCCCGTCCAGCATCTAGCAGTATCACAACCGCACTCCCGCTGGATTATCCTTCAGCTGCTTGCTACGCAAATTATGCGGATCGATCTGACGGATAACTGCCAACTGTTCTTCTGTGGGCGCAGTAGTTGTCGCAATCCTATCTGGTACATGCACCTCGAAACTAGTGTTAGCAACAACCTCTTCAACGGTCACACCGGGGTGTAAACTCACAATCTGCATTTGGCGCTCAGGGCCGTTAAAATCGAACACCCCTAGATTGGTATACACACAGCGCAAATCGATTTCGTCAAAGCTATACCCCTTTGGCAAACGCGCCGGATTAAAACCAATGGTGCACACCACATCGCATTCGCCATCGATAAATACGCGAGGCCCATGAGCCGGCACCATATAGCTATTGGCATGACAAATTGAGTTACCTGGAAAACCACGCACGCCCAACATCTGCACTTTGGGTTTTTGGTAGTCGCCACCCATGGCAGAAATATTGGCCTGACCAAAGCGGTCAATTTGGGTTGGCCCGCCAGTAAGATGACGACGACCGCTCCAGACGTTGTCGAAAATACGACTAAAGCCCATCCAGTTTTCGTTCATTTGCACAAAGTCATCGGGGCGCTTGCCGACTGGGTTCGGCGTCGACAAAATCCACGCCTCAGAATCGGTCATCAAAATGCCGGGATTGGTGGTCAGCATCGCGAGGCTGGCGGCAATGCGCTGCAATACACCAATGCCGGTGACCAGTACTTCGCCGTCGTGCTCGTAGGCCGCCGCATTCGCGCAAATCATTAATTCTGCCAAACTGTAATCGCTTGCAGGTGTAGTCATCATGTCCTCTCCTATTAACCGATCGAGACCTTTGAACGATTGTTATTTCGCCCTCTGGCTGCGTCGCCTAAGAGCGCCTACTTTTGGCAAAATCGTACTCAATCGATCATTTATGTTTTGTTTATAAACTCTCTCATTCCGTGCGATTTTTCCTTGCCAGAAAGCAAAATTCCGGCTCGTGCACAGGTCTCGATTAATAGACCGGTTGCGGCAATTTACGAATGGCATCTAAGCCGCCAACTTTGGCCTGATACTCTTCCTCGCTACTGTCTTTAATGTACTTATCAAAATAGGCAGCAAAGCCACCCTCTTTGGCAGACGCGTTGTATTCCTGAAAATGCGGTATATCAAAACCGTAGTTTGGGCTGCACGACGACGGGTGCGCGCCACCCGGAACTGCGGCCACACCGGTAGTAAAGTTGCGCTCCCAAAACACCAAGCGCGCCTCTGCAGGATCAGCGAACGCCTCAGCGCCGACTATCTCTTCACAAGTGACATAGGTTTTGTCAGCGGCACGCACAAACCAGTCATCCATATGGTGATCTGGTGCTTTAATTTGGCAAACACCGCGCACATCAGCACGATCAACATGAACCAGAGCAACATCTAACTTCAAGGCTGGCATTGCCACCCATTCTTTCTCGTCATACGGGCTATCGATCACTTTAATATCGGGATTGAACTTGATGACATCGGTGCCCAAACCGATTTTGGTCGGGATAAACGGGCAACCCCAAGCCGCAGCACGCAGGCCCAACAACATCATGCCCTCATCGATCTCCATCACCTCAAGGCTGCCGCTCTGGCGCGCTTCTCGGAAATAAGGCTCTAAAGGAATAAAATCTAAAGACACAAAGGCAAACACCAATTTGCGAACCTTACCCGCCGCGCACAACATACCCACATCGGCGCCGCCATAGGCAACAATGGTCAAGTCCTTTAAATCAGAATTAAGAATCGCGCGAATCAACGCCATCGGCTTGCGGCGCGGCCCCCAGCCACCAATACCAATGGTCATACCATCACGCAGTTGGCCGACAATCTCCTGCAGACTCATTTGCTTATTCACGACAACTCCTTGAATTTTCACAACAACGTGATGCGCTAGTACCAAAAACTCGGGATTTAACGCATCAGAATTACGATATACGTAAATATAACACCAAATTATTATGCAAAACATTAGTTGTTGGCAGATATGCTTGCGAGCTAAGCCGTTTGAGGTAGGTAATAAGTATAGCCAATGTTTATTAGGATTTTCGTCGGGCGGAGCCACGGGCTGGGAAGGCGGGAGTCGGAGGTCGGAGGTCGGAAGCCTACATCGACCAAGCGCCCACTACACCTCGTCATACTCGGCCACGACCGAGTATCCAGGTGAGCGACAACGAATGCCTTTGATATTGTTGAACTCCGAAGTAGCACAGAGCCCGAAAGCCTACATCGACCACGCGCCCACCACACCTCGTCATACTCGGCCACGACCGAGTATCCAGGTGAGCGACAGCGAATGCCTTTGATATTGTCGGACTCCGAAGTAGCACAGAGCCCGAGGACTATGGATCCCCGATCGGGGTCGAGGATGACTTCTAGATAGCAGGATGACGGTTAAGCGATTTGAAAATTAACAACGAGAACCTATGCCTCGCCACTGCCTACCAAAACCGAAGTATCTATACTCCCACTACACTTCGTCATACTCGGCCACGCCCGAGTATCCAGGTGAGCGACAGCGAATGTCTTTGATATTGTTGAACTCCGAAGCAGCACAGAGCCCGAAAGCCTACATCGACCAAGCGCCCACTACACCTCGTCATACTCGGCCACGACCGAGTATCCAGGTGAGCGACAGCGAATGGCTTTGATATTGTTGAATTCCGAAGCAGCCCAGAGCCCGAGGACTATGGATCCTCGATCGGGGTCGAGGATGACGGCTTAATGGTAGGAATTGCAGACCATACGTGACTAAAACCGAGGCGTCTCTCCCCCTACCACACCTCGCCACACTCGGCCAAAACCGAGATATCTACACTCCCACTGCACGTTGTCATACTCAGCTAAAACCGAGGCACCCCAACACACCCCGTCATCCCCGACCCCGATCGGGGATCCAGATGAGCGACAGCGAATGCCTTTAACGTCAGACATCCGTCCCCCGCGTCCGACAAAACCTATACGCCGCCGCTCAACACCAAGCCTCAATTATTAAACTGCACCGGCTCTTTACCTTTATTACTAATCACCACCGTTCCGGCAATTTTGTCGTGCAAGCCCTGCTTGCGTCTATCTAGCCCCACCCACACAAAGCCCAGCATCAAGACCATTGCCGACAGGTAATAGCCCAAATACCGCACAATCCATTGGGTGACAGAGGGTTTCTCGCCCGTTTTGGCATCAACAATCGCCAGCTTCAAAATCAGCTTACCGGGGGTTGCCGATTTATAGACCCAAAACAACATAACCACGATGGCTGGCAAGATATAGTTAATAACGATATTCCAGCCACCCGGCACCTGCAGCGTTTCAAAGGACATAGTCGACATATGCATGCCCTCGCCCTCTACGCTAGACCATTGCGCGTCGCCAAGAGTGAGCGCAATCAAGGGCAGAAGCAGAAGACCAAAAAGAAAGGTATCAATGATTGATGCCAACACCCGAACCCAAAATCCGGCATACTCAAGCTGCTGATCTGTACCTTGCGGGGTGTTTTCCATAATGACTCCATAGATAGATTGTCGCTAGTGACCGCTAACGTAATGTTAATCGCCGTGCGGTGCAAATAGCTATGAAAACCCAGTCCACTGCGACTACCCTATCGTCAGCACTACCGTGTAAGCGCTAATATTACGGCGAGGCCCCAAATACTAAACCCTTGGAATACTGCCAGATGGAACTGACATCGCTACAAGCCTACGACATTGAAAAAGCCTTGGTCAAAGGCAGAACCATTGACGCCATTAAACTTTATAGAGAAGGCACAGGCTGCGACTTACGTACCGCAAAGACAGAAATTGATAAAAGGCTAGCGGCACTCAAAACCCAAAAGCCTCATTATTTTAACGACCTTTCGCCCACCCACGCCGAGCCAGCAAAACCAAAGATCAGCAAAGCCTTTTTAGTGAAGTTTCTATTGATTGATGCCTTGATTTTCGGCGGTTTGATTTATTATTTTTTCCTAAGCGATAACAGCTCGCCAGCACCACGCGACGCAAACCAATCAGCCCAATATGAACAAAAATTACCGACAAGCAAGGGGCGGCCTAAATCAGCGTCACTGCCAAGCCACGTCGACACCAGCACTTACACCACAACGCTCTCACCTGAAGACAGCTTCGATTCGCTATACAACACCAAGCTTTCCAATACCGCTTACATCCGCCACAAAAGCTCGCCCAATAGCAGCAGTTACGACAGCAGTAACATCGAACGAAAAATCAAAACTGCACGTAGCCAACTCGCCATGCAGCGCACTGCGCCAATAGGTACGTCGCCTGTCACCATCAAACAAAGCGACCGCCAAGCGACTTTAGATGGCGTGATAGATAGCGACGAATGGACTGATGCCACCCGCATTGTCGTTAACGAAGAATCCAATACCACGCTTTACCTTAAAACAGACGGCCAGTGGCTTTTTATTGCCTGCGATACACCCCAAGAAAAAAGCCCACAGGGCTACGATCAATTACGCGTATATTTCCACGCCGGTCTTAACCCCAACCTAGTCAATGAGCGCATACATATTGGTCGGGCAAGCGGTGTTACCAGCATTCGCCAAACCAACTTCCGCTGGACGGGTAGCCCGCCCGAGAATAACGACGAACGCTGGAAGAAATACGCCATAAGCGACTGGGGAATTTATAAGCACGCCTACGGCACCTCCTCAATGAGCAGCGGACACCGCCAATACGAAGCGGCAATTTATCTCGGCGAAGCTGGCCTGCACCCCGGCGTACCGTTCACCCTATATGCCGAAGTGGAAACCGATCCTTTAAAGAATGACCAAGGTAAGTTTATTGAACGCCAGTATTTAGGCGAACTGGGTGATGAGCGGAATCCTGTTTGGATGGTGTTTTAAAGTAAAAAGGGGACAGCTTTATTTTCATTCTGCAGATCAACCAGTCTTGATCAAAGAAAGTCGCGCTGGGGCGCGACTTCAGTACTATTTACCTACGCTTATACAAGCTCGCACGCCGGTCTGGGCACCAATTCTTGTGGAAATACAGCCAAGCCCTGCGTCCATTGGCGTTCCGGATGCATCACTACGAATATCGGTTGTTACATTAACCTGAAAGCGCGCGGTCGTGGCACCGGCCGCTACAGTAACCGAGTTGGGCGAGACACTTGTGAAACTATGCCCCTGTACCACGCCAATAAACACGCTTGTCCCACCAGCAGGCGCGGGAGCACTCAGGGTAACAGTACCCGTGGTCGAGGACGGCGCACTCAATGGCCCCGCTGGAGAGAAAGTCAACTCTCGAATCGTAATAGAAGGCGGCGGAGCCGTTACGCTGACAGTCGCAGTTCTGACGGCACTGCCCGGAACAGGCGTCGAAGCCGAAATCGTGGCGCTAATAGGCCTCATCCCTTCCGCAAGACCTGAAGCGCTCAGCGCAAATGTACCTACCGTCTGACCAGCTGGAATAGCGACTGATGTCGGCACACTTAGCTGCTGGAAGTTAGACCTTAATGCTACAGAAGTAACTGACTGGCTTGGCCCTTCGAGGGTCACTCGTCCACTTTGCGGCGGCCCATCAGACAGAATTGTCGCCGGGGCTTCTACACGAGCAACCAGCGCATCAGGCGAACGAACAGACACATTGACGGTTCGCTGGGTGCCGCCTTCCAGGCGGGCACCTAACGCCGCAGTCACCGATGGTGCGCCTGTCGCCAGCCCCGTTCCGATAACAGGGAAGGTAGCCATAATCTGGTTGGCGGGTACCTTCACCGTTGCGGGCACCTCAAGATTAGGACTCGAACTTGTCAGAAGCACCACTATGGGCTCTAGCGAAGCAATATTGAGGTAGACTTGGCCCTCCTTCGGATCTTGCCCGCTGACTACCGACTGCGTCGGAGGTACCGCAATCCGGTCAACGACGACTTGGCGCCCGACAGCATTCGAGGTTGCACTCTTTATGGAAGTCCCCAGATTGGCTCTGATTTTGAAGGGCACAGACGGCGCGCCTGCCGGAATGTTGCGCACAGTGATCGGAAAGGTGATGACGGTATTACCGGAGCGCCCCACAACGGAAGCATTCACTGTGACATTGGCATTGTCGGAACTCAATGTGATCGGATCGCTAAAAGTCGTATTGACCGGACGATTTAGCGTAATCCGACCCTGTCCGGCCGGTCCCTCTGAGACAACTTCAGCAGGCAACATAAGTGCGGTGATTTCCAGCGGGGCCGGTTCCACTCGGAGAACCCCGAACGGGACAATCCCACCGAGCGGAGCCTGGACAGCAATGTTCCGCGGCTGTGTCACTGTCGGAGCGATTACCTTGAAATTCGTAAAAGTCGAGCCTGCCGGGACCGAGACCGAGGCAGGCAGTCGCAGGATCGACGCGTCGGGACTCTGCAACGGTACGCTCACACCACCCACTGCCGCCGCGCGCGACAGCGCCACTTTGCCAGTCGCCGCTTGACCCGAGGTAACCTGTGCCGGCTCAAAGGTGATGGAAGACACTTGCGCCTCCCGGAGGACTCTTAACGTCCCCTTCACCGGCGGCACCTTCGGGTTTGACGGCACGGTATCCACCGTGATCGTTACCGTGGTATCAGATGATAGCCCCTTTGCGGTGTTGATCGTGAACGCAACGCGACTCGAGCGCTGCGCTATCGTCACCCTGGATGGGACAGTGGCAACACTGGGATGCGAACTTTTGACCGACAGCTCAATCGGCTTGGTGGTTGGAAGTGGCAGACTAAGAGTTGCCTTCATGCCACTCCCCGCTTCCACCCGCCCGTCGGGCGCACTAAAGCTTAACGTTACCGCACTGGCGATGCCTGAGAAACTCATCGCCAGTACTGCGAACAGCACAGATAACACCCTTTTGATATTACGATGCATACGAATCACCGAACTTTTATAGGAGTAGTGAGTGTATCGATTATGCTCTCAGCAAGAAAATTCTGTCTATTAAAATTTCCCCTAATCGAATGCTACTAACCGAAAACCGAATGGGTTCACCAATTAGACAATTATGACCCCATTTGCAATTTTATTTTTCGAGCCACACTTCAACCATTCAAACAATGTCAGATTCCTTGGGCATGAGAAAAGGGGGACAGATTTATTTTCATTCGATAAGGTTTTTAGGTAATAATCGAAATCTCTGTCATCAACAAAAACAACTTGCCGATTGTGGCCGCGCTGCACAATATGGTGCGGCAGCCCTAGGGCAATAACTCTGGCTCGACGGGGCATCCTTGCCTCCTTTTAATTACTAATTACAGCTACTAATCAAAAATAAATCTGTGCCTTTTTATTCTAACGCCGCGTTCACCGGCTTGTCCGGTGCAACGCTTTGTTAGAGCAGTTCCTTCTCATCAATGAACATGTCCTTTGATAAACGACGAGAACCTCGCATCCCGTCGTCAAAAACTTCATGGAATCGACGGTGCAATCTAGAAAAATGACTCTCAATTCTATCCTTCTGCTCTTCAGAGCAGTCGATGTCAGAAATCAGTTCTCTCATGCGTATTAGATCACGGTGCATCATGTGATAACTTTTTTCATTAACCGGCCTCCGGCGCATTGCTCCACTTCGATCTAGTACAAACTCAAGATATTCGGGTGGTAGCACACGATCCGGATTACTCATTATCTTATGTTGGTCTCGCACAAGGTGCAGCAATTCTTCTAATATTTCAGATTTTTTATTGGTATCTGTTTCGTCCGCGGTGGGATTTACACTCTGATTCGTACTGTTAGGTATTTTCTTTAACGATTCTTCTAGCTCCTGCCACCAAACCCCGAAAGCTCGCTCCAGCTTAATTTCGTCGAGCCTTTCATCTTCTTCTATTTTTTTATTGATGCTTTTAAGGAGTTTACATATGTCTTCTTTTTCAAAAATAGTTGATTGAAACTGAAGAAGTGGACCTTTTACGTCAGATCTTTTAACGTCGAATAAAAATGGACTAACATTTGACTTGTCGATTATTTTAGAAAGCGCGCCTGCCTCAAAGTGTACCCACGGCGCGACTAAATTTTCTCTAGTAACCAAAATAATACCGTAAGCCGACTCTTCTAATTCTTTAGCAATATCAGTGCTCCATCGCGTACCTTTATCTATATCTTCAGAGGATACGTAAGGATTCAAAGATTGTATAACTTGTGGCAACCAGTCCCTAAAAGCGATAGCAACCTTATGGCTGGTTTCTCCAGACCAACTCAAAAATATTTTCATAAACTTCCCCTACTCTAGAATTGATTTCGATGATGCTATGCGCTCTAACGCCTTTAGCAACGGAAAATTACGGAGCCGAAGGCGCAGTAAGTTTTCCGATTGCCTAAAATTGTTATATGCATTTACCCAAGTACCTCTTGATCTTGGTTACTTTTATTTTGGAAAACGCCTTCTTTATCGGGCCAGACGCACTGAAGTGCTCTGAACCCCTTATCACCGTAATGTCCCCCGGCAACCCTGAGATATTCAGACATGGCGCTTTCACTGACATTGATAAATTTAACCGGGAAGCCATCAACGACCTCATTGGACAACTCTCCACTCTTGAAAGAAATCCCTTTTTTGATCAATTCACCGATGTCGTTCAAGAGTTCGTGCATAAGGTCAGTGCTCAAGCCAGACATGATAACTTCAGGGTGGCCTAAAGTATCTTCGAAGCCAATTGAATATGAAAAGCTAGGGGTATCCTCACATGCTACAGATAACACGTGCCATCCGTATTTTTGAATGTCTTCGTCGACTTTATTAAACACTTTAGAACTACTCATCTCGATGCTTCTTGCATATAACGCCGCATTAAGCGGAATAAAATAGTGGGTTAAAATGTGTAGCGAAGCGAAACCTAACCCACTATTTTAGTTCCGTTTAAATGCCTTGTTATATTTTTATACCCACGTACTTTTTGAAATAACTCTGTTAAAATTAGTTTGTTTGGGTTTTGTACAAACTCAGAAAGCAATACTGCTTTAGACTGCTGGATAAAGTTAAATTCTGATTCAGCGACACAAGAAAGAATAGTAACATCCGCTCCTTCTATTTCATTGACTATAGACTTTTTCAATGCGATTACTTCTAGGCAAGAATTATAGTCTGTTGAAATATGAGTAATTAAGATGTCTATGTCTTTATATTTACTGTTACCTATAAAATATGAACCATAACCATATACAGATATCGTCAATTTCAAAGCCAACCATTTTCTTGAAATCGTTCACGCTCATACTCTGTAAGGTAAGTCCAATACTCCCTTCTGTTTATAGCAGCCATGAATCCAGCGGTATCAAACACACCAACCTGATCAGACATACAATTACGTTTAACATCTAGTGAATAACCACACCAATTAGAACTGATAACTACAGCTTGTAAGGGCCCATAGTTTTCACATGACTCTACATATTCAGCAGTATCAAAGGAGTAGCACTCACAGATAAATACTTTTAATCTTCGACCATCAGTTAGCTCAAGACTATAAACGCTAGGGTTAATACGCTCAATTGAGTTTACTTTTGAGTGCTCACGCATACGTTGTTCAAAAAAATTATAGTTTCCGTAATAGCTCATCCATGGAAAATTATCGTTATGTGCTGGCATCTTCTTCTCCAAAAACTAATTCTTCAAAATCTGTAGGAAAACGTAAAACTGCTTGATACGGAATTTCATCATTTACCCATGCTTCATAGCTTTCTACATGTGTTATAAATTTACTAATAATCCGTTGCTCAAGCCTAGAAAATAACTCTCTATTTTCCTGTAATAATTTTATCACTTCACGGTTATTTGGAATAATTGTAGAAAGTCGAGCTGAGGTCCACAAAGCGTGAACTTGATCGTTATTAGGGTTTCTTCTGGCGTTATCAGACAGTGGACCATATTGCTCCCATGCTTGATGATTTTCAGACATATAAATAGATATTTTATCTTTTAACTGATCCGTATTTTCAAATTTTTCTACACCAAGCCTATTTGAAATAAAGCTCTCGTGTACATTTTTCATATCATGGAGAAGACCTACGGGATATTCAGCTTCATTTTCTTCTTTATCAATCAATGTGTGATGAGTAGGACATAATAGTATTAAGTTCTCATAACTATCCCGTTCAGTATTTGATTGTGATTGGTCATATCTATTTGAGCCTGGCTTGTTTCCTTTTATATGAGCCATTTCTCCCAACGTATAGGGGGCAACCCCTGCTGCCTGCTCTACTGAAAGCTTTTCTGTACAATCTGAAAAGGAACATATTCCGGCTGCATTTGACCATAGTAATTTTATCGATTTATTTGTAATAGCCAATGGGCCTCCTGCGAGCTATAACTAAAAATATAACAGTTTGTTATAACGACTCAGGCCATATATCACTTTGGCCCCCTGATCACGGAAGTGGCTTTTATGTTGATTGAAAAATTATAGGGAATTCCATGATGTAGCGGCATCGCCATTAGCAAGCGCCGGTCAAACGAAGACTACTTCCCTTTATTTCTGCCAAACATTCCTTTCCCTTGATCATATCGCGTTTTTTATAAATTTCAATGAGTTAAGTTATCCACCGAGGAGTTAATGGGAATGACGCTACTGTTCACGACGTTTTAATCGGCGAGAACAGCTAACGCCAACTACTGACCACCAATGACAACTCGATCATCTTCTGTGTAAACAAGCTGCCAAATCTTAGTTGAATCAATACAACCTAAAGCTCACTACAATCGCGTCGCAGTAATCGGCTGCGCCAGTATCCACAGACCAAAACAGGTAAAGATGACCATCAGCACTAACATCGGTAATTGACTCAGCGCCGCTTGCCGGCGCTGTGGAAATAGCATTTGTGCCTCTTTGTGCGCCAAGTAAACACTCACCACATGACCAAACAATATTAGCCCAACCTGTATATGCCAAACCCAGTCCATATTCGGTGCCACCGACGTGGGGCGCCAATGTGCAGTGCCAAACACATTCCACCCAAAGCCGAATGGGTCTGACACAAGCCGCAGGATCATCACCCCCTGACTACTCACCAAGGTGTAGTAATGAGTAATGTGGTATACCAATACGATGGGTAGTAATGAATAACAAAATCGTAGCGCCAAGACCCGTAAGGACGCCTGAAATTTTGTCAGCCGCCGCACCAGCGCCAAGAAAATATACAATACCGCAAGATAAAACAGCGGAGACAAAAACAACACACTGCTTTCAAAGATCCTATGTATTATTTTTAGTACGGGATAAGCCTGAACTATATTTTGGCTGTTAATTTCTCGATATATGCCCGCAAGGTCTTGCCAATAAAATGTTGCCCATATATTGGTCTGATGCAAGCCATCAAATGCGGTTGAAGAGAGTAGAAACAACACGAACAACACTTCACTCATTGAGGATGGTTGGCCGCGCTGAAGACCTGAAAACGGGGGCCTGATAATGACGTTATGACGCTGACTCTTTGCCGCATTGAGATGAATTGAGATAGGCGCAATTTTAGATATTAGCGAAAACAACACACCAAAAAGCTCACCCTGCTTAAACCACACTTTGCTACCGAGCAACCACGCCGCCACAATGTTTAGCAGGCCGTAAGCCATCATACCGTAGGCTAGCTCTCTGGGGCCGCTCTCAGCAAATAGTTCAAACCAGATAAACCCCATATACAAGATTAGTGCTGGCCAGTAGGCCAAGTTTCGCGAGCAACTAATGCGGCCAGAAAAATCAATTTTAAAACAGCGAGCCATTATGCAAACCAAGGTTTGCCAAGGATTTATAAGTGGATATAGATCACCCACAAAAACACTAAAATAGCTAAAACCTAAAACAAATATGATCCAAAAAAAGGTCATATTAAAATTCATATACGCGTTCGCGGTGCCCCACAGGCCACTGGCAATACATAGCAGCAAGACACATAAACTTAAAACACGAAAAATGAAAACGACGCTGGGCGGCAATTCAAACAGGACTTTAGAATAATCGCTCGGTTCTAACTGAGAATCTGGCTGTTCATTTCTGGGTTGTCTCGCAAGCAAAGCCACCAGCAAGAATGAAAGTATTAAGGCCGCAGAGCAGCCCCAAGCATACAACCAGAAAGGCACGGGTAAGGTATAAAGCGTACCAAAGGAATGGGCCCAGCTCGGCAGTGCAAGACCAAGTAAACCCAGTGCAAGAAAAATCTGAGCTAGCGATTTTTTCATACTGGGCTTACACAGCATAGCTGCTGCTACACACGCTATTGCCCTGTAGGTTTGGGCACAGTTGACCCAGCACTGCGGGTGAATTCTAAAATTTGAAATCCCGCGCTGTAACCCGCTATCCAGATATGACCTGTTTCCGGACGATAACGAATATAGGTCGCAACTGCGTCCCAACGATCAGCGGAGCTACCAAAGCCTTCCGACAGCAACACCGTGGGAACATCTGGATTAGGCGCCGGATGCCAATAGGCAATCTCAAACGGGTTGGCCGGATCGTGAATATCCCAAACCCGCAGACCACCGGTGTAATAACTCATGAATAAGATTGTGGCGTTATTAACATCGTCAAATCCAACGTAATGAGCGGAGTAATTGGCAATATCGATTTCGGTCTGCGCACAGTTTTCTAGTTTATTTACATCGAGAACAATATCAGACGCTAAGACCGGATTTGCCTCATCGGTAATATCAATGATACGGCTGTGCGCCCACGGACAAACACCTGCCGTCGGCCATTCATCACTTGAGTAAACGTAGGTGCGACCGCCATTTTTAAACCAGCGCGCAGTATGAGAACCGGCGGTTGGCGCTTCGCCATCCATCAAATTGCTCCACCCTAAAAAACCAATCAAGGGAGGCTGGGTACCAAAAAGAAAGGGTGATGGTGGCGTGCTGCGATCTTGGAAACCGCTAACATCCAATATCATCAAACCGTTCTGCCCCACCGCCGGACCATTGGGCAAGCCCAGCCCCAGCGACACAAAACCAAAATTGGCTTGGTATAAGCGAGTGCCTTCAGGATTTAAGCCGCAATCATGCGAGGCTGGCGAGTACAGCTGAATCAACTTGGGGTCTTCTAGGTCGGTCAAATCGATAACCGCATTGCTTTGCGCAGAACTGGTGGCGTAGGCCGTTAAACCATCGTCAGTAATGCACATGGCGTGACCCATGAATGCCAAGCCCTGATCGATACTACCAATGCCACCGGGTAGATCAGGAAGTGGAGGCAGTGTGATCCCGATACCTATATTCACCGACGCTTTTAATATCGGCTTGCGACAATCTATAGCTTCATAAACGTCGAGCGCTGTGCCGCCGCCCCGCGTTGCAACAATAATATGCCGCGCTTGGTTTGCCTGTATGGATTCATGCGGGGCGATCATGGCGGGGCTTTGTAATATATCGATTAGCTCTGGGTTTTCAGGGTCTGAGGCGTCGATCACCGCCATACCGTTAAGGGCGCTGTATTGTGGGTCGATATAGGGAGAGGACGCAGGGCCAAAAATTTGCCCAGGTGAGGTGGTCGTTATATAGGCGCAATCATCAAGCCACGCCATAGAGAAATTTGCGCCACGGTCTAAGATCGTGTTCTCGCCCACTAGGCGCAGGCCTTTTCGGTAGCCCTCGGCTGCATTACCATTCAACTGCTCTGCCAATGGGATTTGACCTTGCAAGCCCGGCTCTAAGCGATCGTTGCTGGGCTCACTAACGCCACCGCCAGCCCCAGAGCCTGAACTACTGCTACCGCCGCAACTAGACAGGCACAAAACACTTATCGCCAAAGCTATAAGCTTAGCGACACGCCGCATTTTTATTGGATTCATAGCTAGCCCCAGTTCGTACTCATTATTATTTTTTTAACGGTAGCAGTTAAACATCAACAATACGACTCATGCGATAGTCGTGCTTCACAAAATTAACACCCAGCGAACATTCGGTGCGACGCACCCCTGCCAAACCGGTAATTTTGCTGTGTAAGAATCGCGCCAGCTCGGCATTGTCTTGCACTAGGGTGATGGCGAGAATATCGAAACGGCCCAGCATTTTGCCGACGAAGCCAATCTCAGGCACCTCGGCAAGTTTTTGGGCAACGTCGTCACACTGGGCACTGCGCTCCACCTCAACCCAAATATAAGCAAGGGTGGGATTGCGCAGACGGGCGATATTGGTCATGGCGGTAATACGCACCTGCCCTTCGCTTTCCATACGCTTTATACGGCTGCGCACGGTGCCTTCGGTAATACCGAGATCCGCTGCAATTTTGCGATTACTTATACGCGCATCTTTGGCCAAGCCATCTAATATTTTGCGGTCTTGCTCGTCTAACTGCTTTTTTGCCACTGCGGTATTCCTTATACGCCGTGCCCAAAAGGCACCCAGTTAGACTGATTTTTAAGTACATCTAGTGCGATGGACGGCTCTAATTTTCTCACTCCCGGCACACTGCCCAAGCGTGCGAGTAGCTCAGATAAATGCTCTTGATCACGGGCGACCGCCAAGGTTTCTATATCTAGCGTACCCACTACCTGACACACCGAGAAGACTTCGTCGAACTTAGCGAGATCGTCCGCCACCACATCTGCAGGTCGCCCCTCTACCTGAATACCCACCGCCAACATCATGGTGTAGCCAACCGCTTCATAATCAGTTACGGCGACCACCCGCAGGCTATCGCCCTCTTCCAAGCGGCGAACTCGTGCGCGAACCGTGGCTTCGGTTAGGCTCAACTCATTAGCCAAGGTTTTATAGGGCATACGACCATCGCGGCGTAAATGCGCGACTATGCGATGATCGACCTCATCCATCTGTTGAGACGGCGCAGGGCGTAAATGCTCGCCGTCACTAAATTCTGTCATGTCTTACTCCGGCGCTGTTTCGCGGTGCGCTGATCTTAGCTCGCATTACGTTTTTGCGTGGCGATGGTTTTAAGCTCGGTTTTTAATACTTTGCCAGAGGCGTTTAGCGGCAAGGCATCAACAAATTCCACATAAAAAGGCACTTTATACGATGCTAATTGAGCGGCACAAAAATCACGCACATCTGCGGCGCTAAGTTCGCTGTCAGGTTTGTTCACCACAAAGGCCATACCCACTTCACCCTGCGGCGCCTTAGCTACGCCAATGACGGCCACCTGCGCAACGCCGGCTAAGCCGTAGAGCGCTTTTTCAATTTCGGCGGGGTACACATTTTCGCCGTTCATGATGTACATGTCTTTCAAGCGGTCGGTGATTTTAAGATAACCGAGCGCATCCATCACACCAATATCACCGGTTTTTAACCAGCCGTCTGCGCTTATGGCCTCGGCAGTCGCCTCTGGCATATCGAAATAACCCTGCATCACGTTATAGCCACGCACCCACACTTCGCCTTCGGTGCCGCGCTCAACCTCTGCACCGCTTGTTGGGTCTGCGCATTTCACGTCTACGCCATCGATGGCACGGCCAGAGGTAGAGGCGATGGTTTCTGCGTCATCGTCAGGACGACAAATCGTGACTACACCGGTCGATTCGGTCAGACCGTAGGCGGTCACTACGGTTTCAAAACCCAGTTCGCTGCGCATATCGCGCACCAGCTGAACCGGCACCGACGCCGCGCCCGTCACGCCTAAGCGCAAGCTCGAAAGATCATAATTACGGCGGCTGTCATCAGCCAATAGCATTTCGTATAAAGACGGTGCGCCGGGCAGCATGGTGACTTTATCGCGCTCAATCGCTTCCATCACCGAGGTTTTATCGAACTTCGCCATGGGCAAAATAGTCGCGCCACAAATGATTGCCGCCAACCAGCCCGCCTTGTAACCAAAGGAATGAAAGAAGGGATTTATAATCAAATAATTATCATCGCTGCGCAGCCCCACCGTGGCGCTCCAGCTCTGAAATACCCGAATGTTTTGTTCGTGACTACACAACACGCCCTTTGCTTTACCGGTGGTGCCAGAGGTAAATAACATGTCGGCGCTGTCGTGGGGGTTCACCGCTCTCTCGATGGCGATGAACTTGGCATCATCGACTTGCTCGCCATGACTAAGGAAACTCTCCCAGCTTCGCGCTTCATCGGCTACAGCTACGTTTGCCTGCGGCAGTAAAATACAGTGGCTTAAGGTGGATACGTCGGCGCTTAATGAGGGCGCGGTGTTTTCAAGTTCAGCCGTGGCCAGCAAAACCTTCACACCGGCTCGGCGTAAAATATCGGCGGCTTCATTGGCTTGTAAACGGGTATTTAAGGGCACCAATATCGCGCCTACCGATTGCAGCCCCGCCGCGGCCACTATCCACTCGGCCATATTGGGCGCCCAAATCGCCACGCGATCACCGTGGCTTACGCCCAACGCATAAAAAGACCTTGCAGCTTGCCGGCGTAGCTCGTTTAGCTGGATATAGGAAATCTCTCGCCCCAACTCTCGAATAGCCGTCTTTTTAGCAAATTGCTGGGCGGCCCAGCCAAACAGGCGAGGCAAGGTGAGGGGCATATCGGGAAATGAGGAAGACGGTTCCAATAACATAGCGCAGGTGATCCTGTTGGGGCTTTTATCAACAGCGCTAAGTTTAGAAGCTCACAGACAACACAACAAGCGAAATGCGTATAATTTTATATTAATAATTACGCGTTACGAAAACTTACGCCCTTAACTACCAACACTATGCTCCTGCAACAACATCGCCTGCTTACGCTCTGCGCCCCAGCGATACTGGCTAAACTCACCTGTGCCGCGAATAACTCGATGACAGGGAATCAAATACGCGATGTTATTACGGGCGATAGCCGAGGCCACAGCCCGCGTCGACGACGGCGAGCCCATAGATTCCGCGAGCTGTTGATAGGAGCAAACCTCACCAAAAGGGATGGTAAGCAAAGCCTCCCAGACCTTCATCTGAAACTCTGTGCCTTTTAGCAGCAGCGTGATCGGCTCCTCCGCCGAATCAGGCTTCCCAGCAAACGCACTAGCGTAAAGAGACGCTGCCCGCTGATCATCCCGTATTAGTTCCGCTGCGGCCCACTCGGCCTGCAATTCCGCAAGCAAATTCGCCTCAGTTTCTTGCTCATCAAAAAACGCTATTTTGCATATGCCGCGATGATTCGCAGCAATAAAACACAAACCATAGGGCGAGGGACAACTGCCGTAGTGAATTTGCAGACCCGCACCCATGTTGCGGTACTCGCCCGGTGTGACTCGCTCAGCCTTAATCATTAAATCATGCAAGCGGCCGCTGCCACTCAGGCCGCAGGCAAGTGCACTGTCCATAACCGAGCTGCTGCGCAGCAAACGCTTGGCATTCTCTTTGGTGAGAAACTGCAGAAATTGCTTGGGAGACACGCCAGCCCATTCAGTAAAAATGCGCTGCAAATGGAATTCACTAACACCCACATGAGCGGCTAACTCAGCCAAGCTTGGCTGCGTAAGCTGCTTGTCGCTTAAATAGCGGATTGCACTGGCAACCCGCTGGTAATTGGCATGCTGCTCTTTTTCTGCGCTCATAGATGACCCAATGCATGTTCTTTTACTAAATTCTGCCGCTTAGCTAAATTCAATACCACCCGATTCTTGCTGCTTTGGCGGAGACAGAGTAAGTTTTAACGAGGCAACGAACTAAGCACCAGAAACCTGTCAAACTACTATAATCGAAATACCGTAAATTCTGCCTTAGCCAGCTTGCGCTAATGGAATGCAATTTAATACCTTGGAGAAGACAATGGGCCGTGCCGTAAAGTATCTCATCATCACCATTGTCAGTGTTGTTCTTATTGCTGTGCTCGCTGCGGCATCACTGGCATTCTGGATAGATCCAAATATCTTCAAAGACGACATTGAAAAACTCGCCGCCGAACAGGGCCTAACGCTTCAGCTAGAAGGTGACTTAGCGTGGCAGGTCTTCCCCAATATTCAAATTGTCATTAACGGCGCCAGCGTCGCCCCTGAGAACGAAGCCGAAATGATGCGCTTTGATAAGGCGCAGTTATCCGTTGCCCTCATGCCCTTATTGAAGAAGGACATTGTGGTGCAAGGCATTAGTCTAGCTGGCGTGAAAGCATCACTCATTGTTGACGAAAACGGCGTCGGCAACTGGACAAAAATCGGCAAGCAAGATGAAACTAAGCCTGCCAGCGAGCCAGAAAAACCTGCGGATTCGGGCGAGAAAAAAGCAATGCAACTCGCCATCGCCAAGCTAGAACTAAGTGATACCGACATTAGCTACACCGACAAAAAAACCGGCCAGTATATTGAGCTGAAAGGCTTATCACTGGTCGGCGAAGATATTCAGCTCGATAACAAAGCCTTCCCGCTAACGTTTGACAGCGAAATTACTTTTGAAGACAAAACCCAATCTGTGAATGGCAAGGTTCATCTCAGCAGCAATATCACAGTCAACAGCGAAATTAATCATTTCGTGATTGGCGACGGTCAGCTTGTACTGAGCATTGAACAGAAGAATGAGCTTGGCAGCGTTTCGGCGAAGGCAGAATTAGCGCTAGACGCCGAGGTTGATATGGCCGACGCCTTGGTCTGGACCGTACCCAAACTCAGTATTAACGACACTAGCCTGCGTTATGCAGCCAAAGACGGCACTATCATCGACATTACATCACTTAACGTTGATGGCGGCCTCACACCCGGCGGCGAAGCCAGTCCAATTAAAGTTAGCGGCGATGTGAAATACAGCACGGCAACTCAAAAGCCCCTCGACACAAATTTAAGCCTAGTTAGCACATTAAGTATCGATAAAAAATTAAACGTTATTAAGGCCAAGGACATTGCCTTAAAAACAAGCGTCGGCGACGAAACCATCTCGCTAACGGGTGATGCCAATGCGACCTTAAGCCCACTGGACTACCAAGCTAAACTAAATTTAGCCCCAACCAATCTGCGCAAAATTGCCAACACCCTAGGTATTGAGCTGCCGGTCATGGCTGAGCCAACGGCGCTCAGCAAGGTTGGCACTGCAATTTCCGTAAAAGGTAGCGACAAGCGTATTGTAATTTCTGAGCTGCGCACCACCTTAGATGACAGCACTATTACGGGTAATGCCAGCGTCGATCTTGATAAAAACCAAGCCGTCAAGCTCGCGGTGAATATCGATAAAATCAATGTCGATCACTACCTGCCACCAACGCCACCCAAAGACAGTAAAGCAGCAGAAAAAGAGCAGGCGGAAACCCCAGCAGCTCAGGCGACCAATGCGGATGCGGAAATTCCGCTACCAAGGGACATGCTTAATAAATTAGATGTTGACGCCAAACTACAAATAGGTGAAATGACAGCGAACCAGCTGCCTTTCAAAAATATACTGCTGCAACTAAATGCGAAAAACGGTGTTAGCTCAGTAAGCCCACTTAGCGGCATGGTTTACGACAGTCCCTTCACCTTAGACGCCCAACTTGATAGCCGCCCAAGCGCTGCCAAAATGCTACTCAAAGGCAGCAGCAAACAACTGCCACTGGGCAAAGTATTAAAAGACGCCGCCGCAATTGAAGAGTTATCCGGTATTAGCGATGTAAGCTTTAATTTAAGCACCAGCGGCACCAGTGTGGCCGGCTTGAAAAAGCACTTAGACGGCAATATCGACTTAACTGCGCAGCAGCTTCGCCTTAGCAATATGAATATTGAAAAGGCATTCTGTCAGCTCGTTGCGAGGTTTCAGCAAGAAACCTTCGATGCCACAAACTGGCCGCTGTATAGCGACCTGAAAGACACCAGCACTAAAATTGTGATCAAGGACGGCATTGCCAAGATTGAAACTTTAAAATCTGGCGTGACCAAACTTGGACTTAGCGGCAATGGCAAAATTAATTTAAATGACGACACTTTTGACGTAGTGATTAACACGCGCCTAGCGCAAGCAGACCAAAATGAGATGGCCTGTAAAATCAATAACGACAAATTGCTAAACCGCGATATACCAATTCGCTGTAAGGCTGCCTTCGACAAAGTCGGTGCCACAAGCTGCCTGCCAGACTTTAGAGTGATAGAAGATATCGCTAAAGAAAAAGCCAAGGATAAAATTGATGAAAAAGCTAAAGAACTCATCGAGAAAAAAATGGGCGGTGAAAATGGCGAAGCCGCTAAGCAATTATTTAATCAGTTTTTTAAGAAATAATTAATCTCATCCCTCTGCGACGGTGGGCAAATCTGCTTACCGTCGCTACCTTTCCTTATGTATTCACAACGCAAAATGTTACCGCCATCAGTAATTAGCTGAAAAACCTCTGCACATTTGTTACGCTAGCTTACTTATCAAGTAGAGCTGAACAAGCACTACTGCTGTTCGCAGGTAGCTTCTTATGGAAAATCCATCGATACAACGCGAATTCTGGCATGGCGAATTTGTCCGCGCGCTGGCGATTAACAGCCATGGCAATACCGTTAATTTTGCTATGGAAGATCTTGCTCATGCATTTAAAATCAGCTTCTCTCATGACAGCCATAAGATAACTGCCATTGAAGCTGAGTGGGTGCGCCACCCCGTCAGCAGCTGCATTGGCGCCGAACAGCAATTACAAACCCTCGTCGGCTGCCCCTTGAGTAAAAACATTCTGGCCGCCGCCCAATACCAAAGCGCCAACATCCACTGCAGCCATATGTTTAATATGCTTAGTATTGCCATCGTACATGCGGCGCACGGGCGGGCCGACCGCCGCTATGACATTATTATTTCTGAATTAAACAACGACGCAGTCCATGCTCGCATTGATATCAACGGCAACACGGTGAGCGCACCGATCTTTAACGCTCAGAACGAGATCATCAGCCCCATAGAGTATCAGGGCGTGAGTTTGAGCAAAGGCTTTACGCGCTGGTCTATGGAAACCCTGCACGATGAAAAAATTGAATATGCTTATTTAATCCAGCGAACATTGCAGGTAGCGGTCGCCCAGCGTGTGGAGCAGCGCCACCATTTTAATGGCCCCGCAGCTTTAAGCGGTCCGCCACGTAACGCCTGTTTTGCCTCGCAAGGTGATAAATACGACACCGCTATTCGCTTAGATTCCTATCGCGATATCGCTGCTGACAAATCTAAAATACTGGATTTTATAGAAGTAAAATAATGTTGAGAGACCTCAGCATAATGTGACGAGCGCAGTAGTTATGCTGAGGCCGGGTTAAAGCACCTGCTCCCAGGTTTTATATTCCCTGCCTTGCGCACCGGCAACCGCAGCGCAAGTTAGCTCGCCGCTCGCAACACTTATACCCGCAGCCAAACCCGCATTATTCAAACATTCTTGTTTTAAATTTTGGCTTGCTAGTAAGTGCACATAAGGCAAAGTGGACTGGCTTAAGGCTTGGCTAGCCGTTCTGGCGACGGCACTCGGAATATTGGCAACACAGTAATGAACAATGCCATCCAGCAAAAATGTGGGCTCAAGATGTGTCGTCGGTTTGGTGGTCTCAAAGCAGCCGCCCTGATCCACCGCCACGTCGACTAATACTGAGCCGGGTGCTAAGGCCGACAAGTCTTCTTTACACAATAATTTAGGCGCGGCAGCACCTGGCACCAAAGCCGCACCCACCACCATATCGGTTTCACTCAACAAGGCCCGTAAGTCTAAGTTTTCTGCGTCGCGCACAGAGAAACGTGAGGACTTAAATTGTTCACGCAATAGTGCACGCCGTTGATCAAAGGGCTCAATCATCGTCACTTTTGCGCCCATACCCAGCGCCACATCTGCCGCATTGCTACCGACAACACCGCCGCCAAATATCAATACGTGACCAGGTTCCAATCCAGACACACCGCCCAATAACACCCCTGAGCCGCCCTGCGCCTTCTCCAAACAATGCGCGCCCGCCTGCACACTTAAACGTCCTGCAATTTCACTCATGGGTTTTAATAGGGGAAGGCGGCCGTGTTGGTCAGTGATGGTTTCGTAGGCGACGCATAAGGCACCGCTGGCGATGAGTCCGTCGGTCAATATAGGATCTGGGGCGAGGTGCAGATAGCAGAACAAGCGATGCTGAGGGCGTAGTAAAGAAACCTCAATTGCCTGAGGTTCTTTTACTTTTACAATTAACTCGGCATCGCGATATAAGGCATTAGCCGACGCGGATATTTGAGCACCGGCAGCGAGATATTCATCATCGCTATAACCTGAGCCAAGGCCAGCCTCGCGCTCGATCAACACCTTGTGCCCCGCTGACACCAAATCCGCAACCGCAGAGGGGATTAAACCCACTCGATATTCCTGCGCTTTAATTTCTTTGGGAATGCCAATCTGCATACAAACTCCCCCGCAGGTTTTTAAACAGGTTTACGCGCTAAGCAAGAAGCTCCCACCGACCATCTTGCTGGCGAGCACGCAATTCCTTTTCTAATTTTAGTAGATGCGCCCAAAGTGACAACTTTGCAATCGGGTGAATAGAGGCATCAACATCCTGATAGGCCACTACGACCAATTCGTCGAGGTCGCCCTCTTTAATTTGCTGCAAGGCGGCATAAATTTTGTCCTCTCTAGACTGCCGGTGAGCAATTAAATGCTCCACCTCCTGCCTTGGCGTATCAATTAAGGTGCCATGGCCCGGCGCAAGGTATTGCAAAGGGTAATCGAGCAATAAACGCAGCGACGCCACGTAATCTGCCATGTCACCCGCCGGTGGAATAATGACCACCGTCGAACCTTGCATAATGTGATCGCCGGTAAATACCGTACCGGTGGCTTCATGTAAAAAGCAAAAGTGATTGCCGACATGCCCCGGCGTATAAATAGCCCTGAGCACACTGCCATCAACGTCAAAACACTCGTCATGGGCAACTGAGCCAGTAGGCGCAAAACTGGTGTCTTGATAGCCATCATCAACGATCTCTGCACCCATTACCGGCACGCTATAACGCGCCTGCAGGGCTGCGGCGCCTGGCGAATGATCTGGATGAGTGTGAGTAGTCACTATCCGCTCCAACTCGCCACCCAGCTGCGCAATACCCGCTTCTATAGCCGCAATGTGCTCGGGCATATCGGGACCAGGATCTAATACCGTAATTCGTTTACTTCCCAATAAATAGGTATTGGTGCCCGGCCCCGTCAATACACTTGGGTTCGGGGCCACAATGCGATGCACATCAGGCAAGAGCGTTTCTAAAACACCAGCTACCAACATAAACTCAGATCCCATCAACTCAATATATGCAGATTAAAAGTGCAACCGCGTAGAAGCAAGTAACAATGCCAGAAGCCACTTGTTTGAGGCAGTTCGCAAAATCAGTAACAAAACCTCACTAATACTCATTTATAATGTATTGTGACAACACGAGCTCCCAACATAGACAATACCAAACGCTAGAACACTCCCGCACACGGAAAAGCGATGAAGAAGCTTTTACATTTTGCCTTTAACTCCGAAGTGCCCGACATTGGCGAGCGCTACCGGAAAATTGCGAGTGCGTTAATCGTTCTTTTCATTCTTGGTTACAGCATCGGCTTCTTACAGCTCATACATCTTGGCGCCTACCTTGGCCCCGGCCTTGGCGACAAAGTTAGTTTTCAACCCCTGCTCGACAGCCTAAGTGAATTACACTCACAGAAGCCTGCGCTCTGGTATGGGCTAATAACACTGCTCAGCTTTACCATTCTATTCAGACTCGTTGCCATGCTTAGTGGATACTTCCTATTCGAGCGCGAAGAAGGCCAACCGTATCCGATTAAGTGGATTGTCGTCTTTTTCCTAACTAATTTACTAAGCACGCTCGTCATACCAATCTTGCTATTCGTACTGGGAGGCTTATTCTTATTGTCCGGTTTAGATTTTGACCTCGGCTGGCACTGGATTGAGCACAATGTCCGGTTGGCAAATCAGCTAGTGCTAGACTACGTTCCCACCTTGGTGGACGCGCCAGCCCCACTTGCCGTATTCATCATTGCTGTTATCAGCGGATTTTTTCATTATTGGTTTCATCGTCTAGGGCATACCCAACGCTTTTTGTGGCTATTGTTTCATCGTCCCCACCACATGACCCCGGCCCTGATCCAGTCAACTACAATGGCCGTGTTCACCGCACTGCCTTTATTTATCTTCTTAATACTGCCTTACAACTTGGTGTTTGGCGCCTGCACCAAACTCTTTAGCAGTGAACCGCTGTACACCGAAGTTATTATTTATAACTGCCTGATTTTGATCCCTGAAATCTTCGGCCATCAAACAGCCCTGTATCGAATCGCCTCACGCAGTCGCCTCATTAGATGGATGAGTTTTATATCTGGCGGCGGCGTTTACCACTATATGCACCACTCATCTGAACCCGAGCACTGCGGCCGCAGTGGCGCGGTCAACTTGGTGAACATAGGCGGCGGACCGCTATTTATATGGGATATTATTTTCGGCACCTACTGCCCCCTTAGCGCGAAAACACCACGGGCAGGGCTAAGTGGTCAGCCAGAGCTACACATGAATCCGCTGCGCCTTACCCTGGCGGGAGTCGCACAACTTAGTGATGAGCTATTACAGAACCCAAGCTGGCGGGAAAAGTGGCGTATATTAATCGGCTCATCGTCGTACTCGCCACCGGTCAGCACCGACTTTGCGGTAAAAACGTCTGCGAGCAAAACGAAGCAAGCCACCCCTTCGGCACCAATCTATAACTTTGCTTTTCGCTCAGAGACGGACACGACAAGTAAAGTCATCACTGCGAATTCAGTACAAGAATAAAACGCATTTAATACCTCTAAAGTAAAAAGCGCTCTTAAAACTACTAACACACGATCACTAGGTTTAAGCTATACGCTCCGTAATAAGCTGTAACCACCATGCCTCAAATCCCCCCTTCACCCTTTCGCCGCGGACATTGCCCTAGCGCCGGCACACCTATGGAAAGTGGCGACGGCCTATTAAGCAGAGTCAATTTACTTGGCGGTCGCTTAGATGCGGGGCAACTGATCAATCTCGCTGATTGGGCTGAGGAGTTGGGCGCGCCGACGCTGGAAATAACCAGTCGCGGCAAGCTGCAAGTACGCGGGTTTTCTGCGCAAAGTGAATTATTGTTTACCCGCAAGCTCGTCGCCGCCGGCCTTGCTAGAGAAACCGCAGCAGCTGAAGCCGCTCGACATGTTATCTGTTCGGTTGCTGCTGACATCGATCCCAAGGCGCTACATGACCCCTATGCCATAGCCCAACAGCTCGACACTCAGCTAAGTACCACCCCAGCGTTATGGCAATTACCGAGTAAGTTCTTAATTTGTATAGATGGTGGCGGTGGAGATTTAGCCTATAAAAACGCCGATATTCGCGTGGACGCGATTAGCTCTGCAAAGGGCATAGCGTATCGCATCGCCTTGGCAGGAAGCCGTCAATCGTCAGTGCTATTGGGCTATTGCCAAGTTCAGCATTGTGTTGATGCCATTGTTATATTGGCCAAAGAATTTCTTAGCATTAATGAGCAACGCAAAGATAAAGCGACTCGGATAAAGCAACTGCTAAACGATGATACCCTCGCCTTATTTAAGGCCATCGTAAGAGATATGCTAATAGAGGCTCAGCTCACAAACACCGAACCCACTAGCACCAAGCTACTCGGCCAACAAGCTGGCTGGTTTGGCTTTGCGCCGCCATTCGGAGTAATGAGTAGTGATACCACCCGAGGCCTAGCCCGGCTCGCGGCAGCCCACGGCCACAATGAATTCAGGGTGAGTCCAGAGAAAGTGATACTCATACCCGGTGGCCGCAGCGACTTATCAGCGCCCTTGAAAGCCCTGGGCATGATTGTCACTGACAGCGATTCTCGATTATCTTTAGTCGCCTGCCCCGGCGCACCCGCATGCTTATCTGGTAGTACCGCAACACGCTCTCTTGCCCTAACACTGGTAGAACACATTCCCGATTTATTTGACGGCGAGCTACGTACTCATTTTTCCGGCTGCCCAAAAGGCTGCGCAAATCCGCAGGCTAGTCCGATAACAATAGTGGCCCAACAGGGTAAGTTTGATGTGATTGTGAAGGATCGCGCCACACCGCTAAATGAAAACAGACGAGTCGCGCAAAATCTGTCTACAGAAGAGTTAGTAATGCGTCTCTCAACACTATCAAACACGCTAGAACAAGCTCGCCGCGATGACGAGTCACTCAGTGACTGCATTGCCAGACTCGACATAGAGCAACTTAAAATTGATTTAAACACGTAATACTAGGCGCGAAATAGGCGCTGGTGCTCTCCACTATAAAGCGCGCTATTTTTAAAGTCTGACTCCCCCAATGCCGGCCCGACTAGAATTAAGGCAGAACGTTTTTCACTGAGTGTTTCCACTTCTTTAGCGATGTTAGACAAACTAGCCCGCAGTATTTTTTCATCCGAATGACTTGCCCTAAATACCACCGCAACAGGGCAGCAATCTCCGTAGAACGGCGTTAATCGCGCCACCACATCGTCGATAGCATGCACCGACAAATGAATAGCTAAGGTAGAACCAGTCTTAGCAAAATTTTCTAAGGATTCAGAACTGGGCATGGCGGAAGCGCGCCCTTGAGTGCGCGTAATCACCAGCGACTGCGCAACCTCTGGCAAGGTTAACTCCTGCCCCAACGCCGCCGCAGCCGCAGCAAATGCCGGCACTCCCGGACAGAGCTGATACGGTATGCCTTCAGCACGTAAACACCGCAATTGCTCTGCAAGTGCCGAGTAAATGGATAAGTCACCAGAATGCAGCCGAGCCACGTCTTGCCCCTGCTGATGCGCACTGCGAAGCTCATCCACGATGTCACTCAAGCTCATTCCCGCAGTATTGACCAAGCGTGCCTCTGCAGGGCAATGCACTAAAACATCGTCGGGAATAATAGACCCCGCATACAAACACACGGGGCAGCGAGCGAGAATATCCCGCGCCCGCAGTGTTATCAGATCTGCCGCCCCCGGCCCTGCGCCAACAAAATAAACCGTCATCAATCTTTCTCCTTCTGACTTAATTCCTTGCTTGCATGCCAAATGGTGACCGAACGCTGGGGTGTCATGGACTTGAAACCACCTAGAGCCTCGCTACGCTCCACTGCAATGCGGCTTAAATTTCCGCCATAGCGATGGCACGCCGAAATAAGTGCCGCCTCACCCTCTATTGTCACTGCACTGGCGACAATGCGACCACCAACAGACAACGCTTGCCAGCAGCGTTCTAGCAGGCCATCACTAGTAACACCTCCGCCGATAAAAACCGCGCTCGGCGGCGCTAAATCAGCAATCACATCGCCGCAATCTCCCTGCACACAATGCAATTGCGTCAAGCCAAAGCGCTTGGCATTGGCCTGAATATTCAGGCAGCGATCTTCGCGCCGCTCCACCACGGTGGCTGAGTTATGCTGATCCGCCAATAGCCACTCAACAGAGACAGCACCGGAGCCACCACCCAAATCCCAAAGATGCTCTCCACCTTTTGGCGCTAAATACGCAAGAATAACCGCCCTTACCTCACGCTTACTGATCTGGCCGTCGTGAATAAAGTCGTCTTCTGGCCGCCCAGCTGAGCGCGAAATTCCTGCATCAACACGGCTAGGTATGCACTCCACCGCCACCGTATTTAGCTTATCTACTTGCAGGTCATGCCAGTCTTTGGCGAGTGCATGGCTAAGCGCCTCTACCTCTCCGCCCATGCGCTGCCACGCCCATAAAGGGCTATTCGCAAACCCCGCCTCGCAGAGTAATTCGGCAAGCCGAGCGGGACTGCTGCCGTTTTCGCTTAATACCAGCAAGCGTCTGCCGGGCGCAAAAGCACGGCGCAAATTTTCATGATCGCGCGCCACAAGCGATAGGCACAAACAGTCTTGCAGCGGCCACGCCTGCCTCGCCGCCGCCATAGAAAATGCCGACGCGCCGGGTAAACTGCGCATGGCACCAAGGGGCAGGTGGCGGCTCAAGGTCGCGCCAATACCAAACCAGAAGGGATCACCACTGGCCAACACACAAACTTGCTGCCCTTGATGCTTCAATATTTCATCAATGCCCGCTTGTATTGGACTGGGCCACAGCATACGGCGCTG
>JAGPVP010000015.1 GCA_018066965.1 Zhongshania sp. | reverse complement strand
CGGAATAAAGAGCAGTTGAAGCAGAAGACATCGAATCACATGCGCATGCTTCAGCGGAAGCCGAAGCGAGTGCAGAAATATTTTAACCATGCAAAGATTCGTTACGCTGCGCAGTAGATGTATTTAGATGCCGGGTTAATAAGTGGGGGCGGCCCAGCTCTTGTAGAGGCACCGGCAAGTTTTGATATTAACTTTGAACCAGGTGCTGAATTCAAAAGTGGTGGCGGTGGCTTGGTGAGCACGGTGGGTGATTATTTTAGATTCTGTCAGATGCTTTTAAATGGCGGAGAATTGAACGGAGTAAGACTGCTTTCACCAAAGACAATTCAGCTGATGAGCAGCAATCATTTAGATAGCTCTGGTGAGGTGTTTGGGCGGAGCGGTATAGGCTTTGGCTTGGGGGTCGCAGTTTCTATAGATCAGGCCGCTATTGGCGAAATCGGTACCGACGGTGAATATAACTGGGGTGGTGCAGCGGGTACAAAATTTTGGATTGATCCCAAGGAAAATATGATAGGCATCTTTATGACCCAAAGCGTGCCGCATAGGAGCCGAGTAGGTGTTGATTTTAAATACTTGAGTTACCAAGCAATGACTGACAGTTATACCGATGATGTTAAGCCTAATGAAAAATCAGGGTTTTGGTCGAAAATAATTAATTAGTGCGTTTTGGTGTTTGCGGTGGATGAGCTAGAGGCTCTGAACTGCACTCGCCGCTTCGTTGCTCATAAAAGTGTTTTCTTATTGACGATAGATGGAAAATTTTAATATGGATTATATTAAAACCGAAATTAGAAAACATGTTCTTCTTATCGAGCTCAATCGTAATGAGAAAATGAATGCCTTTACGTTTCAAATGCTTCAGGAGCTGGCTCAGGCATTTACTTTGTTGGAAGAGAATAGCGAGCTGAGATGCGGATTTTTATTTTCAAAAGGCAAACATTTCTCCGCAGGCTTAGACCTGGTGGATGTGGCGGTGAACATTGAGCGTGGCGCTGCTTTGATTGGCGATGACATGGTTGATCCGCTGCAACTTATGGGGAGAAAAAGAACGAAACCCGTGGTTATGGCGGTGCAAGGGCATGCTCTCACTATCGCTGTAGAGTTAATACTCGCTAATGATATATGTATTGCAGGCAGAGATACCAAATTCGGACAGATAGAAATCAAGCGCGGTATTTTTCCCTTTGGCGGAGCAACCATTCGGTTCGCGCAGCGATGCGGTTGGGGAAATGCCATGCGCTACCTGCTTACCGGCGATTCATTCGATGAGAATGAGGCACTAAGAATAGGTTTAGTGCAGGAAGTGTCAGACAAACCCTATGAAGCTGGATTGAAGATTGCGAATACCATCGCTGAGCAAGCACCGCTTGGTGTACAGGCCACGTTAATCAGTGCGCGTAAAACCTTTGAGCAAGGCTATGAGGCGGCGAAAGAGGATTTGCTACCACAGCTGCATAAACTGATGAGTTCGAGAGACGCTAAAGAAGGTGTTAATTCATTTGTCGAACGCAGAATTGCGAAATTTACAGGTTCCTAATGTAACTAATCTGAAGAATATTTAGGGTTAGTTTTTGTGTCACTTAAGTGATAGCGAAAAAAGCGACCACCGCAGACAATTAACATCATGATAAAAACTGGTTTATCGCTATTTGAGTGAGGGCATTATGGTTGGCTTCAAAAGTATTCGAATTATAGCGTCTTCATTAATCGCGCTACTTTGTTTAGCGTCGGTATCGGTAAGTGCTGAAGAATATAGTAATAATGAAATGCAGAAAAATACTGTAGTTAGAGTTAAGCAAGGTTTGATAAGTGGCGTAAGCGAAAACGGTGTGAATAGCTATCTTGGCATTCCCTATGCTAAACCACCAATAGGAAGCCTGAGATGGCAGCCTAGCCAGGATCCATCGCCGTGGAGTGGAGTGCGTAAAGCCACTGAATTCGGCAGTGCCTGTTACCAAATCGGTAATTTTTATACCAGTAATAATGCAGATGATTTTGATCGTCCCTACGGCAGCGAAGATTGTTTGTACTTGAACGTGTGGGCCTCCGAAGGCATTACTGAAAAGCGTCCTGTTGTTGTTTTTATTCACGGCGGTGGCTCAGTCCACGGTGCCGCATCCTTACCTCTTTATAATGGCTTGAGGCTAGCTAAGGAGTTAAATGCCGTTTTTGTCAGTATCAACTATCGCTTAGGATTTTACGGGAATATGAGTTCGGTTGATTTACGTCAGGGTGACCCCGCGGGCGACTCGGGAAACTTTGCGGTGTTAGATCAGATAAAAGCCTTGGACTGGGTTCAGAATAATATAGCTCGTTTCGGTGGCGATGTAGCTAATGTGACTTTAATGGGGCATTCGGCAGGTTGTGGGAATATATGGCATTTGATGCGCTCACCGCTGGCGTCTGGGAAATTTCATAAGACGTTTTGTATGTCGGGAATATCAAATGAAAGCAGCCGCGACGATTTAGACGACGCGGGTCAGGCTTTGCTGACTAATTTGCTTGTCGCTGACGGCTCGATTAAATCTAAGAGTGAATTTAAGGACTATATTAAAAGAACAAGGCCAGAGCAGCGTCGTGAGTACCTATACAGTAAATCTTCATTAGACATTCTGAATGCGTCGGAGGGGGTGGCAATTAACCCGCCCGCAGTTGACGGTTACGTTATCACTACTCGTAAAGATGAACCATTAGTTAATGCTGTAGCAACCATAGTGGGAACCACTGATGATGAAGCTGGATTGCTTTATTTGGGGGGGATTAGTAAGAAAAGCTATTCGGAATTGTGGGGGTTAATACACGCTGACAAACAGCTTGGTCGCGATGATTTCTTTAGTAATATTCTGGATTATATAAAATTTAAAATGACTGTGTGGATCGTTGATCCGGTACTACTGCATATTGTTGATAATTCAACAGAACTTCTTAAATCTAGCGCTGCGCCTTTGTATCGCTATCATTTTGAATGGAAAGACACGCCGGAACCCTGGCAATCAATAATCGGTTCATATCACGGTATTGATGTTCCATTTGTATTTGGTAATTTCGAAATGGATACGCCTAGTTTTACTGATTTTACGTGGCGTGGTAGTAGCAGCGCAGAGCAACGTGAAAATATTCATAACACGTTTTCTAAGGCACTGCGTGGGTTTGTTGAGTCTGCTGATCCAAATAAATACGTCCCTCAGCTTGGGTGGTCGCCTTGGAACAGTGAGGATGACGATTTAATCCTGCCTTAGCCGAATTCCAGCGCAGTCGTACTTGAGCTGGAATTGTTCTAAATGAGTACAAGTGCTTGCCGGTGAGTTGCTATTGTTGTCTCAAAGGTGACTGACCTTGTGTGAATAAGTTGTGACAATATGGCTTAGAAAAAAGTAACCGCGAGAAATATAATGAATAATGCGTTTAGTAAAGTTTTAGCTCCTTGTCGTTTGTGTCTTTTGGCTATCTCACTCACTTCGTTTAGTAGCGTGGCTATGTCTGCTGAGGGTGATAAGCGTCAACTAGAAGAGATTATTGTTACCGCCACCAAACGCTCGGAAAGCCTGCGAGATATTCCCGCGTCGATAGCGCATTTCGACGGATCCACCTTAGAAGAGCAGGGTAAACTAAATCTGGCGGACTACTTGCAGGAAACACCGGGTGTTGTGGTGAATAATGCGGCGCCGGGCATTATGCGAATCTCCATTAGGGGGATTGGCGTAGATAATAGCCCCGACGCGACTATTCCTTCCGCGGTAGGTATTTTGATTGGCGATACATCTTTTACTGACCCCTATATTGGAAATATTACACCTGATCTTAGTGCTTTTGATCTGGCAAGTGTCGAGGTTTTGAAAGGCCCTCAAGGCACTGTATTTGGTGGTGCTGCCTTGTCTGGGGCGGTGCGCTATGTGCTTGAATCTCCGCATACGGAGGGCTTTGAACTCAAAGCATTTACTCAGCTCTCGGATGTCGATCATGGTGGAGAAGCGTTTACCTCAGGTGTTGCCGCCAATATTCCACTTTACGAAGACAAGCTTGCTCTGCGTCTTGGCTTAGTGTCACGTGAATACCCCGGTCTCTACGATAATCGACGGTCTGGTGAAAACGACGTTAATGATGGTGGTGGCGATCAGATGCGGGCAATTCTTCGCTGGCTGCCAACAGACAAGCTAGATATTAAGCTTACTTATTTGGAACAGGATTATTCGGTCGATGACGGGGTTTTTATTGCTGACAACCGTCAAGCAAGAAGCTTAGATGACTTCCTTTTAAAGCAACCCAATAGCCATGAGTTTTCATTGACGAGCTTGGAGCTACGCTACGATTTTGACCGCTTTAGTATTATGTCATTGAGCTCTTTAACGACTAAAGATAGACATTCATTTGCGGATATCTCAGCGACTTTCTTTTCGCCACCGCCTGGTGCTCCTGAAGCTACTGCGATATTTTCCACGTCTAGTCACAGCTCTGAAGCTATTTCGCAGGAGTTGCGTTTTCAATCTACCGGAGATTGGTGGGTAGATTGGATTGCTGGGGTGTATAGCTATGACTATGAAATGTACTTTGATATTTATATTAATACGGTTGCTCAAGATAGGGCGACAGGTGGGCTTGGTGATATCACGTCCTTGCTTCCGATTGGTATTCCTAGCTTAACAAGAGAGAGTTCACTCTTGTATGCTTTCAATGATGCAACTGCGACGGAAGAAGCCGTCTTCTTCGATTTAACAAAAACTTTATGGGAAAGTTTACATCTGTCAGTTGGTGCGCGTTACTACGAGACAGTTGTTAAAGGAGGATATGACGGCGTAGGAGTGTTAGCTAGAGCGGCAAACAATGGCCAGAAAGTCGATATTTTTAAAGAGATTATTGAAAATGGCGTGAGCCCACGATACTCGATTAAATATGACGTTGCTGAGAATTTGTCTGTGTATGCTCAGGCGGCCAAGGGTTTTCGGTTTGGTGGTATACAAACTATTCCTGCGAATGAAGCGGATGGTGTGCCAGAGACCTATAAGTCTGACAAACTCTGGAATTACGAGCTGGGTCTTAGGTCAGCTTGGTTAGATAATACTTTTCAGTTTGATGCCGCTATTTTCAAAATCGATTACAAAGATCCGCAAATCCAGCAGAAAACTCAAACTAGCAATCTCGCATTTAAAAACAATGTGGGTTCCGCAGAAAGTACTGGTTATGAAGTAAGTTTGCGATGGTTAACCCCAATAGACGGACTAGCTATTACCCTTGATGGTGGTGAGGTAGACTCCCATACATCGGAAGCTTTTGTCGATTCTGCAGGAAATACCATCGCTGCAGGCACTCAGATGCCGGGTGCGGCGGAATCGCAATACTCTGCAACGGCATCGTATTTTAATGATATTTTTGATGTGAATTATAATGTCTACCTAAGCTATAGCTACATCGGGAAAAACTTCGGTGATCTTGCACAGACTGAGCCGGTAAATGATTTTGCTACATTGAATGCTGGCATTTCTCTCTCAGTGGGTAGCTGGAGCTTCCGGCCGCAACTGTCTATTAATGTGACGAATATTCGTGATGAAACTGCGCCGATTGGTGGTGGTTCGCGAGATCTGCTAACTGGCGAGGTGCAATCTATTTATATATTTAATGCGCCACGTACCTTAAATACTAGGTTGTCTATTGAGTTTTAGAATCAAATAGTAGCTATGCTTGCAGGGCGGTGGCTGATTTCTGGATGTTTTTTGATTAGTTAGCTCAGTTACGCAGTTGATTATTTTTACCCTCGCGCAAGTTGTTTTTCTTCAAATTGACGTAATTTTTTGATCGCCCTGCGAGAAATAGCAGGGCGTCGTTTGGCGTCTAAGTCTAGGTAGATATTGTGCGGATTAAGCACCAAACCAAGACTGACCGCACACGCGAACTGTATTGCCACTCACACCGCGTGAAGCGGGGTTGCCGAAGAAGGAAATCGTTTCTGCTACATCTACCGGCAAACCACCTTGCGACAGTGAGTTAAGGCGGCGACCGAACATGCGGGTAAACAGGGGAATCGCTGCGGTCATGGCGGTTTCGATAAAGCCGGGAGCAACCGCGTTAACGCTGATGTTCTTAGCGGCTAACTCAGCAGATTGTGCCATGAAATCGACATAGCCAATGACGCCGGCCTTCGATGCCGCGTAATTGGTTTGGCCGCGTTGACCACCAATGCCGTTCATCGATGAGACGCCAATAATACTGCCACCATCGTTTACGGTGTTGGTCTTGAGTAGCTCAGCGGTAATGCGCTGGGCCGCCGCTAAGTTAATGTCTAAGGTCATCTGCCAGTGCTGCTCGCTCATATTGGCGATGGTTTTGTCGCGGGTCACGCCGGCGTTGTGAACAATAATGTCTGCGCCGCCAAGATCGCTAAGGGCTTTAGCGATAATAGCCGGTGCATCAGCGCTGGTAATGTCGGCAATAACGGCTTTGCCATTTAAGCGCGCCATGACCTTGTTTAAGTCAGCTTCCATCGGCGCCACATCTACACCGACAATTGTTGCGCCGTCGCGGGCCAAGGTGTCGGCAATGGCTTCACCAATACCGCGTGAGGCGCCAGTTACCAAGGCGATTTTACCCGCTAGTGGCTTGTGCCAATCAGCAACTGCGGGGGTGTCGGCGGAGCGTACTTTAATAACTTGGCCGCTAATGTAGGCAGATTTGGGAGATAAAATAAAACGCAGGCTGCTATCGAGATTCGCCTCTGCACCGTCGGCAACGGTAATTAATTGCGCTGTTGCGCCCTTGGCGCCAACTTCTTTGGCGAGCGAGCGGCTTAAGCCTTCTAGCGCGCGTTGGGTGGCGGCAGCTTCCGGCGTGTTGCATTGCATATGCGGGCGACCGAGTACCACGATGCGACCGCTACTTTTTAGTTTGCGGATATTGGCATTAAAAAAACGGTAGGCAGATACCAGCTCAGTCGCGTCGATAAAACCGCTGCCATCAAATATCAGTGCTTGATAACGCTCGCTGCCTGCGTTGCTGTCGGCCTCGCCACCAAGTTGGGCGGCAGCGTCTGGGGTATAAAAAATTTGCGCGTCGCTATCGATAAGATTGGTCTGAATATTGTTGAGCAATTTTGCATTCTCGCCGGCTCCTATTAGCACGGTGCCTGCGAAGTAGCTGCTTTGGCTGGTGTTATAGCGCTGTAAATCAGTTGCTACGGTGACACCCATTGCGCCAAGCAGCTTTTTGCCTGCCGCCGAATTAATCAGCTTTTCGATTCTATCGCTCATACTCAGATCTCCGTCAGGGGTGTTAATGACATAAATTCGGTTTACATTGTGGCTGTGGGAAGGGCATACAGTTCCCTTATTGCTGCATTGTAGCCTTACTGGACCACAAGGTGATTGACAGTGCAGACCTGCAGGGCGGTCGATTCAGCCAATGCCGGCGCGGTCAGGCTTGCTAAACTGCGCCCACATTACTCTTTGTACGATTTTGAGGTCAGATTATGTCACAGGCAATTAAACGCGTTGCGATCATTGGCGGTAACCGAATTCCGTTTACCCGTTCCAACACGGCCTACTTTGGCGTGAGCAATCAGGCGATGTTAACGGCGGCCATAGAAGGCTTGGTACAGCGCTATAACTTGCAAGACGTGCGTCTTGGCGACGTGGTTGCCGGCGCTGTGATGAAACACAGCCGTGATTTCAATTTAACTCGCGAATCAGTATTAGGTACCTCGCTTGACCCAAATACGCCATGCTTTGATATTCAGCAAGCCTGCGGTACCGGTCTGCAAGCGGTAAATATAGTTGCTAATCAAATTGCTCTTGGTCAAATCGATGCAGGGATTGCGGGCGGTGTAGATACCACGTCTGACGCACCTATCGGTGTAAGTGAGGGCTTACGTAAAATCTTATTGCAGGTGAATAAAGCACGTAGCTTTGGTGACCGTATAAAACCCTTTTTGCAACTACGTCCTAAAGATGTGGGTGTGTTGATTCCTGCTAACGCTGAACCCCGCACACGCATGTCTATGGGCGAGCACACTGAAGTGACGGCAAAAGCATGGCAAATTCCCCGCGACCAGCAGGACGAGTTGGCCTGCGCTAGCCATAAGAACTTAGGTGCAGCTTACGATCGTGGATTTTTCGATGACTTGATTACACCCTTTAACGGCGTAAACAAAGACAATATTTTGCGTGCAGATACCACCATTGAGAAGCTGTCTAGCTTAAAGCCTGCTTTCGATAAAGAGAGTGGCAAAGGCACCTTAACGGCGGGTAATTCCTCTACACTGACTGATGGCGCCTCGGCGGTATTACTTGCCAGCGAAGAGTGGGCTAAAGAGCGCGGTTTACCAGTGCGTGCGTATTTGACTATTGTGGAAACGGCGGCGGTGGACTTCTTTGGTAAAGACGGTGCGTCTGAGAAAGAGGGGCTATTACTTGCGCCAGCCTACGCAGTGCCGCGTATGTTAGAAAAAGCAGGGCTGACATTACAGGATTTCGATTATTACGAAATTCATGAAGCTTTTGCCGCTCAGGTCTTAGCCACCCTGAAAGCATGGGAAGACGAAACTTTCTGTAAAGAAAAGCTGGGTCTTGATCGCGCTCTAGGCAGCATTGATCTTAATAAGCTGAATGTGAACGGCAGCTCGCTAGCAACAGGTCACCCCTTTGCCGCGACCGGCGGCCGTATTGTTGCATCGCTGGCGAAAATGCTGGAAGAGAAAGGCAGTGGTCGTGGATTGATTTCAATTTGCGCCGCTGGTGGGCAGGGTATTACGGCGATTATTGAGCGTTAAACCTTCCGCTTATAAGTACTACCCAATAAAAAAGGCCCCAAGCACAAGCTTGGGGCCTTTTTGTTTACTGGTAAATGGGCCTGCTATTTACCGTAACTAGCGCAATCACCCACTTCATAGCCAATCACTTTTTCATCGGCGCAGGCGCCGCAGGCATTGCCGTAGGTTTTATGACGCTCAGACGGGCATGGCACCGTAACGCAGCGTATGCCGGTATCCACATGGCCGCATACGGGGCGGTATTCTCGGGTACACATTTGTGGCCGTGGCGATTCGCACTGAGTAAAACCACCTTGCATGTCAGGTGGTGTAGGGGCTTCTTTTGGTGCAGTGGAGCAGGCGCTAATGGCAAAAAGTGTAAGGAGGGTGATGCTAAGCCGAGAAACTAGCTTGCTTCGATTATTGCGTCCGTTCAATAAAGCCATGTTGTACCCCGGATATTCGGTTTTAATCATAATGTGTGCCATCAGCTTAACGGCCTTAGGCCGCGGGCTCAAGGTCGATATTTTAGAATGCGCTTTTGATAATGAACTCCTTCTAGCAGGCCTTGTCATAGCTACTGACTATCAATTGTATTTAAAACAAACATTTTAAATATGAATGTGCTGTTGTTAAGCTTTAATGAGCTGTTTAAAGCAGGACATTAGTGATTAAAACCACCAAAGGGAGAATGTGTATGAAAGCTATCGATATAGGTATTAACGAAGCGAATCGTGAACAAATTGCCGGCGGTTTAAAAGTCTTACTGGCAGATTCTTATACGCTTTATTTGCAAACTCATAATTTCCATTGGAATGTGACTGGCCCGCGTTTTCGGGATCTGCATCTCATGTTTGAGGAGCACTACACCGAATTAGCTACCGCAGTAGATGATATCGCCGAGCGTATTCGTACCCTCGATGTGGCTGCTCCCGGTACGTATAAAGAGTTCTCTCGTTTAAGTTCTATTGAAGAAACCGACGGCGTGCCAGACGCTGAGTCTATGGTAGATATTCTTACTAAGGGCCACGAGCAAGTCGTTAAAGCTTGTCGTTCAGTGCTGAAGCTAGCGCAAGAGGGTGATGATGAGTCTACCGCGTCGCTAGTATCAGATCGTATGAGAATTCACGAGAAAACCGCGTGGATGCTACGCGCTATCAATAAATAGTATTTTATCTCTGGCGACACCGGCTTAGGTGTCGCTTAGCCCTCCGTTTTATTCAAACCGAATAGCCTCTATTTCCATGGTGTTTGTAACATCAGGTGCTTTTGCACGTCTGCTTATTAGTGCTTTGCGGCCACCGCTGAGCGGTGTGATCTGTAATTTCTGGTCTGTAGGCAGAGGGTGATGTTATGAATATTAGACGCAGCAGTACGGTAATGAGCTTATTTATAAGCATATTGCTTATCTCACCGGCACAAGCTTTAGAGCTGCGCAGTGATAAAGAGGCTGCGACTACCATTGAGCTATATACCTCTGAAGGCTGCAGTAGTTGCCCTAGTGCAGATGAATGGCTGTCGTCTTTTAGCGATGATCCGGCGATATTTTCGCGGATTATCCCGCTCGCGTTTCATGTCGATTACTGGAATCAACTCGGATGGCGAGACCGCTTTTCAGAGGCGATGTACTCGCATCGCCAGCGTGAAATGAGTCGAGTAGGCATGGTGTCGCAGGTCTACACGCCGGGTTTTGTTGTTAATAATCGTGAGTGGCGGGGGTGGTTTACTCGTGGTCGCAGCGTGACAGCGAGTCAATTGCCACGCAGTGATAAGCAGGTGGGGGTTCTGGCTGCGCAGTGGCCGGCTGACGCTAAAGCACTATCGCTGAGTTATACACCAATAAAGGCGAATGCTAAGGACTTACAGTTGCACGTAGCGATAGTCGGGATGGGATTAGAAACGAGTGTACGACGTGGCGAAAATCGCGGTCGCGTTCTGCACCATGACTTTGTGGTGTTATCCCATGTTCAGTATCCCTTCGGTTCCAGCAAGGCGGGAGAAACCTTAAGTAAGCGTGTTGCTGAGCCAAAAATACCCGATGAAGGCCAGAAAAAATCTGCCTTAGTGGTGTGGGTGTCAGAGCATGATTCTCCCGCGATTGTTCAGGCGGTAGCGGGTTATTTATAGAGGCATCCGACTGCAGTTTTTCACGTTTCACATCTCCTGCTGCATCGTTGGGGCGCCACCCTGATAGAGATTGATCTCGCCACATTGGGCGCCCGCGTAAACCCCTCTAAGCAAGAGAAAAGCTGGCCTGGATTTAAGTCGCGTCCATTTGCGGACTATTGTGATCTATTATGTGTTATTCACTGTACTGGAATAGAGGCAATTTTCGTCTTGGCGTTTTACTGAGTTATTCATAATGAAATTGATGTGTTGAGTTATTAAGAGGCCGTGATGATTAAAAAGATCGTATTTGTAAGCCTGATTGTGGCTGCCGTAATTAGCTTTTTTGCCTTGGGTTTTAATGAATATCTCAGCCTTGAAGGAGTGAAGCAACTACAGGTGGATTTAGCGTCGTGGCGAGCTGACCGTCCCGTGCTATTAGCAATGATACTGTTTTCTTCCTATGTTCTTATTGCTGCCTTGTCTTTACCTGGCGCGGCGGTCATGACCCTATTGGTCGGCGCAATATTTGGTTTGGGCTGGGGGCTGCTAATCGCTTCATTTGCTTCAAGTATTGGCGCGACGCTCGCATTTTTGATGACCCGATATGTCTTGCGAGACACCATTCAGCGGCGTTTTGGTGAAAGGCTGAAATCGATTAAC
This sequence comes from Zhongshania sp., assembly GCA_018066965.1. GTDB lineage: Bacteria > Pseudomonadota > Gammaproteobacteria > Pseudomonadales > Spongiibacteraceae > Spongiibacter. The sequence goes on along the minus strand of JAGPVP010000015.1, from coordinate 21,226 downwards.
GACGGTGTGACGCGCGAAGGTAGCTTTTATCTTTTTAGCCTACGGCTAGTGCCGGTATTTCCTTTCTTCTTAATCAATATGTTAATGGCATTAACGCCCATTAAGCTACGGCAGTTCTATTGGGTAAGTCAGCTCGGTATGCTGCCGGGTACGTTGGTTTATGTGAATGCGGGCAGCCAGCTGAGTGAATTAACGAGTTTGTCTGGAATCCTGTCGCCATCGTTGCTGTTTTCTTTTGTGTTACTTGGGGTATTTCCTTTGATCGCAAAGAAGGCCTTGGCTTGGCTAAGTGTGAAAAAAGCCAACGCTAAGTGGTCTCGACCCAAGCAGTTTGATCGCAATTTAATTGTCATTGGCGGCGGCGCCGCAGGTTTGGTCAGCGCCTATATCGCGGCGGCGGTTAAGGCTAAGGTCACCTTAATTGAAGCGCATAAAATGGGCGGTGACTGCCTTAATTATGGCTGCGTGCCCAGCAAGGCATTAATTAAAACGGCCAAGCTGGCGGCGCAGCAGCGGCACGGCGAGCGCTATGGTCTCGGTGCGTCGGAATCTGTAATCGATTTCCGGCGCATCATGGCTCGGATAAAGGATGTGATTGCACGTATTGAACCCCACGACAGTGTAGAGCGCTACACCGAACTTGGCGTTGAAGTATTGCAGGGCTATGCGCGGCTAGTTGATCCGTGGACAGTTGAAATCAAACTCAATAGCGGCGGTGTGCAGCGCTTAACATCGCGAGCCATTGTTATTGCTGCGGGCGCAGAGCCAGCGGTACCGCCATTACCAGGCTTAGATGAGGTCGGCTATCTTACTAGTGACACACTATGGGAGTCGTTGGCCGAGAATGAGTCGCCCCCACGTCGCTTATTGGTATTGGGTGGCGGGCCAATAGGTTGCGAGTTAGCGCAATGTTTTGCCAGATTAGGGTCTGAGGTTACGCAGCTGGAAATGCTGCCTAGAATTATGGTGCGTGACGACGAGGATGTGGCGGCGGCGGTGGCGAAGTCACTTAGCGACGATGGTGTTAAGGTTATGACGAGCACACGGGCGATTCGCTGTGAGCAAGACGGTGAGCAGAAACGTATTATCGTGTGTGGATCAGATGGCGTAGAGCGGACTATCGAATTTGATACGCTATTGTGTGCAGTGGGTCGTAAGCCTCGGACCAAAGGTTACGGTCTGGAAGATCTAGGCATTGAGACCTCAGCCCTGAAAGGCAATGAATACCTAGAAACAAGCTTTCCGCATATATTGCTGGCCGGAGATGTTGTTGGGCCGTATCAGTTTACCCACGTTGCGGCGCATCAAGCGTGGTACGCCGCGGTAAATGGTTTGTTTGGTGGCTTTAAAAAATTTAAAGTCGACTACCGGCTTATTCCAAGAGTGACCTATGTCGATCCCGAGGTTGCCAGTGTCGGTTTAAGCGAGATAGAGGCAGACGAGAAGAATGTCAGCTACGAAGTCACTCGCTATGGTATTGATGATCTTGACCGCGCTATCTGTGACAGCCAAGCTGAGGGCTTTATTAAAGTGCTTACCGAGCCGGGCAAAGATCGCATTTTAGGCGTGACTATTGTTGGCGCGCAGGCGGGAGAATTGCTCGCAGAATATGTGTTGGCAATGAAGCACGGTATCGGGTTGAAAAAAATATTGGGCACAATTCATAGTTATCCGAGCATGTCGGAAGCCAATAAATATGTGGCGGGTGAGTGGCAAAAGGCCCATACGCCACAGTGGGCATTGGCATGGTTGGTGAAATTTCATACATGGCGAAGAGGGTAGAATAACAGTGAAATCTCAAATAATAAAAATATTATCAAGTGTATGGATTGGCGTATTTCTATTGTGTGTGGCGATGCCTTCGATGGCGGCAGATTTTTCGCATCGCGCCTGGGACAAGTTACTTCAACAGCACGTGGTAGTACTTAAAAATGGTCAGGCGAGTCAAGTAGATTACGCGGCGGTAAAAGACGACCGAAAAATACTGCAGGCGTATTTAGCCAGCATGACGGCGGTCACTACCGCAACCTTTGATTCGTGGTCAAAGGACGAGCAGCTGGCATTTTTGATTAATGCCTATAACGCATGGACAGTAGAATTTGTATTAACACGTTATCCCGATATCGATTCAATAAAAGATCTAGGCTCATTCTTTGGCTCGCCTTGGAAGAAAGAATTTATTAAATTATTGGGTGAAACACGCAGCCTCGACAACATCGAGCACACCTTGATTCGTGGCTCTGGTCGTTATAATGAACCTCGTATTCATTTTGCCGTGAACTGCGCCAGTATTGGCTGTCCCGCTTTGCTGAATCGGGCGTTTACCGGCGCCAAACTTAATCAGCAATTGGAGTTGGTTACTGAAAAATTTTTAAGTGACCGCAGCCGCAATTATTTTTTGAATGGCGAATTACATGTGTCGCCTATTTTTGATTGGTATAAAACCGATTTTGAGCAGGGTTGGGGTGGGGCAAATTCGGTATCTGCTTTCTTGTCGCAGTATGCCGATGCCTTAGGTTTGGGTGGTTCGAGCGGCGGCATTATCCTGAACGGCAAACCCGTAGCTACTCATTTAAAGGATGGAAGTTTGGGAATCAGTTACACCGACTATGACTGGGAATTAAATGATATCGATGAATAACCTCGACCCAGAAAAGGCGCGCCCTCTCGCGCTGTCAGTGGTCGTTCCGGTACTGAATGAAGCGCTTGAGTTGCCCCAGTTGTGTGAGGATTTACACAAACAAATTGCCAATACAGTACATAGTGTTGAAGTTATCTTTGTTGATGGCGGCAGTGTGGATGGATCGCCAGAGCTTATCATGACGCAGGGCTTTCGCTGCGTATCTAGCGAGTGTGGAAGAGCAAGACAAATGAACGCCGGCGCGGTCGCGGCAACAGGGCAGGCAATATTATTTTTACATGCCGATAGTGAATTACCTATTAACGGAATAGATGCGGTCCTTGCTGCACTCGATGAGAAGTTATGGGGTCGTTTTGATGTACGCATTAGTGGCAAGGCTAAGATGTTTGCTGTGATTGCCTTTTTTATAAATTGGCGCTCTCGTCTTAGCGGTATTGCTACAGGTGACCAAGGTATCTTTGTTCGGCGCGATGCTTTTGAAAAAGTAGGTGGTTTTCCGGATCAAGCGCTGATGGAAGATATTGCCATGTCAGCGATGCTTCGTAAAATATCGGCGCCAGTATGTTTATGTTTAAAAATGACGACTTCAGGGCGTCGCTGGGAGCGTCGCGGTATATGGTCAACCATTCTACTTATGTGGCGTTTACGCTTGTTGTACTGGCTTGGTGTGTCGCCGCAAAGCTTGGCGAGACGTTATGAGTAAAGATCTTTCGCCACTAAAGGTAAGTATTCAAATTATGGCTAAAGCCCCCGTGGCGGGGTTGGCGAAAACTCGTTTGATTCCCGCTTTAGGCGCTGAAGGCGCTGCGCGCTTAGCAAAAAAAATGCTCGGGAAAATACTGCAAGACAGTGTGGCGTTAATAACAGACGTGCAGGAAAGCTATCTGTTTTCGGTGAATTTATGGATGACGCCATCGTCAGACTCATCCAGTTGGCTGTCAGTGAATATACCAAGTGGCATCAACTTACATTCGCAGCGGGGCGACGATTTAGGCGAGCGTATGAGTTATGCCGCAGCGCAAGGTTTAACTAATGCCGATGGCATCATTCTCATTGGCAGCGATTGTCCGGAAATTAATACTACAGTTTTGCATCAGGCGGCGATGGCTCTGTACGACCATGATGCTTGTCTAATACCGAGCGCAGACGGAGGTTATGCTTTATTGGGTTTGCGCCGTCATGAGCCGCGATTATTTGCCGATATTCCGTGGAGTACGAATAAGGTCGCGGAGCTAACACGGCAGCGCTTGCTGGAATGCGGAATGACTTTCAGTGAATTTTATATCGTTCATGATATCGATGAGGCGGAAGATCTTATTCATTTGCCATCAGAATGGCCAGAATCTAAGTTTGGCAACACAGCCGTTTAAGAGAATCTAGGGATAACAATGAATGCACAAGGCCGCTTAATCTCGCGTTTTCTTAATGATCTACCGTCGGGGAAGCTGGAGTGGATTGGCGTGCGTCCCGCTAGAAAAGTTGCAATGATTTCGGTGGAAAAAACCATCGCCATTGCCGATCGTGGTTTGCAGGGTGATCGACGTCTCGAGGGCAGCAAGGGTTCAGCGCGGCAGGTGAGTCTTATCAGCGTCGAGTTTATTCGCGCTATTGCCGATAATTTGGGTATTGATAATATTCCCGCGGATATCTTGAGGCGTAATTTATTGGTGTCGGGAATCAATCTAAATGCAGTGCGGCATCAGTATTTTCAAATTGGTTCGGCGATCTTTCAAGCGACCGCACAATGCCACCCTTGCTCGCGTATGGAAACCGCGCTGGGCAAGGGTGGTTTGGTGGCCATGCTGGGCTATGGTGGCTTATGCGCAAAAATTGTAGAGTCTGGCGAAATAAAGTGTGGCGATGAGGTGGTTTATATACCGCCAGATAAATTTCAGGAACGGCAGCTAAGTCTGTATTAATAATTGGCGTGTTTAATTTTTATGCCCGCGATCAGTTTATCTGTCGTGAGAAAAATGCCCATATTTCAGCGGGGCCGTTTATCTCTTTGCTCGTGGCGCCAAGGATGCGTGGCGGCCGAAAATACCCTTGCGGAATGGTGTGACCACCATCGGTAATGGTATATAAAATCACTTCTGCATGTGCACCGTCGCGCCAAGCATAATATTTTGTTGCGGTTGGATCATCTGCGTGATCGTTTAAAAAATGCTTGGTTTCGCTAGGTGCGCCTTGGTAGCCGGCTTTGTGTGCAAAGTGCTCTGCACTCGCAACAGATGACAAAACGTCGCCGCGATCACCAAAACCAAACAAGGTAACTTGGCCACCGTAATAGGGATTTATAGGGTCTTCGGTGCCATTCATTATTAGCACCGGCACGGCTAAGCCGACATCAGTGCAGGCGAGATTGTCTGGTGTTGGCAAGCTGGCACTGATCGCCGCGATACCCGCAACCGCGTCGGGCTGGGTGACTTAAGTGACGAACATTTTTGTTGCATATTTATGAGTGAATGAGTGAGGTGTTCTATCTACAGTGTCTGGGAAGGTGTGGGTATTCGGATATAACTCGTCGCAGGCCCTGTAGTGTTGCAAAAACATTCGTTTTCGGCCAGATTACAGCAAATACCATTACAGAATGCATCAAGTGTTGGGGGGCAAAAATGCAACAAATCAATTTACGTCTGCCTCCGATCAACCAGAGGCGATTCATTAGACGTGTTGCTGTAGTGTCGATTCGCCGATAAGTAGCCCGATTTGGCCGGCTTTGGATGTGGACGTAGGAATACTTTTTGGGATCGGTAATCCGGGTGTTGTGGGGGCTGAGGGTACCCGATTAAATTGTAATTACTACAAGCTTTACAACAACGATAGAATAAGTGAACCGATTGAAGCTATTGATGCTGCTGTTGGTAAAGAGTTAATTAATGCATTTACGACAACCTTACTCGGCTTTTCATTTTTGCATTGATCTTCTATTGCGCCAACAACCTCTATAGCTTCTGATTTTTCTTGAGCCGATAATTCAAGGCGGTTTATCTCAGCTTTTAAAGCCTCTATACTTTTCGATAAATCATTGTTTATATTTGCAATATTATTAGAGTTATCTGTTGAATTATTATTCACTCTAGCGTTTGGCCCGCTAATATTATAGGTAATAGATTGAATCGCTTTTTCAGCATCAGGCAGCCCAAGTTTTTTTACTTTCATTTGATAGTGAGCAGGAATTGCTCCTCCGGTTCCTTCGTGAAAACCGGGATCAATAACTTGAAACGTTTCTTTGCCGCCATTAGACATAATTCTTTGAATTAAATCACCAGGTTCAACTAAGACATCTGATCTCATTAAGTAAATGCCTTTGCTTTGCACGCTAGCATTCATTTCTGAACTCTTAGTACCATCAGATTTTAAAACTTGAATCTTGTCTTTCATCATACTCGAAAATGGCATGAAGCCCTCCTTTGTAGTTAACGCCGCGTTCACCGGCTTGTCTGGTGGAACGTATTGTTATGGCTTTCTACATAAACCTTCGCTATTCAGTATTCGCTTACGCGAGATACCCCAAAAGGTTAATCTATTTTATTTTAGGTGTAAGTCTATTTCCGCCGCGCTCCTTGATCTGCTGGAACCGAGCGTTGATACCTTCGTACAATTTTTCAAACTTGTTTGCTGTTTCCTCGGTGACAACTGCATCCGCATCATTCGACATCTTGGTCAGTAGCAACCGCGTAGGCCTGGTTTTGTGAAACTCTATTCCTAAATCAGCAAGAGCCAACTCAACCCTCTTGGCAATTCGCGGTATGTTGTCATTTAGCGCCAGTTTTTTACCTTTCAGTTCCTTCGCATAACTCTCGCGCACAAGCTCTTCATAAAATTTCGGGTCTAGTAAATCTTCAATGTCGGCCTCACCTGGAGGGTTTCCGTCAAAGGCTTCCGTGACAAAAACAATATTCCGGTCGCTGATCAATTTGGACTTTGTAAGGTCGTCGCGCGTGGTTCTGGAGTCTTTCTCTTCATCCAATAAAACTACAACATTCAGCTCCTCAGACGAGAGTAACGCCACCATGTAGGAAACCTTTTGAGCTCCACCTGCAGGGGTCATCGTAACTTCTGGGCTCAATCCAGTTTTGCCTTGGTCCGCTAGGTACTCCGAGATTGACGATAGCATCCAATAATCGGTGATACCCTCAACTACCAGGTTATTTGGCCCAACAAACAACGACTGGGCGAGGCTGTATCCAAGTGCTGCTTGGATAGGGAATAAGGTTCTAGAGTCTCCGCTCGGATCATTAGTAACTGTGGTCCCGGCTTTCTCGCCAATGCTGACTGTTCGGATCGAGTCCAATTGACCAGTAGGGACCATGAAGGGGGAATGCGTGGAGTAAAGTATTTGATTCCCGAAATCATCCCTGAAATGGTTTAGTAAGTCTGACTGCGATTTCGCATGCAAATATAAGCCGGGTTCGTCCAGTAACAGAATTGCGTCCTCCGCTACATCGCCGTTGGTGTCTGCGGAGAAACTGATGTAGAAAGCGAAAAACCACTGAAAACCTCGGCTACGCTCATTCAGATTGACCTCTACATCGTACACAGACGTTGGGTCTGAAATCAGCGTATCCATGAAATTTCCGTCAAGGTTGAACCGGACTTTTAAGCTGCGGTCGCTCCAAAGGCGGCGAATTTCTTTAGTGACAACCGCGCTGGCCCGGTTTACGAGTTGGTTCCGTGTTTCCGGGTCATTGACTAAATCCTGAAGACTCTTTGGGTCCATTCCCGCAACTTTACAGAGCTTGGCAAAGTATCGGTCTTCGTCCGTTGGACTATTTTTCTGCTGACGCTGATTATATTCAGCTAAGTTTTGGTGGCCTTCCAATTCTGGATAATCAGCGAGGTACATGAATTTTGGCATTTGCGCGACAATCCAATTTCGGCCAGCGGTGTGGGCCTTTTCATCCCCTGCGATTTGCTTGACCAGTTGATCCATCTCAGTGACTGAGTCATCTATCGCCTCGGGAAGCTCCTTTGAAGCGGCAACCAATGCTTTTTCAAGTGCTGCGATTCCGGTTCCTGAATTTGAAGCCCACTCTTGCAGGTCATCCGTTTGAGCAATCGCGCTATCGAAATTTGAAGCGGCTGTTTTTATTGCTTCTGAATGAGGCTCGTCGCACTCTTCAGCAGCTGTGTCGAGTGCTGCTAATAACTTCCGAACCTTAGATTTTAACCACTTATCGTCGATCTCTAACGGAGGCAGGTCATCAAATGTGACCCAACGCGTCTCCCCTTTGTATCTTCGTCCAACTCTAACAGTAGTTACTTCGGCTGCCCGGGGAAATATTTTTCCCAATTGCTGCTGCTCAAGCTTTGACAGAGTCCAGCTTGATTCCACAACGGGAGTTGTATCGCTGCATTCATCGAGCTTTCTGTCTCGGGGGAAGTCTTTGATAGGGCTTAGTGCCTGGAAGCCCTCGACCGGGTTTAGACTGTGCAACGCTTTGAGAAGATTTGATTTGCCGCTTTCATTTCGCCCAAGTAGTGACGTTATTCGGGAGACTAGGATTTCACCACTGTCGTTGATTGAGCGAAAGTTTCTTGCCCTGAACGATTTTAGCTGCACTAGTATTCTCCTTTTGTTCTTATTTCAGGAATGCCGAAAACAACCACGAGCAAACTCAAACTCTTCAATCAGCTGGAGCCATAACTACTTAGCGTTTATCTGCTGTGCGTAGCACGGCATATAAACGTCTACTGGACTGAGCCGCTTTGTGGTGGTGGCATCTTGTATTGGGGATTGTTTTTAGAACACTGACTTTTACTCGGGTCATTCCTGACCAGCCATCCCTAGTCGTCTGAACCATTTCTGGTATTTCTCTATTGTAGCGTGCCGCTGATGTGCTACTTCCAGCCCTATTTAAGCACTTTTCCAGTAAATGTCCACAAGCCTGCTGATTGGGTTAGGTCTCTGGCGTGCGGAGCTTGGCGGAGAGTGAGAGGTTGATATCAGTGACTGGCCGCTTTTGTGAGAGGCTGTGTTAAAACTCCTATGACCAAGTTAATCACGCGATCTGCCGGGCAGCGCCCACAATTCGCCGTACCAGCACCACAAATCTAACCCAAGGTTTGACCTACAGAGTGGTAAAAGCTAATTTAGCTGCCAATAACATATAACACGTTGAACAGGATGTTCACTTCGCACTCTGGTCGCCCACAACCGCAGTCACAGCGAACAAATGTCGCGTCAGCTATTTAACCCAATGAGGCTTATACCTTTGTTGTTGAAGGAACGTACTACATGAGTGAAAACGGCAGCACACAAACCCCTAATAATCTGGCTGCTTTTTGCTGGTCTATCGCCGATCTTCTGCGGGGTGATTTTAAACAGAGCCAATATGGCCGCATTATCCTGCCCTTTACGCTATTGCGTCGCCTCGAAGGGGTATTAGAAGACTCTAAAGAACAGGTTCTGACTGAGCTGGACAGAATTCAATCCATGGGCCTGCCGGAAGAAGCCCAAGAAAAGCTCTTGTTACGGGCAACCGGTGGGCTGTCGTTTTTTAATACTTCTAAGATGGACTTGTCCAAGCTGGGCGAGTCTGGCATTAAGGCAAACCTGCAAAGTTACATTCAGTGCTTCTCTAAAGACGCCCGTGAAATCTTTGAGTACTTCAACTTCGCTGAATTTATCGGCCAGCTTAACGACGCCAACTTGTTATATAAGGTAGTGCAGCGGGTCAGGCAAACTGACTTAAGCCCTAAGGCCATTTCCAATCATGATATGGGCCTGACCTTTGAAGAGCTGATACGCCGCTTTGCTGAGGGGTCGAATGAAACGGCTGGTGAACACTTTACGCCCCGCGACATCGTGCGCCTTACCACCTCCCTGGTATTTATGGAGGATGATGATGCACTAACCAAACCTGGCATCATTCGCACCATATACGACCCCACAGCGGGCACAGGCGGCTTTTTGTCCTCTGGCATGGAGTATGTGCACGAACTTAACCCCGATGCCAAGATGGTTGCTTACGGGCAGGAGTTAAATCCTGAGAGTTATGCCATTTGTAAGGCCGACATGCTGATCAAAGGGCAGGAGGTGAATAACATTAAGCTGGGTAACACCCTGTCTAATGATCAGCTCTACAGCGACAAGTTTGACTACATGTTATCCAACCCACCGTTTGGAGTGGACTGGAAGAAGATTGAGCAAAGCATCAAGGACGAAAATACCCTCAAGGGGTTTGATGGACGTTTTGGCCCAGGTTTGCCCCGTGTATCCGATGGTTCACTATTGTTCCTCTTGCACCTCATCAGTAAGTTACGGGATAAAGGTACTGGCGATAGTGCTAATAGCGGCGGTGGCCGTATCGGTATTATCCTCAATGGCTCACCTTTGTTTACCGGTGGTGCCGGTTCCGGTGAGTCTGAAATTCGCCGCTATATCCTCGAAGCAGATTTACTCGAAGCCATCGTCGCTCTACCCACAGATATGTTCTACAACACCGGCATTGCTACCTATGTATGGGTGCTGTCGAATAAGAAAGCCACTGAGCGCAAGGGTAATGTACAGCTAATCAACGGGGTTAACCTCTGCGGTAAAATGCGTAAATCCCTTGGCTCTAAACGTAACGAAATGAGCGAGCAGGACATTGCCACCATCACCCGCAGCTTTGGGGCATTTGAAGTGGTAGATGCTCGCGAGTTAGATAAACCAGCCGAGCAAAAAAGTAACCGTGGCCGTCAGGCGGCTAATCCCAAAGCCGAAGTAGCCAAAACCTTCTCTAGTAAAATCTTCGCCACTCATGAATTTGGCTATCGGCGCATTACCATCGAGCGCCCCTTACGAGAGTCGTATCAGTTCAGTGACGACCGCATAGCCGAGCTGCGCTTTGCCAGCAAACCCTTCAATGCCCCGATGAAGTGGGTGTATGAGCAGTTTGGGGACACTTGGTCTGATGATGTTGATTGTGAAAACTACGGTGTGTTGCACGAGCAAGCCATTGAAATAAGGGCCTATATCAAAAGCCATTTTACTGACTTAAAAGAAAAGCAAATTAAAGACCTGCTCGACAGTAAACTTTGGCTGTCACAAAAGCACATCATGCTTAAAGGCAAGCACCTGCAAGCGGCCATCGGCACAACCCAGTGTGACGATATGAATGGCTATGAGGCTACCTTAAAAGCCGCCTGCAAAGCTCAAGGCCTCACCCTTGATACTAAGGAGAAAAAGCAGCTAACTGACGCCGTGAGCTGGAAGAACCCAGCAGCAGAAAAAGTTATTAAAAAAGTCCACACAGCCAAAGCCAATCCCCTTTATGGCTTATTTGAAGTAACGCTTAAGGGCAAGAAGCAAGTCGTGGAATACAAAACAGACGGTGACCTGCGTGACAATGAAAACGTTGCCCTAGACCCCAGTCAGTCTGTCAATGCCCTCAACGAAGCCTACTTTGTAAAGGAGGTACAACCTCATGTACCCGATGCCTGGATAGATGCCAGTAAAAAAGATGCCAAAGATCAGGAAATAGGCATAGTAGGTTACGAGATCCCCTTTAACCGCCACTTTTACCAGTACCAGCCGCCCCGAGACTTAGTCGATATTGATGCGGATTTGGATGCGGTAAGTGCGGAGATCATGGCCCTGCTGCAAGAGGTGCATTCCTGATGGGGAAATATCAGGCTTATGCTCAGTACCAAGAATCGGGTGAAGAATGGTTGGGTAAGGTACCTTACCATTGGGATGTGATTCAAATAAAACATTTGAGCGTTGTAAAGCGTGGAGCATCCCCACGGCCAATAGATGATGCTAAATATTTTGATGAAAATGGTGAATATGCATGGACACGAATAGCTGACGTAACCGCTTCAGATGTGTATTTAACAAGGGCGCCTCAGAGGCTGTCCGATTTAGGAAGTTCGCTGAGTGTAAAGCTTGAGCCAGAATCCCTATTTTTAAGTATCGCGGGCACAGTCGGTAAGCCATGTATTACGGGGATGAAGGCATGTATTCATGATGGATTTGTATATTTTCCTGAGCTAAAAATTCCCAGTAAATTCCTATTCTATGTATTCGCAGGTGAGCAGGCTTACAAAGGCCTCGGTAAATTTGGCACGCAGTTAAATTTAAATACGGATACAGTTGGTGGGATAAAAATCGGTTGCACTACGAATGATGAGCTAGAAGGAATAATCAACTTCCTCGACCATGAAACCGCCAAAATCGACACCCTGATCGACAAACAACAACAACTGATCACACTACTCAAAGAAAAACGTCAGGCCGTTATCAGTCATGCCGTCACCAAAGGCCTCAACCCCAACGCCCCCATGCGCGACTCAGGTGTTGAGTGGTTAGGGGAAGTGCCGGCGCATTGGGAGCTACCAAAGTTAATTCATCGAACATCCAGAATTGGTGATGGGTTGCATTCCACTCCAAAGTATCAGGACAATACTGGATATTATTTTGTAAACGGAAATAACCTAGTAAACGGTCAGATTTCAATTGGAGCAACGGCCAAAGAAGTGCCAGAAGAGGAATATAAAAGTCACTATGTTCATTTGGATGAATCCAGCGTAATGCTATCGATTAATGGCACGATTGGTAATGTTGCTCGATATAATGGTGAAAAAATAATATTGGGTAAGAGTGCTGCCTATATGAATTGTTCAGATAATTTATTACCTGAATATTTATTGCTGTATTTACAAAGCAGTCAGGCACTTCGTTATTTCGATTTGGAAGTTACCGGAACTACCATCTTCAATCTGTCACTTAATTCTATCCGTCAAATGAGGGTTTGCATTCCTTTGAAGGCTGAACAGGTCGAAATCTCCGAATTCTGTACGTTTCAAAGAGACAAATACGATGCACTTATACACAAAGCCCGCTCTGCAATAGCATTAATGTTAGAACGCCGCACAGCTTTAATCTCCGCAGCCGTCACCGGCAAAATAGACATCAGAAACTGGGTCGCGCCAGTCACCACAAATAACAACAAGGAAGTCGCCGAATGAGTACATTGTCAGGGAGCGGAAAAGCCAACGAGTTTACCTTTCAAAACGATATGATCGCGCAGCTAGTCGCCAACGGTTGGCTACTGGGTAAACCCGAGAACTATAACCGTGAACTGGCTTTATACCCTGAAGATCTTCTGGGCTTTGTACAAGAGACACAGGACGAGCAATGGCAGAAGTTTACCGCTCTGTACCCGCATAACGCTGAACAGACCTTTTTAGAGCGGGTAGCCACCCAGCTAAACAAAGCTGACCCCAATGCCGCCAACAAACAAATGCGTACCTTTGGCACCTTAGGAGCATTGCGGCATGAATTGCGCGACCGTGGCACCCGTTTTAGCCTGTGCCAGTTTAAGCCAGAGCATGATCTTAACCCCGATACCTTAGCCGCCTATAAAGCCAACCGTTTACGGGTAGTACCTGAGTTGGTTTACTCGCCTTGGGCCACTGAAGAACATTTAGCAGAAACCGGCACCAAGGCCAAAGCCTGGCGTATTGACCTGGTGCTATTTGTGAACGGCCTGCCAGTGGTCACCCTGGAGTTAAAGTCAGAATTTAAACAGGCGGTGCACAACGCCATTAAGCAGTATAAAACCACTCGCTTTGCGACCGATCCCACCACCAAAAAGCCAGAGCCACTGTTAACCTTTAAACGTGGTGCTTTGGTGCATTTTGCTGTGAGCCAATACGAGGTGTATATGGCCACTCGTTTGGAGGGTAATGACACCTATTTTTTGCCCTTTAACAAAGGCACAAGTGAGGGCGGAGCCGGTAATGATGTACCCGCAGATATCAACCAATATGCCACCGACTATTTGTGGAATGAGGTATTGCTGCCGGATAACCTGCTGAATATTCTTGCCCGTTTTGTGCACTTACAGATTGAAGAAAAAGAAGACTGGGAGGGGCGTAAGTATAAAAAGGAAACTCTTATCTTCCCTCGTTATCATCAGTGGGACGTGGTCTCTAAACTGGTTAATGCCGCCCGTATTGAAGGGCCGGGGCATAAATACCTTATTCAGCACAGCGCAGGGTCGGGCAAGTCCAACTCTATTGCTTGGGTGGCGCATCAGTTGTCGGCCTTACGTGATGAGAATGGCAACAAGAACTTTGACTCGGTGATTATCGTTACCGACAGAACCGTGCTGGACGACCAGCTACAAGATACCATCTATCAGTTTGAACATACTGATGGCGTTGTTGGGCGCATTAACAACAAAGAAGGTGATGGCTCAAAATCTGAAAAGCTTGCTAGCGCGCTAGAAAACTCGCAACCCATTATCATCGTTACGATTCAGACTTTTCCCTTTGTACTAAAGGCCATTGAAAACAGCGTCAGCCTTAAAGAACGTAAGTATGTGGTGATTGCCGATGAGGCCCACAGCTCACAAACCGGCTCTACTGCACGTCAGTTAAAAGAAGTACTGATGGTTGATTCCAGCGACCCAGAAGAAGAGCTGGGTACAGAGGATATACTCGATGCGGCCGTGGCCTCGCGCCGGGCCTCAACTAACCTGAGTTATCTGGCCTTTACTGCCACACCTAAAACCAAGACCCTTGAATTATTTGGCCGCCTGCCTAGACCAGATGAAGCGCCCTCTAAAACCAATAAGCCCGAAGCCTACCATGTGTACAGCATGCGCCAGGCTATTGAAGAAGGCTTTATCCTAGACGTACTAAAGAACTACACCAACTACAAGGTCGCCTATAACCTGGCCATGAAAATAGCCAGTAGCGACCAAGAAGTAGAGAGTAAAAAGGCCAAGGTAAAGCTTAACCAGTGGGTACGTCTGCACGACTACAACATCAGCCAAAAAGTACAGGTGATCGTTGAGCACTTCAAAGACAATGTGATGGGCTTGTTAGGTGGGCAGGCGAAAGCCATGGTGGTGACCAGCTCTCGTAAAGAGGCGGTGCGCTATAAACTGGCCTTCGATAAGTACATCACTGAAAAGGGGTATCAGAAGATCTTTGCCATGGTGGCCTTCTCCGGTGAGGTAGAGTTTACCGATAAAGATCCTAATTCGTCGGGCATGATTGGCGACAAGTTTACCGAAAGCAATATGAACCCCAACCTTAAAGGTCGGGATATGCGTAAGGCTTTTGATAGTGACGATTATCAGGTAATGATCGTCGCTAACAAGTTTCAAACGGGGTTCGATCAGCCCAAGTTATGTGCCATGTACGTAGACAAAAAGCTCGGTGGCGTAGAGTGCGTACAAACCTTGTCACGGCTAAACCGTATCTTCCCCAGCAAGGCCCAGACAGGCACCTTTGTGCTGGACTTTTTTAACGACTCAGAAGAAATTCTTGCTGCCTTTCAGCCTTACTATCAAACAGCTGAATTAGATGACGTATCTGATCCCAACCTTATCTTCGAGTTATTCGACAAACTACGAGAGGTGAAGATATTCAGCTGGTCTGAGGTGGAGCAGTTTTGTGATGCGTTCTTTGTGAAAAACAAGAGTAATGCCGCCATAGCGAATATCTGTAAACCGGCAATACAACGTTGGTCACAGCGGTATAAGTCAGCCGTAGAGGCCTATAAACAAGCTCGGATGATGTTTGAACGTACCAAGAAGACCAATGACGCGGTATTAATTGCCAACGCTGAGAATAGCTTTAAGGACTGCAAGAAAGAAAAGGACGCGCTAGAGATATTCAAAAAGGATCTAGGCACCTTTGTGCGCTTCTATGAGTTCATGTCGCAGATTGTTGATTATGACAACAAAGACCTTGAGAAGCTGAGCCTATACGCCCGCAACCTTCGCCCCATGCTGCGTGAAGCGGTGCTCGATGAAGACGACATAGATTTGAGTAATGTAGAGCTAAGCCACTACCGCCTCTCCAAGATCAAACAGCAGCACCTGATCATGGAGGCTAGTGCTCCGGCTTATTTAGCTCCGGGAGAAGGCTTAGGTACGGCTACCGCCAAAGACAAGAAGGAAGAGTTCTTATCACAGCTGATAAACCGCTTAAACGAGCTGTTCATTACTGACCAATTAACAGAAAAAGACATGGTGAACTACGCCTATACCATCCGCGACAAGGTGAGCGAGAACGACCGAGTAATGCAGCAAATTAGAAATAACAGCTCAGAACAAGCCATGCTAGGCGACTTTAGCACGGCCATTGACGACGCAATCTTAGGCAGCAGCGAAGCTCACCAAAACCAGATGTTGCAACTCCTGTCGGACGCGACAAGAGCCGCTGGATTTTCAAAGCTGGTGTTTGATCTATTGAAACATCGGAATGAGAATCTGTAGTTGCATAGATGCTGCAGGCGGATAAATTTCCCTATCTAGACATATACCTAACCCAAGCCGGATTCTAGAAATGCAATTTAGCCGCAAAGGCGGGCGCTCTTGACACTGAATGGAGCGCTAATGTGTTCCGGCTATTATATGGGTAAAACGTAGTCACGAACTGGAAGCTACATCCCAATAATACTATGTTTTGACCAACATATGGTTCAGCCTTCCGGTCAGATTATGGGTGAATCAACAGTAGTTGAGTTATGAATCAATAGCGATACTGGTTATTCGACTGCAATGCCGTTGAGGGTAAAAATTCGCTGCCTAAATTGCCCGAACACTCCCAGTGTGGATTCGTATGTTTGAGAGAGTGATGGGGCGAAGCATTGGGGCTCAGGTTCTTTGTTGGTATCTTTCTGGAGGAGTCCAAGCTCTAGGTCGTATTCCCCTTCGTCGATTTCGTTGTGGCAAGGTACATGCTTGATTTCCTGCTGGCCAACAGAGCAGATATTAAACTGAACTATGTTGTCGAGGGGAATGTCTTCGGCAACTCTGTGTGAGTATTCATTTAACGTTGGCTCGGCGGGAATGTATATATAGCCGGTTGATGTATTCGCGCTATCTGCTCGTAAGATACGTCCTAAAATTTGGCGGAAGTATAGTTCGGTCTTAACTCTGGTCAGGTGACAGCAGACACGTAGTCTAGGGATATTGGTGCCTTCACTTATCATACCGACAGAAATAATCCACTTCCGGCTGCTGTATTTGTATTCTCTAATCGTTTTTAAAGCATCATCTTCTAGATAAGTGGCAACATCTGAGTCTTCATTATAATGCTGTTTAAGCAGGCGACTTATGTTGTTAGCGTGTATGACTGAAGACGCTACAATTAATCCGCCGGCGTTGGGGAACTGCTTACGAAGACTGTCAAGCTTGCGGTTAGCTTGGCCCAGCATATATTTAATTAGGTCTTCATTTTCAACCACACTTTGATAGCTACAGTTACTGGTTGTTAGTAGATCTTTGAATGATTTGTAGCTGGTGCGCATTCCAGACTCATTTAGAGTGATTTTGTCGTTATCAATTAGTGTGATGCTGGGAATACGACAAACATTATCAGTTATCGCCTGTGGTAGTCCGTAGGAGTAATCACAATGTACCAATCCATTTTCGCAGTAGCTCGAGAGTGCGATAGGAATATTGTCAGAACGCCATGGGGTTCCCGTGAGTGCCAGTGTATAAGCTGCTTTTCCTTGGATCTCAGATATAATCTTACCGCCCCAAGTGTTAGCATTTTTCAAATCGCTACCGGCGCAATGATGAATCTCATCAAAAATCACGAATACGTTATGGCTCTCGAATAAATCCCATATATCACATTCACTGATCATTGCCTGATAAGTTAATACCCGTCCAATCGAGCCAAGTTTGCCATCAAGCTTTCTTCCCATCTGAACTTCAAGTTCCTCGCGAAAGTCGTCGGAAACAATAATTGACGGAGCAATACAGATAACTAAATCAATAAGATCAGCGTCGAAAAGCTGCTTGGCGAGAATTGCCGCCATAAGGGTCTTTCCTGCGCCAGGGGTTGCAAGACAAAGGAAATGGGAATGGCAGTTTTTGTACTGGTAAATGGCCTTCGTTATGCATTCATGCTGCCAGAGTCTAAGCTTCATAATTAAGCCTCTTGGCACTTGGATATGAGAGATTCAATGGCTCTAACTCGGCCTAGTGTTTTTGAGTAGCGGTTGCGTGCGTCATTGTAGAGGTCTTGCAAGTCGTCACGTCGATTGGGTAGCTGACTACTAAGTGCCTCGTACTCTTCTGCTTCGCTGATGGTGGTTAGCAGTTCAAGCTTATGTTTCTTCAGCTGTTCATTTAAGTCGTTTATATAATGATTGTTGGGTTTTGCGCTGACTGTGGTTTTTGGTGTTGGCTTTTTGCGGTGAGGTGAGCCAATTGAGTAATTGGCCGAGTTAAAGCTATTTGTCAAACTGTAGCGAGGGCGGCCGTTAATATTGTTTGATTCTTTAACTGCAAATCCAGCCCAAATCAGTCGATCAATATTTCTTTGAATAAACTGGTGTGCCTGCTTTTTGTTCAAATTTGGACTGCTATCCAGCTTTAAATAGGCGTCTACCAGATCTGCGCAGCTGAATGCCTGAAACTTATTGGAGGTCAGTAGAGAAAGTAACTCGGGTTTGATTTTTAATTTAGGCATGAGGGCTGTGTATCTGAATTAGAGCGAATGTTGATCAATAAACGATCGGCAAATAAAGCTTAGGATTCCTAAGTATACTTTAACGTAATATACTTAGACAATCTAAGTCCTCTAGGCCTATAGAAGATGATTAAAAGTTGGCAAGTATTAGCCCATTACCTCAGCGCCTTTTGGAAGCGCGTACCCTTAAGGGAATTAGTCAGAAAAAATTGGGTATTCAGCTTGGTATGGAGCCTGGGTCAGCCAGTGGTCGAATGAATCATTACGAGAAAGGCCGTCATACGCCTGACTATCCTACCTTAAAACGAATTGCGGCCGAGTTAGATGTGCCCGTTGCCTATTTTTTCTGTGAGAGTCGCATAATCGCCGAGCTTGTCTGTCGTATTGAAAAGCTGTCGGAGAAAGAGCAGAAGGCATTACTGGGCCAGATTAAATGTATAAAAGAAGACCCATCTGCATAGGTTTGTGTTCGGCGACAATTATCTTGGTCGTTGGGGGCAGTACTCTTGCTGAGAGCCATGAATGATCAATAGTTTGTCTATGCGGCATTTATCAGCTATTTGATATGACATCTTATGGCTAACCGATATCATCAGGTCGTGTGAACGCTGGTTGGTAATCGTGGTGGGCTAAAAGGCGGTGAGTTTGGCTGCTAGGTCAGTATTACGCTCCTCGTTGGATGGTCCTCGCTCAACAGCTTTTTGTAACAATACACTGTCTCCCATTATTACGAGGCTATTGACTGCCCTGGTTATGCCTGTGTAGATCAATGTTTGGTCGATCATGTGCTGAGCATAGGTTGGTAGGACAAGGAGGCATGTATCCCATTGTGAGCCCTGTGATTTGTGGATCGTGATGGCGTATCCAAGCTCAAGAATTGGTAAGATATCTATCGTGATTGGAACGGACCTCCCATCAATAGTGAGTTCGCCTAAGCTCTGATCCACCTGCATCTCTGGGTAAACGGCAGTTATTGCTCCTATATCTCCGTTCCGTATATCGGCGTCATACTTGTTCTCTGTGACCATAACCCGGTCTCCCAGCCGAAGCTTTGCGCCGGTCGAGGTTAGCCACGGAATCATTTCCCTCCCTCTGAAAAGATGGTGAATTTCTGGCGCTGGCTGGTCGAATGTTGCTTGAATTAGCTTATTGATTTGATCGGCACCCATCGGTCCTTTTCTTGTAGGCACAAGAATTATCGTTTGTTCGGCGTCAGGGTGAGATCTGAAGTGTTTCACAACGATATTGGGCGAGTCAGTGTATGTGTAGCTAACGTCGCCCGAGGTACTATTGAGCAGGCTGGGGTCGAATACACCGTTGCGTATGTTTGTGGCCAGATGGTGAATGCCTGATGTTGATTTCTGTCGCTGAACAGCTGTGAGTTCGATTAGGGTTAGTTTGTTGCAAGCAATTGCATCATGAAAGATCAAGCCAACGCCGACTGGAGGAAGCTGCGCTGCATCCCCTA
Source organism: Zhongshania sp. (assembly GCA_018066965.1). Taxonomy (GTDB): domain Bacteria; phylum Pseudomonadota; class Gammaproteobacteria; order Pseudomonadales; family Spongiibacteraceae; genus Spongiibacter. The sequence goes on along the minus strand of JAGPVP010000015.1, from coordinate 1,685 downwards.
CGAGAAGTATCCTTGTAGCCTCTGGCAGAGCACCAGCTAGACGGTACATGGATAGGAGGTCAACCATCGATGCTTCGTCGACTATGAGTAGAAGTGCGTCGGGTAGTGGTTCTTTATCTTCTCCGGCATGCATTGCTAATAGTTTTGCAATGGTCAATGCGGGTCGGCCTGTGGCTTCTGACATTCGACGCGCGGCCCGACCTGAAAGCGCTACGAGGTATTGCGGCAATTGATCTACGAGTTTGTCGTACACCTCTAAAATCGCAAGTAGGATGGTAGTTTTCCCCGTTCCGGCACCGCCGCAAATAATTGCTACAGGGTTGATTACGGCCTGCAGGACAGCATCCTTTTGCTCGGGTGTGAGGCTGAAATTTAGCGTCTCTTCAAATGCTGAAATTGCAGCTTTGATTTTTTGCTCTGTCAGATCCTGCTCTTGATAGGAAAGAAGCGCTCCGTCCCCTGGCCTCCTGGAGGCACATCCTGTAATGAGGTTCGCTACTGTATTTTCTTGCACAGCGTAGCCAAGGCTTTGCAGCCCACCGTTGACCCTAAGTAATGCGCCTTCGGTCACGCATAGGTCAATTAGTTTGCTACTGCTCATATCGAGCTCCGGGCTGGCTTCAGCGATCCCTTCTATGAGGGTTTGCTCTAGTATTGCAGTCGACTTCGTTTTTGAGCAGTAGGTTGTACAAACGTGTTCAGCCACTGCTGCGATTCGTCTCTTGGCGGGGTTGTTTGCGGGAGGGGGCGAAATGACACCCTAAGCATCGGGCCAATGGTATTCACCAGTTAGATTGATATGCTCCCACCCCAGAGGGGATACATGGGGCAGTAGATCGGGATTTGGTGCCTCACCGGCATTGGTGAGTGTCTCGACAATTTCCCCCAGCTTTTTGGTGTTCCAATAGATAATGATTGCCGCAATGAGATTCATCCCAGCAATTCGATAGTGTTGTCCCTCAGAGGATCGATCACGAATCTCACCTCGACGATGAAAACTGATTGCGCGCTTTAGGGCGTGGTGTGACTCACCTTTGTTGAGCCCCATCTGTACGCGCTGTTGCAACTCAGCGTCCAACATCCACTGCATCATAAACAACGATCGTTCAACTCGACCGATCTCACGTAGGGCGACAGCCAGTTCATTCTGTCGCGGGTAGGCAGATAGTCGTTTCAAAAGCTGACTGGGTTTCACTGTGTTTGCCGCTGCGCTTGCTGATAGCCGGAGAATGTCGGGCCAATTCCGCACGATCAGATCTTCGTTGATCTTGGCCGCAACCAACGGCCTCAGTGTCTTGTGTACCTCGCTTGGATTAAATGCATACAAGCGTTTCGCCGGTAGATCGCGAATACGAGGTGCAAAACGGTAGCCCAGCAGTGAGCACATGGCGAACACATGATCGGTAAACCCACCGGTATCTGCATATTGTTCCTTCACTCGCCGTCCGGCGTCATTCGACAACAGTCCGTCGAGAATATAAGGCGCTTCGTGTGCTGTTGCCGGAATCGCTTGCGTCGAGAACGGAGCATATTGATCGGAGACATGGTGCGTATTTTTGTAACTATGAACACTGAATTTTGCGAAGCGTGAACACCTGCACCCTTCCTTTTTGCAGGCACCGCTATTTAACGCGAAGTGTTCACAGTGGGTCAACGCTATGATGAATTTTGCGCATGGATTCGCC
>JAGPVP010000010.1 GCA_018066965.1 Zhongshania sp. | reverse complement strand
ATCTTTATTGACCGACATATTCAGATGGTCTCTATGTAGTTTTGAAGGAGGTCGAGTCACGCCGACTTTTAGAGCTCTCATTTGCCACCAAGAAACTCACCGGTAATTTTCCCCTTCAAACGGCTAGGGCGCCGGGGTTTAGGGCTATCAGAAGAAGGCGCCCCCCAACCTCAACCAATACCTCTCGCTCACCATCGACGACAGCTTTAAGTATTGGTCTGGTAAGAGCCACCTTAAGCAACTTGATATCCTTTTCTAACTCCTGGGGTCGCTGCCGGCCGGCCCAACGCTATTGGCCGTCCAGCCTTCTATAGCCCCATCCTTCGAGTAATAAACCTCATGAATTTCGTAATAAGGATCACCGTCGTGATCGAGGTGTTGCAGCACCCTATAATTCCAACTCATTTGATAGAACCCTGTTTCATTTGTGGACGTTTTACCGCAGTAGTAAAAATATAGATGAAGTCACTTGCTTGGTTACTGTGACAATAAACGTTCTCATATTCAGTCGAAGCGCCCGATATAAGTACCATCTAGTGTAGATGTGCATCTCATTCTGCATTTTTTTTACGATATTTGGTTCAAATATAATTGCAAATCTACAGTCACAGATGGCTCCATATCAGAAATTCCCACGTCACAGGAATTTGTACAATCAAAACTACTAAACGATCAAGAGCTGAGATGCATTGCGCGCGCAATCTATTTTCTGATTTTAGGTGAGGCCACGAAATCCTACTTAGATTAGTTGATCTATTTGGACTTGGGTGTTGATGGTAATGCCATTGATCGAATTGCTGACCAGAACATTGGATTTCGACGGAGGGAAAGATTTATACCTATTTCCCGAGTGATCTAACGCTCTCGTTTGCGCAGCGCTTGATGGAAAAGCTCAAGCGAATAGATGAATCATATTGATGCGCACGACTATTCGGATGCATTATCTTATAGGTTCGACATAAAATTTTTGGTAAGTAATGTTGGGATATTTCCTTTATGTATCGCCGTTGGTGGTACTGAGAATATTGAATTATCGAGGGTTCTGGCGCTGAAGAGGTCGCAAACTATAAAGGCGATATTGTGTGATCCGCTGAAGCTACCAAAATTGAAGTTGGAAGCTTGCTCAGAGTATAGCTGTTCTTCAAAAATGCGACCTATCTAATGAAGTATTGGATGTGTGGCTTGGCATTAAGATTTTACTACGCATGCTAGTGGTGGTGAGAGAAAGATATGGCATTTAATATTGTGCTTCAGGAAGATGTACAACCATGCCATCAAGTTCATTGCTGATATTGACTTGGCAGGCTAGGCGACTATTTTTTGATGGGTCTAGGGCGCACTCCAGCATCTCTTGCTCAATTTCATCCGGTTTCCCTGATTTATCTAGCCAGTCTTCAGCTATATAGCAGTGACAGGTAGCGCAACTGCAGGAGCCGCCGCATTCTCCAAGTATTTCATCGATACCATTGTCTAGTGCGACTTGCATTAGATTACTGCCAGAGTCAGCGTTGACTTCGCGAACATCGCCGTTTACGGATATAAATTTTATTAGTGCCATCGCTGGGTTCTCTTGTTAGAAATAATATTTAATAATTTCTGCGTTACTTAATATTTAAATCCTAGTTGAAGGGGCGTGCAGCTAGTCTGAAATGAGAAAACATTAAAAGGTCAGGTGTCGCTGCGCCGATACTTCAATTAATCTACCTGCTCCGTAGGTGGAAGGTCGTAAAACCCGGCCTGCCACTTCCGAAGCATGGTAAAGGCTTTAACGTCTTGCTTGGCTAGCATGGGACGGTCGACATATTTTTGGTGACGCCAAACAAGTAGGTCTTCATCAACCGTTGTAAGTATTTCATTTTTGATTCGCTCTTGAATAGCTAGGGGCATATCGCCTTCGTCGCCGTCTTTGCGTTCCCACCATATGGTGTTGAACAGTTCAGAGGTTTCATCGTCAATTGGTGTGGCTGAGAAGAGTACGCGGTAATTGTAAGCGCCTTTAAACACGTTGAATGAGCAGCCAACGCCGGTGGTGCGGGTGTCGAAGGTCATTTCAATGTTATTAGTGCGTACCGACTTAAAGCCGAACAAGGTGCGAAATACAGAATCGTCGTCACGGATATCCATTTCTAACAACATAGGATCTAGTGGTGAGTCGTGCACGTAGCGAAAATGCATGGAGTCAACACTGTTCTCGAATGTAATTTGAGGATGGACTGGTTCATCGGGCCAGCGCCGAGTCCCGTGTGGGAATATAGGGTAAAACTCAGACTCGTCTCGGTCAGAAAATTCACGAAAGCTGTCAAACATATGGGGTAGATTCCAGCGCGGCGCTGAATCTGTAGGATCGTGCCACATGAATATGCAGCCGTGTTGTTCTGCTACATGCCAAGTTTTAATTCGTTTGTTTATAGTGTTTTCTTGGTAGGGGATTTCGACGTTTTTACCTTCACCACTCCATACCCATCCGTGATACGGACAGGTAACACAATTACCTTTAACCTTGCCGCCATGGCCAAGGTGCGCCCCCATGTGATGGCAGTGGGCGTTCATGAGTCGTAAGGTGCCATCTTCACCGCGAAAGGCTACGAGGTCTTCTCCGAAGTATCGCAGTGCTTTGACTTCACCTGTAGGAATTTCATCACTCCAACCTATTTGGAACCAGCCGACTGGTTTCATTGAGAAGGGTAATTCTTTTAAATTCATGACTCAAACTCCCGTTAATATGCGCGTAGCTATAGATTGCGATTAAAAGTGTACTCGTTCGCATAGCCTATGAAACTAATATACCATCAGTTATTTTGGCTATCAAGGTCTGGTTTGGGCCCAGAGTGTGTCAGTTGGTGTTTAAGCGCGGGAGTGGGGGGCTATTGTGCCAGTGCTGCTTGGTATTGTGGTGCAATGTTACAAATACTGAGTTTTGAATCGAGCGGCGATTTTTATTGCAGTTTGATGTAACATTAAGTTTCACAGTGTATGTTTTTGGATGCTTCAAAAATGCGAACAGTTGTTACCACAAATAATCACGGTCAATCACTAGGCCGTAAAGGGGCAGAAACGCGCAAGCGCTTAATGGATGCGGCGCGAAAACTTTTAAAATCGGGTTCGCCTGTCGAGTTAACGGCGGTGTCGATTGCAAAGCGAGCAAAGTCCTCCTCTGCGACGTTCTATTTATACTTTTCAGACGTGCGCGGAATTTTGTTGGCTTTAACTGAAGAAGCTGAATCAGATATGCAGGCGGTTCACAATATTTTGGATGAACCTTGGGATCCCAAAATTTTAGATGTTGACCATTCCCGGCGAGTGGTAAACGCCTTTGTGTCAGTGTGGGATAAGCACCGAGAGGTGCTGCGATACAGGAATTTGGAGGCAGATCGCGGCGACCCAGTATTTGAAAATATTCGCCTGCGCACATCGGTACGAATTGTGAATCGTTTCGCGGAGCATATTGTTGCCGCATACCCTAAAAATAGTGGCGGCGATAAAATTACCGCGCAAGCCGATGCCTCGGTACTGGTTGCTGCAATGGAACGCTTGGCGGCAACTGACCCTAAGACTGTTGAGCGCGGTGTTGGTGCTGAGGCGATGTGGGATGCAATGACCAGAATTATAGCTCGTACTTTGAGCGCGCCAGCTAGCCCAGTGGATTTCGGTCAGGTTAAATGATGAAGTACTTGCAGGAATTCTCGGATATTATTTGATCGCTGTTTGGGATTTTAAGGCGCAATAAAAAAGCCGAAGGTGTAGTTGCCTTCGGCTTTTTTATTTTGCGATGTTTCTAATTTAAAAGATGCTAGCGTTTCTTTAGCTCAAAGCCGGCTTTTTCACGGTCCCAAGTTTTTGCAGTAACACCTTCGTCACGCAGCTTGTATTTGAGAATGCGGCCCACTGGGCTGCGGGGCATTTCGGCGCTGCTACGGAACTCAAAGTAGCGCGGTACAGCAAAGTACGGCAGCTGTTCAGCTGACCAAGCGCACAACTCTTCTTCGCTGAGGCTGCTGCCCTCTTTTACGGTGAGGGTAACTTTTAGGTCATCTTCGGTAAGCTCCGACAACACGGCGTGCGCGGCAACGTCTTCGATTGCTGGGTGACGGCGGAAGGCTGATTCCACTTCAAAGCTGGAGATGTTCTCACCGCGAC
>JAGPVP010000125.1 GCA_018066965.1 Zhongshania sp. | reverse complement strand
CAGCAACTCGAGCCCCTAGGGCGCTTGGCCACCTCGGCACAACAGGTGCTCGACGTGCTGTTTGAACAGCCCATAGCCAATATCAATACCTTGGTAAAAGGCAGCAGCCTCACTCCGGCTACGGTCGGCAAAGTAATGGATCGCCTCTCGCAGCCAGACATCGGGCTGGTAAAAGAACTCACCGGGCAAAAGCGAAATCGCGTTTTTGCTTACAGCGCTTACATTGATATTTTAAATCAGGATCAATAATGACTCAGAACGATATTGTTCAAAAACTCTGGAATCTCTGCGACGTACTCCGCGACGACGGCATTAACTACAGCGACTACGTCACCGAGCTGGTGATGCTGCTGTTTATGAAAATGGTGCACGAGAACACCGAGTCAGACCTGCTCAAAACCCACATCCTTCCCGAAGGCTGTCGCTGGACCGACCTCAACAGCAAATCGGGTTTAAATTTACTCGACGACTACAAACGCATACTGCTGGCGCTGTCTTCCGGCAAAGACGCAAACGGCAAACAAATTCACAACGACCTCTTAATTTCTGCCGTGTATGCCGACGCCCAAACCCGACTGCGTGAACCGCGCCACCTAGAACAGCTGGTAAAAGCCCTAGACCAAATCGACTGGTATAGCGCCCAGCAAGATGGCTTGGGCGATTTATACGAAGGCCTGCTTGAAAAAAACGCCAGCGAAACCAAATCTGGCGCAGGGCAATACTTCACCCCACGCGCCCTTATCAATAGCATGGTGCGCTGCATTCAGCCCCAAGCCGGTGAAACCGTGCAAGACCCCGCGGCGGGCACCGCCGGTTTTTTGATTGCCGCCGACGCCTATATTAAACAGCACACTGACGACCTATTTAACCTGCCAGCAAAAGATCAAAAATTTCAACGCAACAAAGCCTTTCTCGGTGTAGAGCTGGTGCCTAGCACCCGCCGCATGGCCCTTATGAACTGCCTGCTGCACGGCATGGAAGGCGACGACGAAGGCGTGGTTCACCTTGGCAACGCGTTGGGTATGGTCGGCGCCACCCTCGCCAAGGCCGACATTATTTTAGCCAACCCGCCCTTTGGCACATCCAAAGGCGGCGATGCCAGCATCACTCGTGACGACCTCACCTATAAAACAAGCAACAAACAGCTGGCCTTCTTGCAGCACATTTATCGCAATTTAAAACCCGGTGGCCGCGCCGCCGTGGTCTTGCCAGACAATGTTTTGTTTGAAGCCGGCGTGGGCAACGAGGTGCGCCGCGACCTAATGAACAAGTGCAATCTGCACACCATACTGCGCCTACCCACCGGCATTTTTTACGCCCAAGGCGTTAAAACCAATGTACTGTTTTTTACTAAAGGCCACCCCAAAGACAAACTCCAAGACGAAAACTGCACCACTAACGTATGGATTTACGACCTGCGTACCAATATGCCCAGCTTTGGCAAACGCACGCCTTTTACTGAAGAACACCTGACGCCCTTTGAAAACGTGTTTGGCAAAAAAGCCGACGGCACCTCCAAACGCAGTGAGGGTGAATGGAGCTGGAATGCCAAAGAGGCTGACGTTATTGAAGGAGCTGCCGAAAACGACGACCTCGCCAAAAGCCGCTGGCGGGTATTCAGCCGCGACTGGATACGCGACAGCAAAGGCGACTCACTCGACATAAGCTGGCTAAAAGACAAAGACAGCGTCGATGCCGCCAACCTACCTGAGCCAGAAGTGCTGGCAGCAGAAGCCATGTCGGAATTAACCGAAGCACTGCGGGAGATGGATGGCTTAATGCGGGCCTTAGGGGCTGGAGATGAAGCCGATATTCAGAAGCAGCTTTTGCAAGATGTATTAGGTATTGGGAGTGAATCGGCCTGATGAGTAACACCGACAACAATGTAAACGCAGCACCCCAAAGCAGTCATTCCTGCGAAGGCGGGAATGTTAAATTAGTAGAGTCATCAATAAGCACATCTATCGGTGAAGTCGCAGATGTAATTGCCGGCGGAACACCAAAGGCAAACGACCCTAAAAATTTCGCAACACCGCAATCTGGTATCGCTTGGCTTACGCCAGCAGATCTGAGCGGTTTCAAAAGCAAATATATCGCTCACGGCGCCAGAGATTTAAGCGAATCCGGGTATAACTCTTCGTCCGCAAAATTACTACCAGTCGGCACAATTGTATTTAGTAGTCGTGCGCCTATCGGTTATTTAGCTATCGCACAAAATGCAATATCAACCAACCAAGGATTTAAGAATTTCGTCTTCCACGAATCTATAGATTCGACTTACGCCTATTACTACCTCAAAAGCATTCGGGATGTTGCTGAAAGCCTTGGAACAGGTACTACATTCAAGGAAATCTCTGGTTCAACCGCAAAGACCCTGCCATTCCTAATATTCCCCCTAGCCGAACAAAAAGTCATCGCCGACAAACTCGACGAACTACTGGCTCAGGTCGACACCCTAAAAGCCCGCCTCGATGCCATCCCCGCCATCCTCAAACGCTTCCGCCAATCCGTGCTCGCCGCGGCGGTGAGCGGGAAGTTGACGGAGGAATGGAGAAAATCCAATTCTCCACACCCGATAAACGCTGCCGATATAACCGAAGCCCAATTCGAAAAAGGGATCACACACGGGAATTTTGGGAAAAAATTAGCTCGCGCTCCCAAGATAGGCCCTGATGAGGTTTCAGCTGTTATCAATCACATGGATGGCTGGCCATTAATCAGGATAGGTGCAATATGCGCAAGCGTCGTCCCCAACAGAGATAAACCCAAAACATTCAGTGGCGGTTATCACTGGCTACTTACTCCGCATTTCACAGAAGATTCAATTAAAATCGACTACGAAAAAATTCGAAAGGGTCTCAGCCAGGACGAGGTAAAAAAATACAATTCAAAAATAATAAAGACAGGCAACGTAGTCATGACATGCGTCGGCAGGCTTGGTTTATCAGCTGTTCTAACTGAAGAGTCAGTAATTAATCAGCAGCTACATGCCTTTATAATTAACCGTGATCTGTTAGTACCAGAATATGTTGCGTTCTGCATTAGAGCAAATAGATCTTATTATGAGAAAACTGCCACTTCCACAACCATTTCATACCTGAACAAAACAGCTTGCAATTCGCTACCAATTCCACTCCCACCTATCGAAGAACAAACCGAAATCGTCCGCCGCGTAGAACAACTCTTCACCTACGCCGACCAAGTCGAGCAGCAAGTCAAAAACGCCCAAGCCCGCGTTAACCAGCTCACCCAATCCATACTGGCCAAGGCGTTTCGCGGCGAACTCACTGAGCAATGGCGCCAAGACAACCCCGAACTCATCAGCGGCAACAATAGCGCCGCCGCGCTGCTTGAGCGCATCAAGGCCGAGCGGGCAGCGGCCACACCAGCAAAAAAGAAAGCCCCCGCAAGGAAAGCCAAGGCATGAGCGACATCAAACTATTCAAACTCGCCAATAACAGCGTATTAGAACTGACCGGCAAAAGCGCCAAGCTAGAAAAAGACCTGCAAGCCCACATTGAACAGAACATGGATGTACTGCTGGGTGTGCGCTACCTCGCCTCAGAATACGGCACCGGTAAAACCCATAAGGGCCGCATAGACTCACTGGGGCTAGATGAAAACGGCTGCCCAGTGATTGTGGAATACAAGCGCCACAGCAATGAAAACGTGATTAACCAAGGGCTATTCTACCTAGACTGGTTACTGGACCACCAAGCGGAATTTCGCTGGCTGGTGATGGAGAAAATCGGCAAAGACGCCGCCGAAGACATTGAGTGGGACGGCACTCGCCTGATCTGCATCGCCACTGACTTTAACCGCTACGACGAACACGCCGTGCAACAGATCAATCGCAATATAGAACTCATGCGCTACCGCTACTTTGGCGACGATCTACTGTTACTCGAGCTGGTCAACGCGCAAACCGCAAGCCAGACAAACAACCCGAGTAAAAGTATTCCAATAGCCATAAAAAGCACTAGAAGTAATAGCCGAGACAAAACCCAAGAAGAAAGGCTCGCAGAAGCGTCAGCATCATTGACTGAACTTTTTGAGGTCAGCTGCACTTACATCGATCAATTAGGTGACGAAGTACAACGCAAAGACCTAAAGCTTTACACCGCCTTTAAGCGCATTCGCAACTTTGTATCTATTGTTGTTCAACCCGGCAGAGACGCGCGCCTACAACTCTATTTAAAACTTCCCGGAGAGCTCGGCGAAGAGAATGACTTCAGCCGCAATGTAAGCAAAATCGGCCACTGGGGCACAGGAAATCTTGAGATCAACGTACGCACTTCCGAAGACTGGGAGAAGGCAAGACCGTTAGTTGATAAGGCATATCAGCAAAGTTAGTTACAAAGCAATATTTCTGTGCGAAAAAAGCGTGGCAGGATTTCAGTGTATTGAAATCTCTTGTCAGAATAATTTTTACTCAGGACACATAAATGTCAAAAATCCGTAATATTTTTAGCGAGCATCTAAGATGGGAAGCATACAGAGACTTTTTCCAGATTCAGTTTCTTAGGTACTTAGTGATTTGGTTTTCGTTTGTACCCGTCGCAGCGACTTTCCTAAAAGACGTACCAAAAAAAATTACAATTAACACAGCCAGCAGCCCAATTTCAATTTCATTAGAACTTCCTTTCTCTTGGCAATTGCTGTGGGTGTCATCATTATTTTTCATGGTCGCACTGATATTATACTGGGTGTCCTGCCCAGCATTTATAAAGAAATATCACTCATACAACGATTATCGGAAGTATGAGCATGATGGTCGATGGATAGCACGAGAAGCAGCTCGTTTCCTGAAGCATGCAAGAAAAGACCAGCGCCAAAAGTTTATCGATCGGCTACTAACTAAAGGCTTAATAACATTCAACACCAACTCAATACCGCAGGAAGAGCTATACAAACCAACGGTCGAGAAGCTACAAACATCCATAACAATGGAAAGCGAAAACAGTGCGCAATATTCCTTAAAAACTCCCGTTCTCGACAAAGACAATCAGGAACTAACAGATTCTGAAGCGGGAATATTTTGGGAGGTCTACGCATTAGAGTCTGATAGTCGGTTTTACTTACGCCTTATAATCTTCACCTTACTGTTTCTAAGCTTGTTTTCTTTTTCACACGTCCTTTTACAACATATTTTTGAAGGCGCGAGGTATGCTTTTACGTGAGTTACATAAAGAAAGATTATAAATACTACTTATCACTCACTAGCCAACTCCCATTCTGTTCATCACCTTTACGGCTTGACGCATCAAATAAGTGTGAATTTGGATGTGCATACTGCTTCGCCAGCACTCGCCAGGGCTTTGGTCGAAACTCGAAGCTGCAGTTAACTAAAGCTAAAATTCTCAGAGAGCGCTTTATTCGTATAGAAAAAGGTAGAGTTCTCGGCGCTATCGACGAATTCATTGAGCGGAAAATCCCAATACAGTTTGGTGGTATGTCCGACCCCTTCTCTAAGTCACCACTCTCCGAGAATATCACTGCTGATTTAATGAATACGCTGAAGGAGTTCCATTACCCTTACATACTGAGCACTAAAAGCAGTGCCATTTCCAGCCCAGCGTTCATCGCATCATTAAAAGATTCAAACTGCTACGTCAGGTTTTCCACCACCGTAATAAACCCGACGAAAAGAAGTGCTGTTGATCTAGGTAGCTCAACTTTTGACGAAATCCTTAGAGCTACCGAAATCATAAGAAAATCTGGGATCCCGGTCTGTTTCAGATTTCAACCAATTATACCTGGCCACGAAGAGTTCGCTGCTGAGATGATCGATCGCGCATCAAACGCTGGTGTAAATCATATTTCCGCAGAATACCTTAAAGTTCCGATAGACGCGGACTCTAAATTTCGGAAAGTACTCAGAGACCTCCTGCCACCGAAGCCAGTCGCATATTATGTAAATCGCCAAGCTTCGCATCAAGGACGCGAGTACATCCTACCCACTAAGTACCGACAGCATCACCTTTTAGCTATGAAGCACCGAGCAAACTCCCACGGAATCACCTTCGGTTTCGCTGACAATGACCTATTACTTTTTTCTGAAGGAAATTCCTGCTGTTCAGCCTCAGACTTATACCTTAAAGAAGCAAATATGTTCTCCGCGAACGTAGTTACCATGGCGAAACGCATGCAAATTGGTGAACTAATTTCACTAGATAACTTAAGATCTGAATGGATGCCAAAACACCCTATTTCCAGCCAATTGAATTCAACATCGAGAATAAATAAATCACTAATTGGCTCAGATGCAGAGTGGTATGTCTATCTTGAAGAGCTGTGGGAAGGACGCCGCGGTCTTTACTCCCCAGCTTTTTTTGAGGGGATAACTAAATCAGACGCAACCGACGACCAAGGACTTGCATTATACAAGCGCATTAGAACAGACTTAGATATATCTATAGCTGCTCAAATGCCATATCACCCAACTGTACCTGAGGCCAAAAGTGCCGCACTAGAAACATAAGCTGCAAATCATACTGGGGGCACTTATGGGGGCACAAATAGAAGCATAAAAAAACAAACCCTTTAATATCAATTAGTTGGGATGACTATTAAAGTGACGCCGGCCCACCAAATATCAAACCTCAACTCGAAAGAGTTGGGGTTTTTTATTGCCTGCTTTGTTGATTTGCATCCAATACTGACCCATTAAGCCCCCATATTTGCATCGAATTTTGACCCACGTGTAACACTTGCCCGCAGGACGACTGCGGGGGATTGAGGAGTGATAGACGTGGCATTATTAAGTGTGATTAGACGCTG
>JAGPVP010000124.1 GCA_018066965.1 Zhongshania sp. | reverse complement strand
GCGGCAGCAGTCTAGCCGTAAATAGCTTTCACCACTGAAACAGAATTTGATTATTTAAGGTTTTGAAGAGGAACCGGACATGAGTAGCGGACGTATCGTACAAGTTATCGGCGCCGTTATCGACGTGGAATTTCCACGCGAAGCGGTACCCCAGGTCTATGATGCACTGTTGGTTACTGACAGCGGCCTAACCCTGGAAGTGCAACAGCAATTAGGAGACGGCGTAGTTCGCACCATCGCCCTCGGTTCTTCTGAAGGATTGCGTCGTGGTCTAGACGTTAGCAACACCAAAGAAAAGATCATGGTACCTGTGGGGATTGAAACCCTAGGCCGGATCATGGATGTGCTTGGTAACCCTATCGACGAGTGTGGCCCCATTGGCGAAAAAGAGCGTATGCCTATTCACCGTAAGGCGCCTGCCTACGAAGAATTAGCATCCTCTAACGACCTACTCGAAACCGGTATCAAGGTTATCGATTTGGTTTGCCCATTTGCACGTGGTGGTAAGGTTGGTCTGTTCGGTGGTGCCGGTGTTGGTAAAACCGTCAACATGATGGAATTGATCAACAACATTGCAACCGAGCACAGCGGCTTGTCAGTATTCGCTGGTGTTGGTGAGCGTACTCGTGAAGGTAACGACTTCTACCACGAGATGCAGGAAGCGGGCGTTGTAAACGTTCAAGACTTCAGCAAATCTAAAGTGGCCATGGTTTACGGTCAGATGAATGAGCCACCAGGCAACCGTCTACGCGTTGCTTTGACTGGTTTGACCATGGCTGAAAAATTCCGTGATGAAGGTCGTGACGTACTGTTGTTCGTTGACAACATCTACCGTTACACCTTGGCCGGTACCGAAGTATCCGCACTGTTGGGCCGTATGCCATCAGCGGTAGGTTACCAGCCAACTCTGGCAGAAGAGATGGGTGTTCTTCAGGAACGTATCACCTCTACTAAGACTGGCTCTATCACCTCTATCCAAGCGGTATACGTACCTGCGGATGACTTGACTGACCCATCGCCAGCAACCACCTTTGCTCACTTAGACTCAACTGTAGTACTGAGCCGTGACATCGCTGCTAAGGGTATTTACCCAGCGGTAGATCCACTGGACTCAACTTCACGTCAGTTGGATCCGCTGATTATCGGTACTGAGCACTACCAAGTAGCTCGCGGCGTACAGAACGTATTACAGCGCTACAAAGAGCTGAAAGATATTATCGCCATTCTCGGTATGGACGAATTGTCAGAAGAAGACAAAACGACTGTTGAGCGTGCCCGTAAAATCGAACGTTTCTTGTCACAGCCTTTCCATGTTGCTGAAATCTTCACCGGTAGCCCAGGTAAGTACGTGTCTTTGAAAGACACCATTGCTGGCTTTAGCGGTATTCTGAACGGTGACTACGATCACCTGCCAGAGCAGGCTTTTTACATGGTTGGCACTATCGACGAAGCAATCGAGAAAGCGGCTAAACTGTAAGCTCGCGCAAGCGAGCTTTACGCCTGAGAGGCTAAAATATGGCTATGACTATTCATTGTGACATCGTGAGTGCAGAAGCAGAGTTGTTCTCTGGTCGTGCCAAGCTGATTGTTGCAAACGGTACCCAGGGTGACCTGGGTGTGACCTATGGTCACGCGCCGCTGCTAACATCCTTGGAACCGGGTCCAGTACGTATCGTACTAGACAGCGGCGAAGAGATTATTTTCTATGTGTCTGGTGGTTTTCTGGAAGTACAGCCCAATGTGGTGAGTATTCTTGCAGATACCGCGATCCGTGCAGGCGACCTCGACGAGGCCGCGGCATTGGAAGCACAGAAACACGCTCAACAAGCGATGCTGAATCAAAGTGCAGATGTTGACTACTCGCGCGCAGCCGCGCAGTTGGCAGCAGCGTCGGCTCAGCTTCGGACTTTACAGCAAATTCGTAAGTCACTGAGTAAATAATACGGTTTTACCGTATTAGGAAAAGGGCGGCTCTGGCCGCCCTTTTTTGTTTCCGTTACTATCTCCCGTTACATTCCCCCGATCGGTAAAACACGCGTAACAGCTAAAGGTTAAATAATGACACTAGACGTAGTGATTCTGGCCGCAGGTCAGGGAAGCCGAATGCGCTCCAACATTCCTAAAGTGCTGCATGAAATTGCCGGTAAAAGCATGTTAATGCATGTGGTAGACGTCGCAGAAAAAATCGGTGCTGACAGCAGCCACGTTGTGATTGGGCACGGCGCTGATTTGGTCAAAGAAAGTCTCGTCGGGAAAAATATCAAATGGTCGCTGCAAGCTGAACAAAAAGGTACTGGCCATGCCGTCGCTCAAGCCCTACCTGCAATACCTGACGATAGCCGCGTTCTTATTCTGTATGGCGATGTACCGCTTATTTCTTCGCAAACCCTTGAAGCGCTATTAACCAACGCCTGCGCTGACACTCTTGCCTTACTTACCGTGTATTTGGACCAGCCAACGGGTTACGGACGAATTATTCGCGATGGTAATAATAATGTTGTCGCGATTGTTGAGCAAAAAGACGCGACGCAAGAGCAGCTCTTAGTGAAAGAAATAAATACCGGCATTATGTCGGTAAGTGCTAAGAAGCTAAACCAATGGCTGCCGCGACTTAAGTCTAATAATGCCCAAGGCGAATATTATTTAACAGATATTGTAGCCATGGCGGTCGCAGACAGTGTTGCCATTAAAGTGTGCCACGCAGCACATCCTATGGAGGTGCAGGGCGCGAACACCCGTTCGCAACTACAATTACTTGAACGTTACTACCAAGGACATCTTGCAGAAAAGCTAATGGCTACAGGTGCTACTTTAGCAGATGCAACACGCATAGATATTCGCGGTAATTTACTAACCGGCGAAGATGTATTTATTGACGTGAATTGCGTTTTTGAGGGTGATGTGGTGCTGGGCGACAGGGTAACCATTGGCCCAAACTGCCATATTATCGATTCAAGCATTGCTGAGAATTGTGAGATTAAATCTAACTCAGTAATTGAAGGCGCGAGTTTGGCATCGTCCTGCACCATTGGACCTTTTGCACGCTTAAGGCCGGGTACAGTATTGGCAAAGGGTGTAAAAATTGGCAATTTTGTTGAAACGAAAAAGGCCAATATCGGTGAAGAGAGTAAAGTAAGCCACCTGAGTTATATCGGTGATGCTGAAATTGGCCGAGATGTAAATGTGGGTGCGGGAACGATTACCTGCAACTACGATGGCGTAAATAAATATAAAACGGAAATAGCAGATAACACCTTTGTGGGATCAAACACCTCACTTGTAGCTCCTGTTAAAATTGGCAAGGGCGCAACAATTGGCGCAGGCTCGACCATTACTGGCAATATTGCCGATGGCGAATTAGCGGTAGCGCGTGCGAAGCAGCGTAATATTAGTGCGTGGAAACGACCGGAAAAAACGCCGCGCGATTAATCTGCAAAAACCGAATTAAAAGGACAGGGTAATATGTGTGGCATTGTAGGTGCAGTAGCGCAACGTGAAGTTTCCGCAATATTATTGGAAGGTTTGCGCCGCCTAGAATATCGTGGCTACGACTCTGCGGGTATGGCGATAATTGACCCAGAGGGTAAGATCCAAAGCCGCAAGCGCGTAGGCAAAGTAGAAAAGCTGGCAGAAGAGCTACTTGCCAGTCCCTTGTGTGGCCGAGTCGGTATTGCTCATACTCGTTGGGCAACCCACGGTCAGCCCTCTGAGCAAAACGCCCACCCACATATCTCTGGCGATATTGCGTTAGTACATAATGGCATTATTGAAAATCACGCCGAGTTACGTATACGGTTAGAAAAATTAGGTTATATTTTTCTATCGCAAACTGATACCGAAACCATCGTTCATTTAATTCATCATTACTACCAAGCTCAAAATGAACTGATGGCGGCGCTAAAATTAACGATTGCAGATTTACATGGTGCTTATGGCCTTGCGGTTATTCACGCCGCGGCGCCAGAAAAAATTATTTGCGCAAGAAAAGGTAGCCCGCTAGTTATTGGAATAGGTATTGGTGAGAATTTTCTAGCTTCTGATCAGTTAGCTTTGCGTCAGGTGACGGACCGCTTTGTGTATTTAGAAGAAGGCGATATTGCTGAGATTACGCCGGATCACTACCGTATTTTTGATGCCGAGTTTAAGCCAGTATCCCGTGATGTAACCCAGATAGATGCGGCTGCAGAATCGGTAGATAAGGGGCATTACCGGCACTTCATGCTCAAAGAAATTTACGAGCAACCCTCAGTTATTCGTCGTTCATTGGCGGGTAGATTGGGCAGCAAAAAAATTCTTATCGAAGCAATGGGTTCTCGTGCGGGACACATTCTGGAAAATATATCGTCGGTGCAAATCGTCGCCTGCGGAACCAGTTATCACGCAGGCATGGTCGCTAAATATTGGATTGAAGGATTAGCCGGCGTACCGTGCCGAGTAGAGGTGGCGAGTGAATTCCGCTACCGGAAATTTAAAGTTCAAGGTAACACCTTATTCGTTACCATTTCGCAATCAGGTGAGACAGCCGACACCCTCGCGGCATTACGACTAGCAAAAACTCTGGGTTATTCCGCATCGCTAACCGTATGCAATGTCGCGCAAAGCTCTTTAGTGAGAGAGTCCGATTTATATCTAATGACTGAGGCTGGGCCAGAAATTGGTGTTGCATCAACCAAGGCATTTACAACTCAGCTAGTAGCGCTATTGTTTTTAACCGTCGCGCTTGGTCGTCATCATGATATGAGCGAAGCACAAGAACAAGAAATCGTCACCGCGTTAAATGCACTACCAGACTTGTTAGCCGAAACATTAGAATTAAATTCAGATATTAAAAAAATGTCTAATGCCTTCGCCGAAAAAAATCATGCTTTGTTTTTAGGGCGTGGCGCACAATGGCCAGTTGCGATGGAGGGAGCCTTAAAATTAAAAGAGATTTCCTATATTCATGCCGAAAGCTATCCGGCAGGAGAGCTGAAGCACGGGCCGCTGGCATTGGTCGATGCTGATATGCCAGTGGTTGCGGTAGCGCCAAATGATGAGTTATTAGAAAAATTAAAATCAAACTTAGAAGAAGTACAGGCACGCGGCGGCCAGCTATTCGTATTTTGTGATAAAGCCGCTGGATTTAAAGTTGCCAAGGGTATGAACATCATAGAACTGCCACACGTTAATGATGTAATAGCGCCGATCATCTACACCATACCACTGCAATTATTGTCATATCATGTTGCTATTTTGAAGGGCACTGATGTGGACCAACCCAGAAATTTGGCCAAGTCGGTAACGGTGGAATAGTGGCTCTAACACATAATATGTTTGGTGTAGATTGATGTTGATTTGCATCCAATACTGACCCATTAAGCCCCCATATTTGCATCGAATTTTGACCCACGTGTAACACTTGCCCGCAGGACGACTGCGGGGGATTGAGGAGTGATAGACGTGGCATTATTAAGTGTGATTAGACGCTG
>JAGPVP010000117.1 GCA_018066965.1 Zhongshania sp. | reverse complement strand
GCTCAATTTCGTGCAAAAGAGACAGAATTTTGCTATAAACGCTTTGTAAGTTACTCATCTCGTTACCATTTTTCTCGTAAACTAATGATAACCTCTTTGTGAGGGTGAGTAACTTACCCCCTTCCTAAATGCACCACGGGTTAACTTCAAATAATTTTATTCGCACTGCGCGTCGATATTCACCTGGGCTGGCGCTGCTGTGATGTTTGAATAGGCGACAAAAGTAGCTGGCATCGCTATAGCCACACTGCTGGCCAATTTCTTCTACGCTTAAATTGCTGTTTTGCAGCAAGTCTTGGGCGAGTTCTATTCTCAATTTCTGTAAGTATTGTAGTGGCGGTAAGCCTGTGACTTGGCGGAAGCGACGGTGAAAGCTGCGCTCGCTGAGGCCACTTTGCTTGGCGAGTTCTGGAATATTGAGCGGGGTGGCAATATTGCGGGCCAACCAGTTTTGAGCGAGTACAATTATTTCGTCATGGTGCAAATCGCTACGGTTGACTCGGTAGCTATTGCGAGAGAAAGGGCGGCGGCTTTCGGGTGAAAATTGCTGGGCAACCCGATTGGCAATTGAGGCACCCCAATAGCGGTCAATAAGATGGATGACGAGGTCGGCCGCAGAATTCACGCTACCTGTGCAGTAAATATTGTCAGCTTGGGTAATAAGATAGTCGCGATGCAGCGATACCTTGGGGTAGCGGACGGCAAAATCGTCGAAATAATGCCAGTGGGTGGTGGCCACTCGGCCATTGAGTAAGCCTGCTTCTGCTAGGAAATAACTGCCATTACCTACGGCGCAGATTTCGGCGCCTCTTGTTTCGTGGTCGCGTAGCCATTGTTGTACGTCGGCCCGCGCTGGCGAACCGCGCTGGGGGTGCCGCCAGCGGCTGGGGATAATAATTAAATCGTATTCTTTGCCGTTGTTTATGTCGGTATTTGGCAGAATCTCCATGCCGCCCGACACGCTGATTGGGGAGGGATCGAGGCCAACAATATCTGATTTAATAATGGTCTTGCGGCTGTCGCGTCGAGAGACACTATTTGCTGCCATTAGGAGTTCATTGGGCAAGCTAATGCTAGTGGCGAGTGCGTCGTGAAAGGCCAGCAGGGCAACTTGTCTCATCTTGGCATAATCATCTTATTGAATGGCAGTTATATTCTATTTCAATCTACCTAACACCGATAGACTACAACGCTAATATTTTATGCCGTGTGTAAGGATTTAGCGTGAGTAAGTTACCAGTTATCGTTGGTTTTGGGGGCGTAAATGCCGCTGGTCGTAGTTCATTTCATCACGGCTATCGCCGTTTAGTACTCGATGCCTTGCCGGCGGATAAAGCGAATCGAACCTACCAGAGCTTGGCAGCGGTCATGGGAATTCCGGCAGATCAAGCTGGTTCTGATGCCCAGCGCCAATACATGCGTGATCATACTTTGATTCGCAAAATTGAAGGCAATATATTCGATACCGAGCAAGTGGCGTGGAATAAGCGCATGGCACTAAGTGGTGCGGAGGGGGTTTTACAGTTTGTGACGCGCGCCCGCGATCTTCCCGATGTGCTGCCCAGTGGCTGGGAAGTAACCGAGCTGGATGGCGGCAAAGTGTCGGTGAGTATAAGTGAGGGCTGCAATGTGTTGCTGCCGACCACGCGTAAAATTGAAGTGTCATCGGCTGGGCAGCTGCCAACGGGCTTTGATCCCGCCAGCTTATATAACTCGAGAAATCATCCGCGTGGATTGCAAATGGCGATCTGTGGAGCGTCAGATGCCCTCAAATCGATGGGTATTGAGTGGCAAACGGTGATGGATAATATTCACCCGGATCAAATGGGGGTTTATGCTAGCTCCGCAATGGCGCAGTTAGATGACAATGGTTTTGGCGGTTTATTGGGTGCTCGCGCCAATGGTGGGCGGGTGAGCTCGAAACAATTGGCTTTGGGGCTGCCGGATATGCCGGCCGACTTTGTCAGCGCCTATGTGTTGGGCAGTGTTGGAACAAGCGGCCCTAGTTTAGGGGCCTGCGCGACCTTCTTTTATAACCTGCGCCAAGCGGTGAATGATATTCGTAATGGCTTGGTTAAAGTTGCCGTTGTCGGCGTCGCAGAGTGTGGAGTTGATCCGCGGATTATCGATGGCTATTACACCATGGGTGCTTTGGCGTCTGACGCAGAGTTGTTGAAGTTGGACGCTGATAAGGGTTTTACTGAGCCCGATCACCGCCGTGCGAGCAGGCCCTTTAGCAGCAACTGCGGATTTACAATTTCCGAGTCATCGCAGTTTATTGTGTTATTTAACGACGAGCTGGCCTTGCAGCTTGGTGCCCAAATTCATGGCTCAGTGGCGGATGTATTTATCAATGCCGATGGCTATAAAAAATCAATTTCTTCACCGGGCGTCGGCAACTATTTAACCGTGGCAAAAGCGGTTGCGGCTGCCGCCAGCATCATTGGTAACAAGGCGATTAAGACTCGCAGCTTTGTTCAGTCTCATGGCACGAGTACACCGCAGAACCGGGTGACTGAATCGCATATATTGAATGAGACTGCCAAAATTTTCGGCATCGAAAATTGGCCTGTCGCGGCAATAAAAGCGTATATCGGCCACAGCATTGGCGCGGCCTCTGGTGACCAACTTATTTCCAGTCTGGGTGTGTGGAATGACAATATTCTGCCCGGCATCGCTACCATTGATCATATCGCAGACGATGTTTATCAGAGCAATTTACGTCTGCAAAAAGAGCATATGGAAGTAGAGCCAGGCAGCCTCGATGTAGCCATCCTCAATGCGAAAGGGTTTGGTGGTAACAATGCCAGTGTGGCGCTGCTGTCGCCGCAGTTGAGTGAGAACATGCTTAAAGGGCGGCATGGCGACAAAGCTTGGCAGGCCTACTTAGGTCGTCGTGAGCAAGTGCAAGCTGCGGCTGCGGCTTATGATGATGCGGCGTGTGAAACCGGTTTTAACGTGCATTATCAGTTTGGGGAGAATGTCTTAGATGGTGGTGATCTTGATTTGACCCGCTCCGGTATTAGTATTAAAGGTTGGGCAGAAAAAGTGGCCTTAGACTTTGAGTCACCTTATGCCTCTTGGTTGCCGAAGCAGGATTGATTCTGAGTGCGCCTTTTCCAGCATGTTTGAATTTTCGAAACACGGGTAAATACGGATAGATAAATTTCTGCCTAAGGTTCACGTTGGTAAGCCTCACGATAAAATTGAGGCGGAGGCGCGTGTTCTATGCGGGAATTTATCCGGCACGTCAATGAGATTCCTGTCGCAGTAAAAGTTACTGGTGAGACCGGTTCGCGGTGCGGGCATCTGCGGGATGTGAGTGTTGCGGGCTTGGCGTTTGATGTGGCGCGCAGAATTAAGGTCGGCAGCAAACTTAATTTCTATGTGCCGGCTTTGTCTGACGAGTCAGTCGGACGAGGCAGGGTTGTGTGGTGCCGTCCCTTACAGGCGAGTTTTCGCTTAGGGCTGGAGTTTGATCAAGGCTGCGATGCTTACCGCGCTCGAGTGGTTGAGCAGCTTTGTTTGATTGAGCATTATCGTCAAGAAGTAAAGCTGGACGAAGGCCGAGAATTAGACCCAGAACAGGTCGCTGAAGAATGGATTGCGGCTTATGACACAGATTTTGACCGTAAATACCCATGATTTTTAATCCGCTTTCCCGTATAGCTTGAGGTTTCTTAAGTCGAGACAGTTCTGTGAATTCATGGTTGAATAGATCCCCCCACCAAGTTGGGGGATTTTTTTGCCCAGAGGAAATGACCGATGAAACATGAGGCGACTGCGAGGGTCGTTATAAATATGCCGAGGGAACAGGCTTGGGATTTGTTGAAAAACTTATCGCTTGCCCATCATTATGTGCCCAATATTATCGGTACGGAGATAACAACAGCGAAGACCGAAGGCGTCGGCGCGAGCAGGAGGGTGTTTCAAACCTCTGGCAAAGGTATGGATGAAACCGTGGCTGAGTGGAATGAAGGACACGGTTTTTTACTGCGGCTCCACAATAAAGACAAGGGCGCGCCACCACCGTTTGCAAAAGCAGCGTTTCGCTACCGCCTAGACGACGCCGGCCACAATTCAACTGCGCTCACAACCAGCTTGATGTTTAATATGCGCTGGGGTGTGCTTGGCAGATTTCTGTATAAACGCGTACTCCATAAGGTATTTCGTGGTGTTATTCGTGACGTTGCCGTAAGCATGAAACAATATTATGAAACGGGAGAGCCAGTGAGCCCTGAACAATTGAAACAACTTCGTGTCGACGCAAGGCAGGCGACTTAATGGATGCATTAACACTGCTTAAAAGCCGCAATTCGACGAGTAAATTATGTGCGCCGGGGCCAGATGATGCCGCCTTGGCAGAAATATTTTCGGCCGCGAGTCGCGCACCTGACCACGGACGCTTGCGACCATGGCGGTTTTTAGTGGTGAGAGGCGACGCCTTAGCTACTCTGGGCGATGTGTTTGCCGATGCAGCTAAAGAGCGCGACCCCGATTTGAGCGACGCGGATGCCCAGCGTTATCGCCAGCAGCCATTGCGGGCGCCACTGATTTTAGTGGTGATTGCGTGTATCCAAGACCATCCTAAAATTCCTGTTATTGAGCAACAGTTATCGGCGGGTTGCGCTGCGCATGGTGCATTACTGGCCGCAGAAGCTTTGGGTTATACCGGTATTTGGCGTACCGGTATTAACGCGTTTGATCAGTTTGTGAATCGTGGCTTGGGTTTAGAGAGCAACGAAGAAATTTCGGGTTTTTTGTACATGGGCACACGCGACGGGCAGCCAAAACCACTTCCAATTCTGACTCAAACTGATTTTATGAAAGACTGGAGATAATAATGAATAATATCGT
This sequence comes from Zhongshania sp., assembly GCA_018066965.1. Taxonomy (GTDB): domain Bacteria; phylum Pseudomonadota; class Gammaproteobacteria; order Pseudomonadales; family Spongiibacteraceae; genus Spongiibacter. The sequence goes on along the minus strand of JAGPVP010000117.1, from coordinate 10,108 downwards.
TCCCCCAAGTTACACCACGCTACAAGTGCGAATGGAAGATCATGTCGCTTGGGTGGCGCTGAATCGGCCTGACAAAGCAAACGCCATGAACGAAGCGATGTGGGACGAGATTCAACGTTGTTTTGAGTGGTTAGACCAAGAGCCAATGGTGCGTGCCGTTGTACTTTGTGGCGAAGGGCGCCATTTTTGCGCTGGTATAGACTTGGCCATGTTTGCCGGCTTAGCTGCCTCGGCAGAGGGTATGGAAAAATCGCGTTTTGTTGAGTGGTTTAGGGCCGTCATTCTGCGATTGCAAGGTAATCTGACAGCCATTGAGCGCTGTCGTAAGCCGGTGTTGGCAGCAATCCAAGGTAGCTGCGTTGGCGGCGGCGTCGACATAATTAGCGTCTGTGACATGCGTTATTGCTGTGATGGCGTTAAATTTTCGATAAAGGAAATTGATATTGGTATGGTGGCTGACGTCGGTACATTACAACGTTTACCACATATTATTCCTGCTGGTGTGATGCGTGAGCTGGCTTACACCGGACGTAATGTCGACGCTGTTGAGGCTGAGCGTATTGGCTTGGTTAACCGTCGTTTTGACAATTATGAGGAAATGATCGAAGCCGTTTCTGCGCTTGCACAGGATATCGCTCGAAAGTCCCCGCTCGCTATCCGCGGCAGTAAGCAAATGCTGCTTTATACCCGCGATCACAGCGTTGCCGATGCCCTTGATTATCAGGCTACTTGGAATGGTGGCATGCTGAGTTTTGAAGACGTGATGTTAGCCATTACCGCCACGGGTGAAGGTAAAACCGCTGACTTTAAAGATTAAGAATCGGTTAAATTTCCCCTCTAAACAGCAGGATGCTTGTACTGATCCTGCTTGTTGGTAAACTCCCTGTAACCAAAAATAAGCGCAGCGACGGATTTGCGTTCGTCCGTTGTGCCAGAGTGACTCTGATTAATGCAAACCCGAACTATTTTTAATACACCTTTAGTGAGTGGTTTTTTTCGTGCGGTATTTAAAGCGCTGACTTGGTTGATCGGGTGGCAAATCGTCGGTGAAAAACCTATAGATAAGAAATACATGTTAATTGCGGCGCCGCATACCAGTAACTGGGATTTCCCGACCATGATGGTGGTGGCCTTTGTGTTACGTTTGAATCCGCACTGGGTGGGCAAGCACACATTATTCCCTCCCGGTATTGTCGGCGTAGTCATGCGCTGGTTTGGTGGTATTGGCGTAGACCGACGCGAAACGCATAACACTGTTGATCAAATGGTTGCGCAGTATGCTGCCCGAGACGAATTAATGGTCTTGATTGCACCTGAGGGTACAAGAAGTAAAGTTGAAAATTGGAAGGCAGGGTTCTATCACATTACGGTGGGTGCCGGCGTGCCAATTTATCTAGGCTTTCTTTGCACCAAAACACGACAGACTGGTATTGGAAAAGCGTTTTATCCTACTGGTGACTACCAAAAAGATATGGTGGAGATAAAGGCGTTTTACAAAGATAAGGTTGGATTTAACCCCGAACTTGTTTAATAGAGATTTTCTTTACTCATGTATGTCGTCAATAAGAATTGATAAGCGATGTTTGGTGTCGTCAGACATTGGCTAAAACTAAATAAATAAAATAATTGCGGGAAATTACCATGTTAAAACTGAGTAGAAATATTGTGTCGTCGGTATTTATTATCGGCATGGTATTCCATTCAATATTTGGCTTAGCCGATGCGGCAACGACGGTGAATACAGAAAGCATCATTGCTAATTCAGCAGATAATTGGCTTTCTTATGGTAAAGATTATAAAGAACAGCGCTATAGCGAATTAGACAAAATCAATGTCGGAAATGTGGCTGATTTGAGTCTGGCTTGGTCTTTTGATACGGATTTTAATCGTGGGCTTGAAGCGACACCGATAGTGATCGATGGCGTGCTTTACTTAACGGGCAACTGGAGTGTGGTTTACGCACTCGATGCGCGAAGCGGAGCATTACTGTGGAAATACGATCCTCAGGTTCCACGGGAATGGGGGAAAATGGCCTGCTGCGATGTAGTGAATCGCGGTGTTGCAGCCTACGAAGGTAAGATCATATTCGGCACCCTCGACGCGCGATTGATCGCTCTAGACGCGGCAAGTGGTGAAAAGATTTGGGAAGTAGAAACCGCCGATATTACGGCCTACCCCTATACCATTACTGGCGCACCACGCGTTGCTAAGGGTAAGGTTTTTATCGGTAATGGTGGCGCTGAATACGGTGTGCGCGGATACGTTAGCGCCTACGATGTAAACACGGGTGATCAGCTTTGGCGTTTTTATACCGTTCCTGCAAATCCTGCAGATGGCTTTGAAAACGAGGCCATGAAAGCCGCCGCAGACACATGGACAGGTAAGTGGTGGGAGTCTGGTGGCGGTGGCACAGTATGGGATTCCATTGTTTATGACGATGAATTAGATCAGCTCTATATTGGTGTCGGTAATGGCTCGCCGTGGAATGCGAAAATTCGTAGCCCTGAGGGCGGTGATAATTTGTATTTGTCGTCGATTGTTGCCTTGAATCCGGACAGCGGTGAATATATTTGGCACTACCAAGAAACTCCTGCCGAGTCATGGGATTACACTGCAACACAGCATATTATGCTGGCGGACATGGACGTTAAGGGCGAGCAACGCAAAGTTATTTGGCATGCGCCAAAAAATGGTTTCTTTTTTATTATCGACCGAGAAAACGGCAAATTACTTTCTGCTGAACCTTATTCAGATGTTAACTGGGCAAGTCATTATGATCTTGAGACAGGGCGTCCGGTAGAGACTGAGAATGCCCGTTATTTAAACGATCCTCAATTAGTTAGACCATCGTCGATGGGGGCGCATAATTGGCAGGCAATGGCCTATAGCCCGCAAACGGGTTTGGTTTATATCCCCGTGATTAACAGCCTGTTTGAATATAAGGCAGTGGATGATTATTTATATGAGTGGGGACAGTGGAATCTGGGTATTTATATGCAACAGCAGTCTGTTGCAGACCCTATTTTGGCGCAGCTGTTAACCAGCAAAATTACGCAGGGTGCGCTATTAGCTTGGGACCCTGTAAAGCAAGAAGCCGCGTGGGAAGTACCACATAAACTCACGTGGAACGGTGGTTTGTTAGCGACTGCTGGCGGCTTGGTTTTTCAGGGTTCAGCCGAAGGTGAGGTGTTGGCGTTTCGCGCTGACAATGGTGAGAAGCTATGGTCATTCGATGCCAACACGGGGGTTATGGCGCCGCCAGTAACGTATACCGTTGATGGCGAGCAGTATGTGACAATATTGGCGGGTTGGGGCGGTGCATTTGGTCTGATCGCCGGTCTTGAAAAAGAGGTCTCACCGCCACCAAGTCGCGTGTTAACCTTTAAGTTAGGTGGTGTTGCACCGCCACTGCCAGCAAATCCCTTAAAGCAGATGCACGAGCCGCCGGTGCGTTTAACGGACGATCAAGCCGTTCTTGAAAAGGGTCGAACTCTGTACTACGCCTATTGCAGTGCCTGTCACGGCACCGAGGTAATCTCTAACGGTGCCATTCCAGATTTACGTCATTTGCCCAAGGCATTTCACGATAATTTCAATACCATTGTGCTTGATGGGGTAATGCAAAAAGCGGGCATGGTTGGTTTCTCTGAAGTGTTAAGTGAAGATGACGCTTTTGCATTACACGCGTATATTTTAGAGCAAGCGAACGTAGATAAAGAGAGTCGAGCGCAATCAGGCTGGTGGAAAACTATTAAGACATGGTTCTACGGTGTGGTGGCAGATTTACTCGGCTTTGCAATGAGTTTTAGTTAATACGTTAGATTCACGAGCGGCCTGCGTTTGCGGGCCTTAGAATTTAGCCGAAGGCATTACCGTGTAGAAACAATAACATTGTGTAGTCTTTTGTTAATGATGGTGCGAATGTCTGCGGCCAGTTCTCGATAGAATACCCGATTTGGTGCATTAGCCCGCCACACTAAGGCATGTTTTCGTAAGATCGGAATATTGCGCAACTCACAAACGTAAAGTGCTTCTGGGTTGTGCATTTCTGAATGCACGTACAAGCCTGGCAAGAAAGCGACTCCCATTCCCATTACCACCATTTGCCGCAAGGTGTCCAAGCTAGTGCCTTCGTAGTCTCGCTGAATGTCGGCGCCCCAGCGTTCGCATATTTCCTGTACTTGTAAGCGAAAGTGATGCTTTTCTTCTAAAGTTAATATTTTTTCGCCGCGTAATTTACTCGGTGTAATGTGTTTTTGGCCTGCGAGAGGGTGGTTTATAGGTACCACAAATTTCAATGGTTCTATAAATAAAGGCTCCATGGCAAGTTGAGGCATTGCTAAGGGTAAAGGCACAATGGCGATATCATAAACGCCATCTAATAAGTCTTTTTGTAATTCACGGTGTGCCGCTTCGCGAACATACAGCTTTAAATTGTTGTGCAAATTATGCAGGTCTGGCAGTACATGCGGTAGTAGGTAGGGGCCAACTGTAGGCGGTACACCCAGACGATAGGTGGTTTGATGGCCGTCGCTCATTGCGGCGGCAATGTCTTCAAACTCTTTCATATTAAGTAATACTTGGCGTGCGGCATCGAGTAAATCTCTGCCGCTGGGCGACAGCAGTGTGCCTGCGCGCGAGCGCTCAAAAAGTATAGTGTTGAGTGTTGATTCGAGAATGACGATTTGGTTTGTGAGCGCGGGCTGGCTCATTCCAAGTTCTTCTGCAGCGCGTCGATAGCTCGCATGTTTGGCGACCGAAACAAAATATTGCAGCTGCTTTATACTTGGTGATGTCGTTTTTGACGCCATACTGGTTTCAATTCTCTGATAATAAAAAAGTATCAGCAAATGGTATACCTTGTTATTAAACTATCAAAGGATAATCGGTTCCATATTGATTCCTGACTGTTAATTTACGAGGAAGTACCTGTGGAAGATATTATTCAAGGTGTCGCTAAATTTCAAAATGAGGTTTATCCGGCAAAGGAAACGGCGTTTCGCAAATTGGCGAATGGGCAAAATCCGGATGTATTGTTTATCACCTGTGCCGATTCGCGCATCGATCCTGGCATGCTAACGCAAACCCAGCCAGGGGATTTGTTCATCTGCCGTAATGCCGGCAATGTAGTGCCGCCCCACAGCAACCAAACTGGTGGGATGACAGCATCAATCGAGTTCGCTGTTGCTGCCCTTGGCGTGTCGCATATTGTGGTATGTGGGCACAGTGATTGCGGTGCGATGAAGGGTGCGATTGACCCCAGTGCCTTAGAAGATTTACCGCATGTGAAAGAGTGGCTGGGGCATTGCCGTGCCGCGCGAGAGATTGTAAAAGAGCGTCACGGCCATATTGATAAATGCCATTTAGACGAAGTCTCCAAAGAGAATGTTCTCCTGCAGCTGCAGCATCTGCGTACCCATGCAGCCGTGGCTGCGAAACTGGCGAGTGGCAAAGTGCGCTTGCATGGCTGGGTTTACAATATTGCGAGTGGTGAGGTGGAGTGCTACAACGACGAGCGTCAACAGTTTGAGCTGATGGATTCTGCCTATAGCCATTTATTCGATGAGCAGGCGCTTGTTGAGCGGGGAGTGGCGGTATGAAATTAAGTCGCGACAATATCACCGGCGATATCACCGGTGGTATTACCGCTGGGGTGGTGGCGCTGCCGCTGGCCTTGGCGTTAGGTGTGGCGTCGGGTTTAGGCCCAATGGCGGGTATCTACGGCGCTATTGCGGTCGGTTTTTTTGCCGCTTTGTTTGGCGGTACGTCTTCGCAAATCTCTGGTCCAACCGGACCAATGGTCGTGGTGCTGGCGGGCTTGTTTGCCAGTTTGTCAGGTGACGCTGCGCTGATTTTCACCACGGTAATGCTGGCGGGAGTAATGCAGATTGTCTTTGGCTTTCTCGGTGTTGGCCAATATATCCGCTTAGTTCCCTATCCCGTTATCTCGGGATTTATGACGGGGATCGGCGCCATTATTATTATTCTACAGCTGGGGCCGCTGCTGGGGCATGATTCGCCAGGGAATCCGCTGGGTGCTATGGCGAAGCTGCCGAATGCGGTAATGGATATCAATTTTGCTAATCTTGCGCTTGGTTTGGCTACTTTGGCGCTGGTGTTCTTTTGGCCCGCTAAGGCAGGCAAATATTTACCTGGACCGCTCGCGGCGCTGATTGCGGGTACCTTAATTGCCTTTTTATTGTTCGATGTGCCGGTGCTGGGGGATATTCCGTCGGGGCTGCCAAGTATTCATTGGCCTGTCTTTGAGCAAAGTAAAGCCTTGTTGATCCTCGAAGCAGCTTTCATTTTAGCTGTGCTAGGTTCAATAGACAGTTTGCTGACATCCTTGGTGGCAGACAATATGACCCGCGAACGCCATGACAGCAATCGAGAACTGATTGGTCAAGGCATTGGTAATACCGTAGCAGGCTTGATAGGTGGTATTGCGGGCGCTGGTGCAACCATGCGCACAGTGGTGAATATTCGCTCTGGTGGTCGTACCCGTTTGTCGGGGATGGTTCATGCGCTATTACTTTTAGCCATCGTGCTTGGTTTGGGGCCACTAGCCTCGAATATTCCTTTGGCGGTGTTGGCGGGGATTTTGGTGAAGGTTGGTTTAGATATTATCGACTGGAGCTATATCAAGCGCGCAAATCACGGTCCGCGCTGGGATCTTGCTTTAATGCTGTTAGTACTATCACTGACGGTGTTTGTAGATTTGATTACCGCAGTGGCAGCGGGGGTAGTATTGGCAGCCCTAGCGTTTGTGAAGCAAGTTGGTCAGCTGCAGATTGCCAGTCTTAAAAATACGCCGGAGCATTTGGACTCTGATGTGGAGAAAGCGTGCTTGGCATCCTGTGGTGATCGTGTTGGGCTGTTTGAATTCAGTGGGCCCTTGAGCTTTGGTGCCGCGGCAGATCTTGGTCATCATGTGCGGGAGCATAGTGAAGTTGGCTCAAGAGTTTTGATACTGGATTTTTCAAGGGTGCCATTTCTGGATGTGTCAGCGGTATTGGCAATAGAGACCATCGCCAGTGATGCGGTAAGTAGTGGAAAGTTATTATATCTGGCGGGCATGAACGACGACGTACGTAAGGTGCTGGCGGGTATGAATAATGGCGTGCCGGGCGATGCTGTTTATACAACGCGCTTGGAGGCATTGAAAGCCGCTGCAACGGTAGTTCAGTCGAACGATTCGAGTAGTATGAATGCCATAACTGGCGTGCCTGTTATGGAGTGATGAGCCTAGCAGCGGGTCGGATTACTTGTCGGCCCGCTGCTGAAGCGCTTGTTTAGGGTGAAAGCTATGTAGAGGCGGCCATACAGGTCGCCTTTATTTATAGCGCCATTTGTGCGCGCAAGGCGACCACGTCGACGTTGTCGGCTTCGCTACCATTATTTTGAATCACCGGTCCCGACTCTACATCGTAGGCACGGCTGTAACCGAACAGGATGCGTAGGTTGGGGTTTAGGTACCAGTTTAGATTTAGGCTAAATCGCTGCTGACTACCACCCTGAATATCGTTATCTTCAAGATCTAGCTCGTCGAATCGTAAAGCTAGCTCCCAGGCGCCCCAGTGATTTTGGGATGGATCAAAATTGTTGCGGGGTGTGAGCATTTTGAATTCGCCCTCTGAGCCCCGATAGTTGCGTGCTTCCCCGGTTAATGTCCAGCCGAGCTGGAGATAGTGGGCGTTAAATTGTAAGTCTGATCCACCATTGCGCTGAATATTGGCTTGCCCCAATTCGGCTTGCGCAGAGAAGCGGCCGCGCATGGCTGCTAGTTCAAGTCCTGATAGTTGGATTTCCTCAAACTCAGCAATACTGCCGGTATCACTGAGGTATAAATCAGACATATTGGTGCTTTCATAGCGCAAACGCGGTGTTTTGCCATTACTCAGGCTGTTATTGTCGTTGGCCTTACGTAGACCAAGGCTTGCGCCGAGATGCAGTAATTGTCCCGGCGCGTTAATGGGAGCGAAGCTTCCCCTAACCCCAAAACCGCCTCCTTCGTCTGCGCCGTCGCCACTGTCTGAAACTGCGTCGCCGTAGACGCCACCTTTGAGTGACCAGTTTTGCCCCATTGTATGGACATTGACGCCCATCGCGCGGTCAAAGTGTGGCAGGGTGAGTGCCGAAAGCAGTGAGCGCTCGTTAAACATAATGTCGTTTGAGCTTTCTTCGACTTCCATGCTGACCGAGTGCTTTTGATTACCAACGGTGATCTCTAGTTGGGGAGTGGCGTGGTATGTTATCAGCACGTCTTTTAGAGACACGCTGTTTCCACCCCAATCTGCTTCAATATTATAAGTAAAATCGCGATTAAACTTACCTCGCAGTGCCAGTCGCGCGCGACGAAGCTCCGTGCCCGAAACGGCTTCCGTTGGATCGCCGCTGCTGCGTTTTTGTAGATCGTCATTAATATTACTTGTGCTGTCGGCGTGAATACGCCCCCCGATATTGACAGAGAAATCGTCGTTCGCTGATGTAACGACTAAGCCTTTCTTTTCCATCCCGATCTTGGGGGCTGTCGAGACATTTAGGTTGCCATCATCTAAAGGTAGGTCACTTTCGGTGGCTGGCTCGAAGGTGCCAAGCTTAATCCTATTCGGTCCAGGCTCAGTGAATACCTGCTTGGTCTCGCGGTCGACGTATAAATTGAGGTGGCCTTGGGATTCAGCATTGGCGGTGACACCTGCGGCCAATAGGCCCAGCGTGGCAAGTATTTTTGCGAGAGAGTAGCTGGGCGTGCGTTGAGGTTTACTGCGTGATGGATAGATAAGTTTTGTCATTGCGTCCTCGTTTAGCAGTGTCTGTGCTAGGCATGGGTCTTGTGCGGATAAGTGCGCACTTATTGTGGCCGCAATTCTGCGACATTTATATTACAGAAATGTGACAAAAGATTGTTAATTGTGACGAAATGATGACAGCTGCTTGCTGTGGCCGATAATTTCTTATGCCTTGTTCGGCAATATTTGATTAATGTGTCGTAGTGAGGTGGCTGGAGGCAGTATAAAAAATGGAAATAGCGCTTGTAGTAACGTCTCAGTACTGTTATTGGCGATAAATATTGTCCACAGTATCTGTGGATAACTTGGTGGGTAACTTGTAAGTTATGGCAGGAGAGAGAGCGATTCTGGAGGGTTTAACAAATTGTTCAAAAAACAGTCATTTATATAAATTCTAATAAAATCAACTGGTTACATTGAAATTTAGATTCTCAACATTATGTTTTGGAGCTAAGCGATGAAAATTGACTCTCAATTCCATATCTGTGAATAAGTGTTACGTCAAGGCCTAATTGTTGTTACCTGTTACGTATTTTCACTTATAACGAAACATTTGCGAGTAGTTGCTCATTTACGGTGCGTGGCTCAAAAATTAGTCGCCCCTGTAAACACACCCGCTGGTGCAGGTTTCTCTAATTTCGACCTGACTTAGTGCGTTTAGTGAAGGCTTCAGTTGGCTCCAAATCCAGATGGCGAGATTTTCACTGGTCGGGTTATCTAATCCCTTTATGTCATTTAGATAATGATGGTCTAGCTGCTCATAAATAGGTGCGAAGATTTTTTTAAGCTCTGAGAAGTCCATTAACCAGCCGGTATGTGGGTCGACATCTCCAGCAATAAAAATTCTGACCAGAAAGCTGTGGCCGTGAAGCCGCGCGCATTTGTGCCCCTCTGGAACATTTGGTAGGCGGTGAGCGGCTTCAAAAGTAAACTCTTTATATATTTCCACAGGGCAGTCTCGGTTTAGTAGGGTAAAAAATACTTATTGCTAGAGTGTAGGGCGCTATAAATTTGGCGCCAATGGTAATCAGCTCTGGCAGGGCTGTACAGAGTGCATATATACATAGAGTTTGGTCCGCTTATTTTGAGATCAAATTTTGGATAAAAAATGAACAAAATCAGTGTTATAGCTTTTTTTTAAAGAAAATGTAAAAAAACACCGCCCAGTGTTTGACACCGAAAGCGATTACTGTAGAATGCGCCTCACTCGATTGAGAGGGTGATTAGCTCAGCTGGGAGAGCATCTGCCTTACAAGCAGAGGGTCGGCGGTTCGATCCCGTCATCACCCACCATAATCGTGTAAAAGTATGCGGACCGG
>JAGPVP010000082.1 GCA_018066965.1 Zhongshania sp. | reverse complement strand
TTTCTTTTTGCATGCCCAAAAAGAAAGTAAGCAAAGAAAAAAGGCACCCTACATCACCGTCGATGGCAAAAAGCGCCATCGATGCCTTCCGCGCTTCGCAAGTAACGGCGCGGGAAAAACTCGCCTGCGGCTCAAACAGTTTCCCGCTTAACCCGTTACTTGCTCCAGTGCTCAGCGGTGCTGAAGGGCTTGGTGGCCGCGGGGAGTATTTTGGTGAAGACTATCGTAATAGTAAGATGAAAATTCTTTAGTACCTCGTCATACCCGACCCCGATCGGGTATCCAGGACAGCAGAGCGAATGCCTTTGTTCATCGGTTTACTGTTAGCTTTGGTTTCGCCCTCGCTGGGCGACTTACTTTCTTTTTGCATGCCCAAAAAGAAAGTAAGCAAAGAAAAAAGGCACCCTACATCACCGTCGATGGCAAAAAGCGCCATCGAGTTAACTCGGGGCGTCATGCCCCTCGGCCTAAAGGCCGCCCCTACGGGCGTTCAAAACCGCTATCCTGCCGTTTTGTCTTCCGCGCTTCACAAATAACGGAGCGGGAAAAACTCGCCTGCGGCTCAAACAGTTTCCCGCTTAACCCGTTACTTGCTCCAGTGCTCAGCGGTGCTGAAGGGAAATTGGCATAAGCTGCGAGTAACGTTGTTAAAGTGGTACTGTTTGTCTAATGCCGGAATACTGCGCCGGCCTTAGTCCCGCTTTTGAACTCACCGAGCATCGCAGAAATTCAATGGGATGCTTTTAGCGAGGACTGTCTGAGCTGAAGGCGAGTTCCGCAGCGATCCCATTGGATTTTTGTGAGCGCAGGGTACCCGAAGGGTGAGTGATAGCGGGCGGATTTCTTGCTTACTTCTTTTTCCGAGAAAAGAAGTAAGTCGCCCAGTGAGGGCGAAACCAAAGCTAACAGAAAGTCATAAGAATGATTTTCCATCTCAATCGTGGAGTTTTATTCTGCTCAAATACCCAGAATTTTTACTTCGACCCTAAATGCTTATTAGCGTTTTGGTGGTGGCGCTGGAGGCGGTGATGGCCGAACATTTGCGGGCGGTGGTGGATTAGCATTTGCCCCATCATTTCTACCATAATCACTTGGAGGGCGAGGTGCTGGCGGTGGTGGATTGGATGATTTTTTAGACATTAATTACTCCCAATTTTTTTCCATAAACTCTACCATTTGAACATCTCTAGCAGGTATTAGTATAGTTTTGACGCCTGTAAGAGGTGTTTCTTTTCCATCATTAAGCCACGATGCTTGTTCTATTGAAAAATGACCTTTCTCAGGATTGGACGGCCACTCTTTAGGCCATCCGTATAAACGTCGCTCGCCATCCAAATGCAATACAATATAGGTTACTTTATTTGAAAATTCACCATACCACTCAGATGGGTACGAGGTTTCTTTGGACGCTCCAACTTTCCGAATGACGGAGTGAAATTTGTCATTGTTTGCGAAATAAGCAAACAAAAATCCAAGGGTAGCGGCAATGACGACAGAAGCTACGAGCTCTATATCCGTACCCCATAAACCAAGTACCCAGTATTTGGACAAGTAAAAGACCATTGCTTTATAAAAATATACTCCGACCTGAACTATGAGCGTAAATATTAAAGCTTGCACAACGCGCTCAAATTGACTGGGTTTAACAAAAGATGTGAAACCATAAAAAACCCAAGCAGCAAGAAAACCGGGTAGTAAATACCGTAAAAGCTGAATGAGGTCAGATGCTAAATTTTCCATAGAGCGTTAGTGGTCCGTTTATGAGGTCATTGGCCTTTTAATTTTTTGGATAGGAATAAAATCAACCTTTTCCACAGCCCTAGTCAGTAACCCCACCAATTTAGACAAACTATTAGGCTGCATTATTAAAAATATAAACCAAATAAAAGGAAAGTACATCGAATACCCGCTACGAGACAATGAATTTCCTTTGCTCGAAGATTAGAGCAACCATACCTCATTATTAATGATTAAGTTGCAATCCACCAGGCATAACTTAAAAGCCATCACAGCGGAAAGTTCACGTCAGATAAGCCGAGCACGCTGAGCCTTAGCTCAACCCCAACTTATCCCAGATATCATCTATTTTTTGAATAACAGTAGGATCTTTCACAATGGGTCTACCCCATTCACGGGTGGTTTCACCGCCCATTTTATTGGTGGCGTCCATTCCCATTTTGGAGCCAAGGCCGGAAACCGGCGAGGCAAAATCTAGGTAGTCGATGGGGGTGTTTTCAACTAAGACGGTGTCGCGGGCTGGGTCCATGCGGGTGGTGATGGCCCAGATGACGTCGTTCCAGTCGCGGGCGTTGACGTCGTCGTCGCAAACAATGACGAATTTGGTGTACATAAACTGACGCAGAAACGACCATACGCCAAACATGACGCGTTTGGCGTGACCGGGATATTGTTTCTTGATGGTGACTATCGCCATGCGATAGGAGCAGCCTTCCGGTGGCAGATAAAAGTCCACAATTTCCGGAAATTGTCTTTGTAGCAGTGGCACTAATACTTCGTTTAAAGCGACACCTAATACCGCAGGTTCATCTGGCGGCCTGCCGGTATAGGTGCTGTGGTAAATAGGTTTTTTGCGGTGACTGATATGGGTAACGGTGAAAACCGGAAAGCTATCTACTTCATTATAGTAACCGGTGTGGTCGCCATATGGGCCTTCATCGGCAACTTCTTGGGGGTCGATATACCCTTCAAGAATAAATTCTGCGGTCGCGGGAACCTGCAAATCATTGTTTAGACTTTTGGTGAGTTCGGTCTTGCTGCCCCGCAATAAACCGGCGAAGGCGTATTCGCTTAGCGAGTCAGGAACGGGCGTCACCGCGCCAAGCGTGGTGGCAGGGTCTGCACCGAGCGCGACGGACACGGGAAATTTTTCACCGGGATTACTGACTTTAAATTCTTGGAAATCTAGCGCACCGCCACGATGGGATAGCCAGCGCATAATCAGCTTATTTTTGCCGATTAACTGCATGCGGTAAATGCCGAGGTTTTGCCGTTCTTTATTGGGGCCGCGAGTAATAACCAGCGGCCAGGTGATGAGCGGTGCGGCGTCGTCGGGCCAGCAGGTTTGGATGGGTAGGGTGTGTAAATCTACCGCGTCGCCTTCAATAACGCACTCTTGGCAGGGCGCGTTGTTCACCATTTTTGGCCCCATATTCAATACTTGTTTGAATACGGGTAGTTTGCTCCACGCGTCGCGCAGGCCTTTTGGTGGATCAGGTTGTCGTAGGAAGGCGAGTAATTCGCCCACTTCGTGCAGTGCTTTTATGTCGTCTTTGCCCATGCCCATAGCGACGCGCTTTTCGGTGCCGAATAAATTCGCCAGTACTGGAATGTCGTAGCCAATGGGGTTTTCAAATAATAGGGCAGGGCCGCCCGCGCGTAAGACGCGGTCGCAGATCTCGGTCATTTCCAGATTGGGATCAACGGGATGGCTGATGCGTTTCAGCTCACCTTGTTTTTCTAAATGCCGGATAAATTCTCTGAGGTCTTTATACATGGCAGGCGTTACGCTGTATGGGAGACGGGAGAGGCAAATAATAAAGCGCGAAAAGTATCTCGCGCTTTACGTCTGCCCATGAAGTACTTGGCAGGGGGTGTAGGTTTTGCTTCTCAGCGTTACCTGTCTCCCGTCAAGCATTCCGTACTACTTACGCTTCATCGAGTCAAAGAAGTCGGCATTGGTTTTGGTGTCTTTGAGCTTGTCGATTAAGAACTCGATGGCTGCAGTGTCTTCCATGCCGTGCAGCAATTTACGCAGAATCCACATTCTTGCCAGCTCTTCTTCACCGGTTAGCAGTTCTTCGCGACGGGTGCCTGAGCGACGAATGTTGATCGCGGGGTAAACACGCTTCTCGGCAATTTTACGGTCGAGATGCAGTTCGTTGTTACCCGTACCTTTAAATTCTTCGTAGATAACCTCGTCCATTTTCGAACCGGTATCAATCAATGCCGTTGCGATAATGGATAAGCTACCGCCTTCTTCTATATTACGCGCCGCACCAAAGAAACGTTTTGGGCGCTCTAGGGCGTGGGCGTCTACACCACCGGTTAATACTTTGCCGGAGCTAGGGATGATGGTGTTGTAGGCGCGGGCTAAGCGAGTGATCGAGTCGAGCAGGATAACAACGTCGCGTTTGTGTTCGACCAAGCGCTTGGCCTTTTCGATAACCATTTCTGCCACTTGGACGTGACGGGCTGGTGGCTCATCAAAGGTCGAGGCCACAACTTCGGCGCCGCGTACACCTACCGAGCGTTGCATTTCGGTTACTTCTTCTGGACGTTCGTCGATCAATAATACGATGACATAACATTCTGGGTTGTTGCGAATGATGCTCGCGGCAATATTCTGCAACATTAAGGTTTTACCCGCTTTTGGCGGTGCGACGATCAAGCCGCGCTGGCCTTTACCGATTGGCGCTGCCAAGTCGATGATGCGGCCTGTTAGGTCCTCGGTGGAACCGGTGCCCATTTCTAGCGTCAGGCGCTCATTAGGAAACAGGGGGGTGAGGTTTTCGAACAGAACCTTGTTTTTGGATTGCTCGGGGCGGGTGAAGTTAACTTCGTCTACTTTTAGTAGTGCAAAGTAGCGCTCGCCTTCTTTAGGCGGTCGAATTTTGCCGGCAATGCTGTCACCAGTGCGCAGGTTAAAGCGTCTGATCTGGCTTGGAGAAACATAGATATCGTCGGGGCCAGCAAGGTATGAGCAATCGGCAGAGCGCAAAAAGCCAAAGCCGTCTTGCAGTATTTCCAGTACGCCGTCGCCGTGAATATCTTCACCGCTTTTGGCGTGGCGTTTGAGTATGGAAAAGATGATGTCTTGTTTGCGAGAGCGGGCGATGTTTTCTAGGCCGCCTTCTTTGGCAATGTCGAGTAATTCTTGAGCTGATTTGGTTTTTAGATCGGTAAGATTCATAGGTATATGGGTTTAGTGGTATCAATTAGACAGGATATAAGCGAGACGTGGGATCGGCAAAAATAGGGAAGCCGGAACGAACTCGACGAGTTAAGCTGAAGCGAATATAAGGTTAATTATTGGGTGTTCTTTGAAGGATCTTGGGCACTCTATCACTGAAAAGCTAGGGCGTCTAGCTTTTAGAGTGAGCCCGCACAGAAAAATACTGTACGGGCGGTATCGGCTTACAGTGCAGAGTTTACGAAATCTAGCTGCTGTGTTTTAGACAGTGCGCCAACTTTAGTGGCCTCTGCGTTGCCGCCTTTGAAAATCATCAGCGTTGGAATACCGCGAACGCTGAACTTAGCTGGCGTGTCGCTGTTAGCATCAACATCGATTTTGCAGATTTTCAATTTGCCGGCGAACTCACCAGCAATATCATCAAGAATTGGGGCAATCATCTTACATGGGCCACACCACTCAGCCCAGAAATCAACCAGCACAGGCAAGTCAGACTTAAGTACGTCTTCTTCAAAGCTGCTGTCGGTGACGTGAACGATGTTGTCGCTCATGTTAGTTCTCCGAATAAAAATCATAAATAAAGGATGTGCGATGATAGCACAGGAGTTAATGGGATGTGAAAAGGGGTAACAGTGTGAATTTGACCGTCGGCTCGTATTTAGCGGCTATTGATATGGGCTCAAACAGTTTTCATTTGCTGATTGCACAAGTGCAGGGGAATGGCTGGCGAACCGTGTGTACCGAGGAGCGCAAGGTGCAGTTAGCTGCGGGCAGTGAAGTGGGATGTTTGCAGCTTGAGGCGCAACAGCGCGCACTGCTGTGTTTGCACGATTATAAGAAGGTATTGGCCAAATACCACATTACCGAATTACACGTGGTGGCGACGGCGTCTTTGCGCGGTGTTGGCAATGCGGCGCCTTTTTTATCTGCGGTTGAAGATGTATTAGGCGTGCGGCCAAACATTATTAGTGGCGAGAGCGAGGCAGAGCTGGTTTATCTTGGCGTGAGCGCAGGCCTGTTACTCTCTAGCGATAAAGACGTGCAAAAAGGCTGTTTGGTGGTTGATATCGGTGGCGGTAGTACTGAACTTGCATGGGGTTCTGTGGTTCAGATGCATAGGGGCGTAAGTGTTGACGTTGGCTGCTTACGCTATTTGCGCTACTTCCCGAATGGTGAATTGCAGCAAGAATATTTTATGGCGGCACGCGACGCGGCGGCGAAGATGTTTGAGCACGCGTTGGCTGAATTTCCGGCTTGGGGTACTGAATCGCAATGCAGTGTGATGGGGTGTTCCGGTACCTTGCTCGCGGTAGAGCAAGTATTGTTAGCAAAAACGCGAGAGGCAGGAAAAGTTGGCGGCGGAATACACTTGCACGATTTGCGAGCACTCGCAGAAAATGTGTCGTTGTTTAGCACCGTAGATGAAGTACGTTATCAGGGTTTAGCCGAAGATCGGCGATCAATTTTTGCCTCTGGAGTCGCTATCGTTTTAGCCCTGTTCGAGGTTTTAAATATTGATAGCATGCAGCTTTCGCAGCGTGGACTGCGTGAAGGTATTATCGAAAATCGGCTCGCCAACGGTGGGCTGACATTCCAGCAAGGAGGACAGCAACAATGAAAAAAGTCGCAGTGATCTTATCAGGTTGTGGTGTTTACGACGGCTCTGAGATTTATGAGTCGGTACTAACCATGTTGTCATTGGAAAATCATGGCGCGAGCTATCAATGCTTTGCGCCGAATGTAGAGCAGCTTCATGTAATTAATCATTTAGCGGGTGATGTTGCCGAGGGAGAGAGCCGCAATGTGCTGGTTGAGGCAGCGCGCTTGGCACGGGGCGAAATTAAAGATTTGGCCGACGCGCAGGCGGCAGACTTTGATGCGGTTATTGTGCCGGGTGGATTTGGCGCGGCTAAGAACTTGTCAGATTTTGCTGTGAAAGGCGTGGAAATGACAGTGCAAAAAGATGTACTGCAATTTATTCAGGCCATGCACAAGGCAGGAAAACCTACTGGCTTGATCTGCATTGCGCCAACCATGGCCGCGCGAATTTTTGGTGACGGTGTGAAATGTACGGTGGGTAATGACGCCGATGTTGTCACGGCTATTAACAATATGGGCGCTCTCCACCAAACCTGCTCGGTCGATGAAGTCTGCATAGACGAGGACATGAAGTTGGTGACAACCCCAGCTTATATGTTGGCGGGCAGCATTGCCGAGGCCGCCAAAGGTATTAATCGCTGTGTGCGAGAAGTGCTGAATATGGCGTAAGCCATTTCTAACTGTAATCGCGGGGTTTTTAGCTTACGGCTGGTCTGATTGTGCGCTGGCCGTTATGCTTGCCGCATTTGCTTGAGTATGGGAACGCATTCGCGACATGCCCCGATTTTTATACAGTGCCTTTTTTTATCTGATCTTACCGCTCGTGTTGCTGCGCTTACTTTGGCGTGGCTGGCGAGCGCCTGCGTATAATCATCGCATTGCTGAGCGGTTTGGTTTTTTTGCTGCACCGACCCAAAAGAACGGTTTGTGGGTTCATGCGGTGTCAGTAGGTGAAAGCATTGCTGCTGCGCCGATCATTGAACATTTCTTAGCCTGCCATCCCCAATTACCCGTGGTCGTTACCACGATGACGCCCACTGGCTCCGAGCGAGTGCAGGCGATGTTTGGTGACAGAGTCTTTCATGTTTACGCCCCCTACGATTTACCCGATGCTGTGGCGAGATTTCTCAAGCGTGTTCAGCCGAGTGTGGCAGTTATTATGGAAACCGAAATTTGGCCGAATATGGTCTGCCAAACAGCGGCGAGGGGCATTCCAGTAATATTGGCAAACGCACGTTTATCTGCCCGCTCTGCTCGCGGTTATGGACGTTTAGAACAGTTAACAAGGTCAGTATTCGCTCGGTTTTCGCAGGTGGTGGCACAGTCTGCTGATGATGGCGCGCGGTTTGTTGAGCTTGGTGTGCCCGCAGAAAAGTTGACGGTCTCTGGCAGTATTAAATTTGATTTGGCGATTCCCGTCTCACTTCGTGAACAAGCCAGTACATTGCGTGCGCAGTGGTTTGGCGCTCGGCCGGTGTGGATCGCGGCGAGTACTCATGCCGGTGAAGATGAAATTTTGTTGGCGGCGCATCGTGCGGTACTGCAGCAACAACCTAATGCCTTGCTATTGTTGGTGCCAAGACACCCTGAGCGCTTTGCTAAGGTGGCGGAATTGATCGCGGCCAATGGTTTTGGCGTTCAGCGCCGTAGCGACTATAAAAACGAAGCCAGTGCTGCCGCTACGCAAGTGATTTTGGGCGATACCATGGGTGAGCTATTGCTACTACTTGGTTGTGCCGATATTGCGTTTGTTGGCGGTAGCCTTATAGAACATGGTGGCCACAATACCCTAGAGCCGGCGGCGTGGGGTTTACCGGTGCTAAGCGGGCCTAGCGATTTTAATTTTGCAGAAATCAGTGCCTTGTTACAGGCGGCCGGTGGTTTGGTGAAGTTAGCAGACAGCGGGGCGCTGGCGCTGGCGCTACAAAGTTTGTTTGCAGATCCTGAGCGTGCGCAGCAGCAGGGTGCAGTCGCAAAGCAGGTGGTAGATTCTAATCGGGGGGCTTTGCAGCGCTTGCTCGTGATAATTGAGAAAGCGCTGCAAGAACGCGAGGCGGTTTAAGGCCTGCGCGCTATGGCGTTACGATTTTGCAGAGCGGCTCTCTTTCATGGAGACGGGTTCAGGTAGTTTTAGCCATTTATTCAGCGCAATAATATCTGCCGGGCTCAGTGTTCCTGCATTTAGTTTCAACTTTAGCACGTCAATAACATAGTCATAGCGGGCATTGGTATAGTCACGCATCGCGCCATAAAGCCGGCGTTGGGCATCTAATACATCAACAATATTCCGCGTCCCCACCTCGTAGCCTGCTTCGGTTGCGTCTAGCGCGCTGCGAGTAGAGATAATGTTTTGATTGCGCGCATTCACGGTCTGCACATCGGTATAGACCGCAATATGTTGAGCACGGGTGCCAGTAATAACCTGACGCTGGGTAGATTGGGCGTTGTAGTTGGCGGCATTGTATTGTTCGTAAGCTTGGCGCCGGCCTGCACTGACACCGCCACCAGTAAATAGCGGCATAGTTAGGGTAATACGTAGCGCATCTGATTCCGTGTAGGCGTCAGGTTGCGTGGCAAAATTATTAGTTGGCCTATAGCGGGATGTACCATCTACATCTTCTTTGCTGCTGGTAAAGCTGCCGACAACTTTAGGTAGGTGCTCCATTTTCTTGGACTGAGCGGTTTCATAGGCGGAGCTAGCACCGGCGTTTGAAACTTGCAGCAGCTTGTTGTTTGCCAGTGCAAAATCCACCCATTCTGCACGGCTTGCGGGCTCCGGCATGGTGATGGGGAAGTCTGCTTTTAAGGACCACAGATTATTGTGTTCCTGACCGGTTAGGCTGCTCAGGTTTTCTCTGGCGATAGCCAGTGTGCCTTCAAAGCCGTAACGCTGGGCAACCGTGCTGTCGTATACCGCACGCGCTTCGTGTACATCGGTGATGGCAATTAAACCGACATCAAAGCGCTGTTGAGTTTGTTCAAGTTGACGCTTGGCGGCGCGTTCTTCCGCTTTAGAGGCGTCTAAGTTTTCACTGCCGCGCAATACATTGAAGTAGGCTTCGGCGGTGCGTACGATCAATTGTTGTTGTTCGTAAGCCAGCTGTGCCTCAGCTTGTTCAGAAATCTTTTTGCCAGCTTGAAAACTGAACCACGCAGGTAAATCAAAAAGCGCCTGACTTAGCGACACCGAATAGAATTCCGATTCGGTGTCGCTGCTTATATTTTGATTGACGGCTGATGTCGCGCTAAAACCTTCTCTTTCGGCGTCGCTTTCCGCATCTTGGTAATATGCTTGGCCAGTGACTTGAGGCAGCAGGGCGGCACGGCTTAAATTCTTAGTTTCAATATTGGCGCGATAGCTTGCTTCGGCGGCCTTGAGCTGCGGGTCATTTGTAACAGCAAGTTGGTAAATATCGAATAAAGTGTCAGCGTGGATAAAAGAGCTGCTCAATAATGCAGCAATGGAGATACTGAGAAGAT
>JAGPVP010000080.1 GCA_018066965.1 Zhongshania sp. | reverse complement strand
GTGAAGCGTTTTAGAAACTCCTTATTGTTTAAGTAAGTTTGTCCCACCGTTGCAACGGCGTCGGTGGCGGCGACGACTTCGCAAGCTAGTGGGAAGTGGCCAATAATGTGGATGGGGTGGTCTGCGGGTATGTGTGTGTCGCCAAATAAGCGGCTGGTGATTTCTGGTGAGGCACCATCGCGCTCAGGGAGCACTAGGGGATAATTTAATATGTGTTGTTTTGATACCGCGCGCTTTTTGGTGAGAGGGTGCGAGCGCCGCGTAAAGAAGTAGGCGTCAAATGGCTTTAGGGGAATAATTTTAAACTCACGTTTTTCTTCGAGTGCCTGTGTTGGGCCGATAATAAGATCACAGTCGCCCGCTCGTAGTAGGCTGATAGCGTTGTCTGTCGCTAGCGATTTTATATCTACTTTTAGCTGCGGGTGGTGGCTCAGCAATTGTGGTAAGGCAGGGTTCATCAGGGTGATTAGGGGCGGTGGTGAAATACAAAGCCGCAAATGAGATTCTCGGTATGCTCTGAACTCTTTGGCGTCCATGTCGAGTCGCTCGATGTCGGCAAGAATCCGAGCTGCGCGATCAATGATGCTGCGCCCCTGCGCTGTGGCGACCATGCCCCGTGCGCGGCGCTCAAATAGGGCGATGCCCAATTCTTTTTCGACCTCGGCCACCGTTCGCGTTAGGCTGGGCTGCGACACGTGAATGGCTGCGGCGGCAGCCGTCATCGAACCGAAACGATCAACCGCTACAATGTAGCGCAATTTGCTAGTATTCAAGGTATTCGTTTTCCAAATATTACAGGGAAAATAGTATTGGACTGAATATCTTATACGTTGTCAAATGAAGTGATAATCGCCCCATACCTGAATGATCGAGGAGCCCAACCGGCATGTCCCCTTATACTGAAATCACCGCAGAAATAGATAATTCTCCTGCAGGACCACAGATCGCCGCGTTGTTTGATTTTGATGGCACTATCATTGCCGGTTATTCCGTCTTTAGTTTTCTTCGTGAGCAGGTTCGTCGTGGTGATCTCGCGCCCTCAGAAATTGTGGCGACCGTTGATGCGATTGCGCGCTTTGGCTTGGGCTATTCCGATTATGCGGCCTTGATGGCCTTGTCTGCGCAGAGCATGAAGGGGCTAAAGGAAGAGGATTATCTTGGCGTTGCACAAACTATCTTCGAGCGGGATATTGCTAAAAAAATATTCCCAGAAACCCGTGCCTTAATAGAAGCGCATATGCGTAAAGGCCACACGGTGGCGATAATCTCGTCAGCCACACCTTATCAGGTAGAGCCCTGCGCTAAATATCTCGGCATTGATATTGTCGCGTGTACTACCATGGAAATCGATAACGGCCTGTTTACCGGCGAGCTAGGTGGCCCACTTTGCTTTGGTATCGGTAAGGTTAATGCCGCCTTAGATATAGCCGAGGCGAAAGATGTCGATCTAGCAAATAGCTACTTTTATTCTGACAGCACTGATGACATCGAGCTTCTGGAACATGTCGGTAAACCGCGGCCCCTTAATCCGAGTAGCAAATTGAAAGAGATAGCGGCGGCGCGAGGTTGGCCGGTACGATCCTTTCGAAGCCGTTCAAGTAGCTCAACCGTAGGCTGGACTCGTAATATCGCCACCAAGGTGAGTTTGGTTGGTTCGGCGTTGGCGGGTTTGCCCATTTGGGCGTTGACGGGGTCAAAGCAGGAGGCGAGAAACTTCTCTACCTCACTGTTTGCTGATGTGGCTACGGCCATTGCAGGACTAAAGCTCGACGTTGTCGGTGAGAAGCATCTCTGGGCAGAACGGCCCGCGGTATTCATTTTTAATCACCAGAGTGATATCGATGTTCTAATTTGCTCAAAACTTTTGCGTCGGAATTTTTCTGGTGTAGGTAAGGCCGAAATCAAGCAGATGCCGTTTGTCGGCACCGCAATGGAAATGGCAGGCGTCGTTTTAATTGACCGCGCTAATAGTAAAAGCGCCATTGCCGCGCTTGATCCTTTGATAGAAAGAGTTAAGCAAGATCAGATTTCCGTGGTGATGGCACCCGAGGGCACACGTACACACTCTAAGAAGCCCAAACCTTTTAAAAAGGGCGCATTCCATATTGCGATGCAGGCGGGCGTGCCGATTATTCCCATCGTTATTCACAACGCCATGGATGTCTCGCCAAAAGGCGACACCTTGTATTACCCCGGCACGGTTGAAGTCGAAATTTTGGCGCCAATCAATACTAGTCGCTGGACGGTAGAGAACCTTGATAAGCAAGTGGCAAAAGTTGAAGCGCTTTACAAGAAAGCCTTGGATAAGTCGACCAAGGTCGCCTAGACGATAGTTCAACCTAGACGCTTGCCTACAGAATAAAGAGAGAGTTCGAATGGAACAGATTAAGCCCCAAGATGCGCAGTTTCTTTATACCGAAACCGCCGATAATTTTAATCACATAACCTTGTTGCTCAATTTTGATGGCCCAGCAGAGGGTGATAAACGTGATGTGGATTACGGTGCGGTGATAAAGTTTTTACAAAGTAAATTAAAGCCGCATCCCATTTTCTCTCAGCGTTTAGTAAGGTTGCCTGCCGAATTAGATTATCCGTATTGGCTTGAAGATGAAGAGTTTGAGCCCGACGCGCATTTTACGGTGCTGTCGCTTACCATGCCTGGTAACTGGAAAGCCCTGCGCGAAGAGGTGTGTTATTTACACTCGCAACCCATGGATATGCGTCGTCCATTGTGGGATATCACCATTTTTACCGGCGTGAATTGCAATGGCGCCAACAAAAATGGTTTTACCATCGTAATACGACTTCATCACGTCGCCATAGACGGGGTAGGGATGGTGAAACTGCTGGCAAGCTTCGCTACGCCAGTGACGGATACTGACGAATTTTCGCAGGCGGAAGTGAGTGATATTAATAATGTATTGTCTTGGTCTGATGTTGCAGGGCGTGCAGTAAAAAATAGGTTTCGTCACTCTGTTAATTTAGGACGCACCTTGTTAAATAGTAGAACCTTGGTCGGATCTTCAGCGCGTCGCTATCTTCAAACCAAGCCGTCTGAAAGGCTACGAGTTTTTCCCACTCGATTTAATACCAGTGTCGCCGGTGACAAGATATTTGACGTTGTCAGTGTCGACCTTAAAGTTCTCAGTGCTTTACGCACTCTGTATTCTGGCGCGACCATGAATGACGTCATTCTCGCCATTTGCGCTGGCGCGTTGCGACGCTATTTAGAAAAACATAATGAGCTTAGCGCGAACTCATTAGTGGCATGGATTCCGGTTAATGCGAGAGGTTCAGGCGGAAGCGGCGATACCGGCAATAATTTAAGCGCGTTTACGGTGCCGATATATTCTAATATTGCTGATCCTGTCGCTAGGTTAGCCAAAATAGTTGCAGCGACTCAGAATGGTAAGAGTGGAAAATCTGCTGCGGGATTATTACTGAACGTAACGAAAAATCTACCCGCCACCGAGCAGTATTTATTTGCGCGTGCCATTAATGCTACGTCGGCAGCCAGCTCGACCTGCAATTTATTTGTTTCTAATGTGCCGGGGCCGGCCCAGCCAATTAGCCTTGCGGGCCACCGCTTAGAAAGCCTATCGGGCTTACCACCCTTAGGTGAAGGTATGGGGCTGTTTATAGCGACACCAAGCTACAACGGTAAGCTGTATTTCAATGTAATTTCTACGGCCAGCATTTTGCCGGATATTGATTTTTTTATGACATGCATCCAAAAATCGTTCAGCGAGATGGAGTCAAAACTCTAGGGCGAATCTAAAAAGGGGTATATAGCTAATTATAGGCCCCATCCACATTACAGATTAAGTTTTCAAGTTGATCGATTGGTAAGGGTTTACTGAATAAGTACCCTTGGAAAGTTTTACATCCGTCAAGTAAGAGTAATTGGCGCTGCTCATTCGTTTCTACTCCCTCTGCAATTACTTCCATGTTCAGGCTATGTGCCATGGAAATAATGGTCCTGACTATGGCTCGGTCACTGCTATTTGTCGCGAGATCGCGTACGAAGGATTGGTCGATCTTCAATTGGTCGAGGGGCAGTTGTTTGAGATATTGTAAAGACGAATAGCCAGTGCCAAAGTCATCCAGGGAAAACTGAATGCCCACTTTTTTTAATGCATTCATAGTAGTGATGGTCGCTTCTACGCCTTCTTGCAAGAGGCTTTCGGTCAGCTCTAATTTTAGTAAATTTGGCGGAATGGCGTGTCGTCGCACAGCAGCCTGAACATCCGTTACAAAATTGGCCTGCCCAAATTGTAGTGCACTAACGTTTACTGCCAGGGTTAAGTTGCGAGTTAACGCATCTTTCTGCCATTTGCTGAGCTGAGCACACGCAGTTTCGATAACCCATTGACCAATAGGCAGGATCAAACCTATGGCCTCTGCCAGAGGGATAAATGTAGCGGGGGGCACTAGACCGCGTTTGTGATGTGGCCAGCGTATCAAGGCTTCTACCCCCAGTGTTCGGCTGGAGCTGTCGACCTGGATTTGGTAGTGCAAACGGAATTGCGACTCTTCGACGGCAATGCGCAACTCATGTTCTAGGCTTGCGCGGATATTGATGGCGTCTTGCATTTCTTGGTTAAAGAATCTTATGGTATTACGGCCAGCTTGCTTAGCTTGATGCATGGCGATGCCGGCTTGCTTTAGCAGCTTTTCCGCAGACTTATCATTTTGACCGAAAAAAGCAGCGCCCATACTCGCTGTACCACGGTATTTGTGTAGATAGAGGTGGTAAGGTTCGTTGAGCGCAGCAGAAATTTTATCGCTTATGGTTTTTACCATTGCCCCTGCTTCTATGAGATTTTTGTTCAAGTTTTCCAGAATCAATACAAATTCGTCATCCCCCACGCGTGCTAAGGTATCGCCGTTATTTATACAGGAATATAAGCGTTGCGCAGTTTGTTCCAGCAGTAGATCACCGTGTTCATAGCCGAAGGTATCGTTGATGTCTTTGAAATTATCTAGATTAATAAACATTACGGTACTGTGTGAACCGTGACGGGCGCTGGATGATAATGCTTGGTGCAGTCGCTCTACTAATAGACGTCTGTTGGGTAAGCCAGTTAGCGGGTCATAAAAGGCGAGAGTATTGAACTCTGCAGCCCGCTTATCTTTTTCTTTGTTTTGAAAGGTTAGCTCTTCATTGGCAATGGCCAGCTCTGCAGCTCGCTTGCCTTTTTCTTCGTTTTGAAAGGCAAGTTCTACGTTGGCAATGGCTAATTCTGCAGCCCGTTTTTCTTTTTCTTCGTTTTGAAATGCAAGCTCGGTATTGGCAATGGCCAGCTCTGCAGCTCGCTTGCCTTTTTCATCGTTTTGAAAGGCAAGCTCTACATTGGCAATGGCTAACTCCGCAGCTCGTTTTTCTTTCTCTGCATTTTGAAAGGCAAGCTTTGTATTGGCAATGGCTAGCTCCGAAGCCTGCCTCCCTTTTTCTATGTTTTGAGCGTAAAGTTTGGTGTTGGCAATGAGCAGCTCCGATAGCTGTTTATCTTTCTCATTGTTTTGGAATGAAAGCTTGGAGTTAGCGATTAATAGCTCTGATGGGGTAGGCGTATTATTTTTATTGCTCATTGTTGTACTCTGTGTCGTCACCGATAGGTGTCTCACTTGAGCTCACTGCAATAAGCCTGTGAATCAGAGTCTTACCATAGCCTAATTAGAGCTATATAGACAGGGTTGTCAGAGTAAGTGATATAACCAAGTATTGATGAGTAGAGCGGAGATTGACGTAAGCAAAGTCTGCCAATGTGATATTTCAGTCTCAAGTTGGTGATACTAAAGATTTAAGCGTACATGCCAGTTTATTGGTCTTGACCTCAAAATGTCATCGCCCGCTGTTAAAACATCTTCAGTAGTGGATTTATGTTTAACGGAGGCGATGTATGTTGAGAACTTCATTTTTTGCACTTGCGATTACCGCGTTGTTAAGCGGGTGTTCCAGCCAGCCGGTGTCGACTCCCACACAAGTTGATTCCTCGCCTAATCAATCTGCCGTTATTAGTTTTGGCTCCTGCCTGCGGCAGTGGGCGGATCAACCTATTTGGCAGGCAATAGCCGCGCAGCAATCTGAAGCGTTTATTTTTGCCGGTGACAATGTGTATACCGATGTTGGGCCGTATTTAAAACAGCGTGTACCGCAGCGTATTCAGCAGGCGTATCGCGATTTAGCGTTGGGTGCGGAGTTTGGCGCATTTTTAGATAGCGCCGAAAAATCAGGAACAGGCGTTTATGCAACGTGGGACGACCATGATTACGGTGTAAATGACGGCGGTGAAGAGTATCCGTTTAAGTCTCAATCTAAGCAGTATTTCAGTGAATTTTTTCAATTAAACCCAGCCGATATTGGCGACTCTGCGCAAACTGGTGTGTATCACACGGCTTACATTAAAGCGGCGGGATTACGTGTGCAGATGATTCTGCTAGATACCCGCAGCTATCGCAGTGCTTTGCTGCGCGATGATGATCGCAGCGTGTGTGCGCCAACGGGAATTGTCGCAAACAATAATGAGCAAGCTACGGTGTTGGGTGAGGCGCAGTGGCAGTGGTTGGCGGGTGAGTTACAGAAGCCCGCAGATGTTCGTTTACTAGTATCGAGTATTCAGGTATTGCCAAGTGAACATTGTTTTGAAAAGTGGGCGAACTTTCCCCGTGAGCGTGAACGTTTATTCGCACTGCTAAAAAGTAGTGGAGCTAATGGTTTGATCTTGCTCAGTGGTGATCGGCACTTGGCAGAGATTTCTCGGCTGCAAACTAATGATATGTATCCGCTTTATGAGATAACCAGCAGCGGACTTAATTCCGCTTTGGGTGAACAGAGTCCGGCGGCCCAAGAGGTGAATAGCTTACGAATTCGCAAACATAATATTTTGGTCGATAATTTCGGTACGATCAAAATAGAGCGCAAGTCTTCGGGCACGGTGCTGGCGTTGCAGATAAGAGATAAACAAGGAAAGGTCGTTCAGCAGGAGCGGTTGCCACTGGCGGCATTAAAATAATACCGCCAGCGACAGGGTTTAAAGAATGATTTATTCACCGTTTGCCGGGATGAACGGCAAATCCACTGTGCCGCTAATGACGGCGGGAAGCGGTGGCTGCGCAATACTTGCCACATGAGTAAAGTAGGGGTGGAAGCCGTAGACCATCAAACCGATAGTATCGCCCGCTGCTACCGCGTCAGAAACACCAATCATCTCCTGCGCGACAAGGCCGCTGCCGCGTATCGGTAATACTTGATCGTTTATCAGTGTAAAGTCGCCGCCAGCAGTGGGCAGTTTTCCTAAGCCGATATACAAAAGATTGCCGTCGCCGTTACCGCCACTGACGTTGAGCATGGCCAATGGGATACCGGCTAGTACGCCATCTTCGGTCATGGTTTGCAGGGGAATAAATGTTCCTTTGGCGACTAGCTGGCTCAATAATTCACTGGGCAATAAATTAACAATATCGTCTAAATAATTCACCAGCGATGTAGGGTCGGCGCTGGCCGTTAATACCGCCGTTAAAGTGCTTATGGCCTCTAAGGGTAGTGACGTTAAGGTAGCGAGAACGGTGGGTAGCGGTAGTGATATGAGCAGGTCTACAACATTGCTCAGGCCGCCGGGAATGATTTGGGTTTCGCCAAAGTTGTTCAGTGAACCACCGCGTTTGACGTCGCTGACGGTAACGCCAGACTGTTGTTCGGTCAGGCTAAAGCACACATCGGGTATGGCGGCAGCGCTTGTACCTTGCAATTTAGAGACTAGAAAATTTAATGCTAAATCGTCGGTGGCATAGGTTTGGCCGTCGCAATAAAGCGTGCCTTCGGTGCCGAACAAAATCTGCCGGCCGGCCTCTTGTAGTGCGGGTAAAATGTGGCCGTCGCGTTGAATAAATAAATGCGCCTCGTTGCCTTGTCCCTTCCAGCACTCGTAGTTTTCTACCGCTTCATTCATGTTAAAGAGCACATCGTTGCTGCCTTGAATGAATAGGGCGTCGGCGGTCGACAGGGTTCTGCCATCGCTGCGTCCACCTTGGCAAAATGACAGAGGGCTGTAGCTACCTAAGCGCGCTACGGTTTCGGGAGCTATTTCACCTGTTGTAGTGGCGCCGATAATCGCCTCAAAAAGATAGGGTTCGAGCTTGCCCATCGACGCGACAGACAAAATATCTAACCAGATGTTTTTGGGCGTGCTGTTGGCGTACAGGCTATAGGGCAGGTTGCTCCATGTTGCTAAGGGCACAATCGCGTCAAAGCGTTTATCTACACTGGAACACACAGTTTGAAAGCCGCCGCCGTAAGACAGGCCAACCGAGCCGATCATTGGGTCGTCGCCCTCAAAACTGAGGTTAACGAGATTTTCTTCGGCCCAGTCGATAATTTGCGATACGTTGCGGCAGTCAACGTCGGGGTCCATTACGGTGATATTGCCGGTGGTTTCACCAAAGCCGCGCTGATCGAAGCTGATCACATAAAAGCCTTTTTCTAACCATGCGCGACGGGCGACATCGCCGGAAACATCATTGGTCAGAAAGGATTCAAGCGGGTCTGGGGCCTCAAAATTCTTCGCTCTAGACAAGCCAAAGCCGTGGCTGTGAAGGATTAATGGTACTCGTTTGCCCTGGGGGTTTTCCGGCACGTAGACGGTAAATGCGACGGTTTCGCCGTCAAATCCCGTTAAGGTTTGGTCGAAATTGGTTTTGCTCTCTGCTTGGCCTGTGTTGCCTCCGCCCGGATTACTGCTAGGGCTGTTGCCGGATGATGAGCTAGAGCTGCCACCGCAGGCGGTGAGCGTGGCTGCAAGAAGGAATATGGCAAATTGAGATAGTGGACGGAAGCTGGGGAGCATGAGGTTGCCTCGTTGTTATAGTGTCGTACGGCAGGCATTCATCGGCATAAAACCGATGTTTCTACGATATACGCAAATTCAGAGGGCTCAGTATAATGTTTTCAGTGAGAATATTAAGTGCCAAGGCATTAAAGATGTTGGTTTCGTGAGCTGTCGCACTTAGTAAGAATGTTTTGAGGTCGCGCGCCAAAACGTGGCGCGCAAAGATAGCGGGGCGGTTTAGCCGAGTTTGTTTACATCAATCGCAAAGTAGCGGTGCCAAACACTGTGTTCTTCCTGTGGTGATTGTTTCCAGCCGTATTGAGTGGGGCGGCTGGTTTCAATTGCCAATGTGCCGAACAGTAGCCAGTCGTAAATCGACAGTAGATTACACATATTTTTTGCTGAGTTTTTACCCCGAGCGTGGTGATGGTGGTGCTGGGTTGGAAAGGTCAGCACATGGCATAGGGCGTACATGGTTTTGCGAACCCATGCCCAGCGGTGATTCAAAAAATACAAATCGTAATTCCAATTCACGTGGTTGTGCGCCGCCCACAGGCCTTTAAATGCGGTGCCGAACAAGAATACTTCGGTCAGGCCAAGGTAGAGGCAAATAAACTGGAACCAGAAGTTTGGCATGATGAACCAGAACAGCCAGTGCTCAACAAAGGTCTGGGTAACAGTAATTTCGCCCTTGCCGTCATTGGTGCCTGAAAAATGGTGTGGTCTATGGCCAATTTTGAAGAACTGCTGCAGATAAAGCAGGGGCTTCCAGCGCATACGGCGAGCGTGGGAGAACCAATGTGCTCCGCCGTGAATAAGCTCTTCTAGGCAGATGTAGGCTATTAGCACCGGCCAGAAATAGGCTTCCTGGAGCCAGGCAAGCCCGCCTTCAAATTGCGGCACCAGTAGACTACCAAGCCACGCGGTGGCAAATACCAGCGCGGGACGCTGAACTGCAGCGAGCGATACTGAGGCGAGCACTGCGATGCCCCAATCTTCTTTGCTCTTTTTGCCGTTGCTATTGCGACCGGCTAAAAACTCCCACAGCGACGCTATGGCAATAAAGGCGATAACTGAAAGACTTACGTATTTGTCCATGATGAAAATACCGTGCTTGTTATTTTGTAGTTACAGATTAGCGCACTAGAATTATTTGTATATTAGATATTTAATATACATATTATCCATGTTGGTGATAATTATGATAAATCTGCGTTCAGTAGACCTAAACCTGCTTGCTAGTTTTGATGCGCTGATGATGGAGGGTAATTTGACCCGCGCATCCGATCGTATCGGCCTGAGCCAACCGGCAATGAGCGCGGCGCTGCAAAGGCTGCGACTAACCTTTCACGATGAGCTTTTTGTTCGTACACGCCAAGGCATGATCCCAACCCCCCGCGCCATCGCCATATATCCGCCGATACGAGAGGCGCTGTCGCTAATCAGGGGCACGTTGGTGCAGGGCGATGAATTTGACCCCGCGCAAGCTCAGCATAATTTCACGGTGGTGGCAGATAATTATTTTGAATCCGTTGCCCTCGGCCCATTAATGGCGCAATTACAGCAGGCCGGTAAGGGCTTGTCGTTAGAAACCAGCGGACTAGAGCATGATTCCCTAACACGTTTGCAGCGTATGGATGTCGACTTGGTAGTGGACTATGTTCGGCCAGAGTCAGATACCATACAGGCGCAGCAGATAGGTGCAGAAAAGCTGGTTGTCATTGCCCGTCAGGGGCATCCGCGTGTTGCAGAGCCCTTGAGTCATACCTTGTCTTTGGAACAATATCTTGCAGAGGAGCATGTTTTCTTGCCATTGCGTAGTCGCGAGCGCAGTCAGTTGGAATTGGCTTTGGGTGGCCAAGAATTTCCACGTAAACGCGCCGCCCAAGTACAGAACTTCTCTAGTATGTTGCCGGTGGTGGCCGCGACGGATTATCTCGCGGTCATGCCGGCGCGCTTATATCACTTATATGCAAAGGCCTTCGAGATACAGTGGTTTCATTTTCCGGTTGAAATTGCGCCCATTCCTATATGGATGATGTGGGCCAATGGCCTGCAGAATGATTCGGCGCATCGTTGGTTTAGAAACACGGTTCAACATGTGGCAGACGGCTTGATTGAGCATTCGGTCTAGGCGGCGTTCGACCTTGCTGGCGTGTCTTGTTATCGTCTGATACTCGAAATGGCCGACAACATTATAGGGAGAGCTCAATGCCCGCTGCTTTGACACATATTGCCATGCACGTTCAAGATCTAGACGCTTGCGTCGATTTTTATCGCCGCTATGCAGATATGAATATTGTTCATGAACGACCGCATAAGCATGGCAAGGTCATGTGGTTGGCGGAACGAGGCAAAGAGAAAGACTTTATTGTGGTTCTTATCCCCGGTGGGAAAAATAAACAGCAAGATGATCGCGACTTTTCTCATTTAGGTTTTGCGATGGAAAGCCGAAAAGCGGTGGACGACATTGCCGACCGCGCTCGTGCTGATGGCATTTTAGAGTGGGAAACCCGCGAGGAAGAATATCCAGTGGGATATTACTGCGGCGTCCGTGATCCCGACGGTAACTTTGTTGAATTCAGTTTTGGCCAACCCCTGGGGCCGGGCGCTGAAGACGTTGATTTTTGATCGCCCAGTGCTAATAAATTGGAGAAACAATATGAGACCTTTGCACGAGC
Source organism: Zhongshania sp. (assembly GCA_018066965.1). Classification (GTDB taxonomy): domain Bacteria; phylum Pseudomonadota; class Gammaproteobacteria; order Pseudomonadales; family Spongiibacteraceae; genus Spongiibacter. The sequence goes on along the minus strand of JAGPVP010000080.1, from coordinate 3,436 downwards.
CGGAATTTTGTTTTCTGGCAAGGAAAAATCGCACGGAATGAGGGAGTTTATACTCATAAATGACCGATTGAGTACGATTTCGACGCCGGCAGAGGGCAAAATAACTATCGTGCAAAGGTCTCAATATGGATGTTTTATGCAGGTAAAGCTAGCCGACTACAGGGCGCCAAAGGATCGCGCTGCCATCGAAATACTGATGGCAAACTACGCGCTAGATCCCATGGGTGGCGGCGAAGCACTCCCAGATGAGGTTTTGTCTGGCCTATGTGATGCCTTAGCAGAAGTGGCAAACGCGGCCACAATCTTAATATTCGAGGGTGAAGCCCCAGTCGCTTTGGCAACGGTATTACAGGGCTTCTCAACATTTAAATGCAAGCCGCTGCTAAATATTCACGATGTGATTGTACTGCCGGAATACCGTGGTCGGGGGCTGGCTCAGCGCTTAATGCTGGAGGTCGAAAAGCTAGCCACGCAGCGCGGTTGTTGTAAATTAACCCTCGAAGTATTGCAGGGCAATACGGTAGCGCAGGCGGTTTATCAGCGCTGCGGATTTGCGGCCTATGAGCTAGACCCGCAGCAGGGGCAGGCGCTATTTTGGCAAAAAGACTTATATGGATATTAGGCTTTTATACTCGATTTTAGGGCTTTAACGTGTGGTTATCGACAAGGTGCCGCGCTATGCTTGATTGTAATTAACTCCGCACTAGGGAAGGTATATATATGAAGGGCAAGGTTCTCGATTTCAATACCGCAACATCGCAGGGCGTGATCGCTGGAGAAGATGGCAAACGCTATAACTTCGCTGGCAGCGAATGGAAAAGTGAAGGCAATGCGGGTGCAGGGCTAACCGTCGATTTTGTGGCCACTGGCGAAAATGCTACCCAGCTTTATATAGATAAAAACATCGCGACTGCGTCATCTAAGAAAATTGCTGCTGCGTTATTGGCCTTCTTCTTTGGCGCCTTTGGTGTTCACAAGTTTTACCTTGGTTACAATAAGCAGGGCGTTATCATGCTGCTGACCTTCTTGTTTGGTTTTATCCTGCTAGGCCTTCCTTCCATTGCGATTGGCATCATCGCCTTCATAGAATTCATTCTCTACATCACCAAATCAGACGACGACTTTGATCAGACCTATGTGATTGGCCAGCGCCCTTGGTTTTGATAGGGCCAGTGTCTAACAAAATTTGTCGACCGTGATGACAAATCCAAAATATTTTGACCTGCTGATAAATAAAATAGCGTGGGGTCTGTTAACTCTTGGGTCAGGCCCGCTCATAATCTTTAAGCTATTGGTGACACTAGGCCTTTGGCCAGATCAAAATTCCGACCCAGTGGGCGTGGGTATTCTCGCTGTATTCACCTTTTGGCCGGCGGTTATTCTTATTGCAATTGGCACCGTCATTTGGGCATGGAAAAATCATTTTAGGAGCTAAAGATTAGCAATGTCTTATAAGCGTATTGTTGTTCTCACCGGTGCAGGAATTTCAGCTGAGTCGGGTATAAAAACCTTTCGCGCCGAAGACGGTCTTTGGGAAGAGCACCGTGTAGAAGACGTGGCAACACCAGAAGGCTTTGCGGCTGATCCGGTCTTAGTTCAACGATTTTACAATGGTCGCCGCACGCAATTATTAAGCGACGTAGTAAAGCCTAACGCCGCCCACGTCGCCCTTGCAAAGCTTGAGCAAGAGTTTGGCGACAGATTACTTGTCGTGACCCAAAATATCGACAATCTCCATGAACGGGCAGGTTCTAAAAACGTCATTCATATGCACGGCGAATTACTCAAAATGCGCTGCGCCTATACCGATGTGATTTATCCAATAGCGGGCGATATCAGCGTCGATGACCGCTGCGAATGCTGCGGCATGCGCGGTGCGCTCAGGCCACATATCGTCTGGTTCGGAGAAATGCCGTTGCAAATGGACGAGATCTACGACGCCATAGAAGCATGCGATTTATTCGTTGCGATAGGCACCTCAGGCAATGTCTATCCCGCCGCAGGCTTTGTACGCCAAGCGGCTATATCGGGCTCGCATACAATGGAAATAAACCTAGAACCGTCAGCGGTTGAATCGGCGTTTGCCGAGCACCGTTATGGCATGGCGGGGGAAGTGGTGCCGACTTTGGCTGCTGATTTAGTGAGCTCTGCACGATAATTTACCGCGAATGATCAAATTATTAATTGTCATGGATGATTTCTTTGTGTGGGGTGGCGTAGTCCGATGAAAACGCTACACTTCAGCGACAGTTTATGGACGTGGTAAGAAGTTAAAAACGATATATGGAGATGCCCTATGCAATGCCAATTTTGTAAAGAAGATATTCAGGAAGGCGCGATCAAGTGTAAGCACTGCGGTTCAATATTAACGGCAGTAGCTGAGGCTGGCGGTGGTTCTGGCGTTATTGTCGAACAAGCTGCGGTGTCTTATTACACCGCTGTACTGAAGAAATACGTGACATTTGAAGGTCGCGCCCGGCGAAAAGAGTACTGGTTTTTTACTCTGTTTAATATGCTTGCGAGTATGGCTTTGGGCTTTGTTGATGGAATGTTTGGGCTCATGGATCCAGACGTAGGCGTGGGTGTTTTAGGTACGATTTATTCCCTCGCTGTGATTTTGCCTAGCATTGCGGTCTGCGTTCGTCGCTTACATGATACCAACCGTTCTGGCTGGTTTTTGTTGTTGGCTCTGATTCCCATCATAGGCTGGATTGCTTTGATCATCTTCTCTGTTCAAGACAGTGATGACGGCGATAATCGCTACGGCTCAAATCCGAAATACCGTATCGCTTAATTAGAGGGGTGATCGGCTTATAAAAATGCGGGGCTGAAATGGCCTCGCATGCTTAAATTTTTCTGAAACATCGCTAAGTTTTGAATAATGGCTTAACTACTCAACGACGCCTTCACACACTTCAAAATAGTGTAGTCATACTCACCGTCCAAAGACTCAAACACGGTTTTCATTTTGCCGTCTTCACTCAGCTCAAAGGCGAATCGAATTTCTTTGATCTGCGCTTCATCTAAATTGATCACGTCGCTAAGGCTCAGTTCGCTATTGGCGATGCCTTGGCAAAGATGGGTGTAGATGGTGTTGAGTGAAAGTTTACGCTGGGTAGCGATATCCTCGGCTGAGTTACCTTGTTTTAATAGTAAAATACTATTGGCGGCGGTGTCGTTGATACCGTCATTTTGGTCATTGTCCGTGCCGGCGTTGGCCATAATGACGTCTAAGAAACCTTGGCCATAGGCTTCTAATTTACGTTCGCCAATACCGGATATACGGCCCAATTGCTCTAGGGTTTGGGGTTGGCGTTCGGTCATTTCGGCGAGGGTGGCGTCGTGGAAAATCATGTAAGCCGGAATGCTTTGTTCGGTGGCCAGTGTTTTGCGATGTTCGCGCAGAGCATCCCATAGGGTGTTGTTTGCGGCGCCA
>JAGPVP010000077.1 GCA_018066965.1 Zhongshania sp. | reverse complement strand
CTAAGAGCTCGCTACTTTTTCTTTTTCGGAGCAATAACCATGGTCAATTGACGACCTTCCATTTTAGGAAATTGTTCTACAGAACCTAATTCAGCAAGGTCTTCTTCAACCCGCTTCAACAGCTGCATACCCAATTCCTGGTGGGCCATCTCACGACCGCGGTAACGCAGGGTTACCTTGGCTTTATCTCCGTGTTCAAGGAAACGCGTCAGGTTGCGTAGTTTTACCTGATAGTCCCCGTCTTCCGTACCCGGGCGGAATTTTACTTCCTTAACCTGAGTTCGAACTTGGTTTTTCCGGGCCGCAGCTTGCTGCTTTTTAGCCTCGAAAACATGTTTTCCGTAGTCCATCACCTTACAGACGATAGGGTCTGAATCAGTGATCTGTACTAAGTCTAATGTCGCTTCTTGCGCTGCTTTCAGTGCTTCCGCAAGCGGGACAACACCAACCTGGTTGCCCTCTGCGTCAATCAAGCGAACTTCATTAGCTTCAATTTCTTCGTTTATCGGCGCTCTTTTACTGCGCCCTTTTGCGTTATCGCGTTTAATTGCTAGTTCTCCGAATTTGCGCGGCTGCGTTTAGCTACGCTGTCTGCAAGGAGTTTACTAAGATCGCTAATTGATACCGATCCTAAATCCTCGCCACTACGTGCACGTACTGAAACAGTCTGAGTTTCGACCTCATTGTCACCTACAACAAACAAGAACGGAACCTTCTGAATTGTGTGCTCGCGGATTTTAAAGCCGATCTTCTCATTTCTCAAGTCCGCATCGACTCTAAAGCCACTATCTCGCAGTAAATCTTGCACATTAGTGACATATTCCGCCTGTTTGTCCGTAATATTACAAACCACAGCCTGAATAGGAGCCAACCAAACCGGAAATGCCCCCTCGTAATGCTCGATCAAAATACCGATAAAGCGCTCGAAGGAACCCAATATTGCACGATGCAACATCACAGGGGTTTGGCGCTGACCAGATTCATCAACATATTGCGCACCAAGGCGACCCGGCATCGAGAAATCGACTTGAATCGTACCCAACTGCCAAACTCGACCAATACAATCTTTCAATGAGAATTCAATTTTAGGGCCATAGAACGCGCCCTCACCCGGCAACAATTCCCACGGCAAACCTTTGCTGTCGAGTGCCAGTGCCAAAGCCTGTTCAGCACGATCCCAATCCGCCTCGCTACCAACTCGCTGCTCTGGGCGAGTTGAAAGACGATAAATCACTTCGGTAAAACCGAAGTCAGCGTAAACCTCGTGAAGGAAATCGATAAACGAGGCAACTTCCGGCTGAATTTGATTTTCAGTACAGAAGATATGCGCGTCGTCTTGGGTAAAGCCCCGAACCCGCATAATACCGTGCAGCGAACCCGACGGCTCGTTGCGGTGGCAGGAACCAAACTCTGCCAAACGCAGTGGCAAATCGCGGTAGCTGCGCAAACCCTGATTAAACACCTGTACATGGCAGGGGCAGTTCATGGGCTTGACCGCAAAAGTGCGTTCATCGGCACTTAGGGTAAACATGCCATCACTGAATTTGTCGGCGTGACCCGACTTTTCCCACAGGGAGATATCCACCACCTGAGGAGTGCGGATTTCTTGGTAGTCATTTTTGCGCTGCTTGTCACGCATATACTGTTCAATTGCCTGATAAACACTCCAGCCCTTGGGGTGCCAAAACACCATGCCCGGGGCCTCTTCCTGCATATGGAAGAGATCAAGTTTCTTAGCCACTTTACGGTGATCGCGTTTTTCGGCTTCGGCAATGCGATTCAAATAAGCTTTTAGGGCTTTTTTATTACCCCAAGCGGTGCCATATATCCGCTGCAACATGGCATTGGCCTGGTCGCCACGCCAGTAGGCGCCAGCAACCTTGGTCAATTTAAAGGCATTTAATTTACCAGTGCTAGGCACGTGAGGACCACGACACAAGTCCATCCAGTCGCCCTGCTCATAAACAGAGATATCTTCATTGCCCGGCAGGTCTTTAATGATTTCGACTTTGTACTCTTCGCCCAAATCGCTGAAGGCCTTTACCGCCGCTTCGCGGCTCATCACCTTGCGTGACACAGGCAAATCTGCAGATGACAGTTCAGTCATCCGCGCTTCAATTTTTTCTAGATCTTCTGGGGTAAAGGCACGCTCGTAGGCAAAATCGTAATAGAAGCCGTCTTCAATCACCGGCCCAATCGTGACCTGCGCACCGGGAAACAAATCCTGCACGGCCATAGCCAGCAAATGCGCAGTCGAGTGGCGAATAATATCCACGCCCTCTTCATCCCGCTCAGTGATAATCCCCAGCTCGGCGTCTTCAGAGATCAGATAACTGGTATCAACCAATTTACCATTTACTCGACCAGCAAGTGCGGCCTTAGCTAAGCCCGCGCCAATATCCATGGCAACATCAGCAACAGAAACGGGATGTTCAAAAACGCGTTGACTGGCGTCGGGAAGGGTGATGACCGGCATGGCACTTTCCTGTCAGTGGTGACCCCTACGAAAGGCCACGTGAGTAAAATAGCTTACTTAAAACTATCGCAAAATTAAGCCGCGTATTATGCGGCTTACAAAGTCCAGCTGCAAGCCATGGGACGCGTAACAACTAACTACAACTGGTACTCAATACACGTTAAATAAGTGACAACAACTGGGCCATCATCATGAGGTAGCTTTTCTTCCACAACCCGTCGCTCAGCCAAACGCTCAAAGCGCGACCTATTTTCCTCAAAGTTTGAGAAGGCTTGCTCTTTAGTATCTGCTGTTTGGAAAAAATCGATTAGCGCCGCCCTAGAAATGGCAAATATATAACGCTTGCCATTGATAGAGCCGGCAAACTTTACACCGCTGAATTTATCGTCCCACCACGCCTCGCCTTCAAAATTCATAGCCACCCAACATCTCTCTTAATCATTAGCGGTGATTGCCAACTCAGCACCAAACCACCTTAGTACCGCCATCATAGGGTACGGCAAAACCCTGACTTATTAGTTGATCACCTAAGCTCACACCGTCAATCCACACCTCGGCCAATAGGCGAAAATATTTGTCACGCTGAATAGACCTAAGCTCAATTACGCGCCCCTCTCGAAGCCGCCCCACCGAAAACTGCTTTGCAGCGCGAGCCGCATCCTTTTCCAACTGACACTTACCGCGTAATTCCGGCGTATCAATGCCTTTTATACGCACAGGCATACTGTCGCCAACCACCGACGGCCAGCCCGCAATATTTACTCGAAAGGTATCCCCGTCGTAAATGGTACGCACCTCTGCCACAGTCGCACTGCCAAACTCGACCGCATTTAGAGTGGCTGAAAAACAGCAAAGCGCTACAAAGCTGAAGAGTCTTTTTACGGAACACTTACGAACCAGATCTAAGGTTATTTGCATAATTCCGACTTTAAAAAGCTAATAAAGCAAGTCGGGAATCCGTTTTCCGAAGCTGGCTGAGTAGTAGATAATTGATCAGACTGGGTATTAGGCAACCCTAAATCAGGATGACCTCTATTGGCCACAAAAGAATTGGTACGACCGAGTGGATTCGAACCACCGACCCCCACCATGTCAAGGTGATGCTCTAACCAACTGAGCTACGGTCGTACATAAAACGTGCTGGACTGATGTAAATCAGCGCCCCTTGAGTCATCAATAGCTATTGGCGAGCCGTGTGCATCAAGGACGCGCATTATAATCACGCCACCACATCAGCACAAGGTTTAGACCCAGATTAATAAATGGCAAATTTAGCTCGTGAAGAAGCGCTGCTTTATCTCAGATAATTTATCCCTCACATTCGCAGCCGCTTCAAACTCTAGATTTTTCGCGTGCCGCTGCATATCTTGCTCTAAGGTTTTCAGTAACTTTGCCAACTCGGTATTAGACATTCTTTCTGCGTCTAGCAGGTAATCACCGGATGGCTCGGCAACTTTACGAGTATCTCCGCGCTGCTTTTTCCTAGAACCCGGTATGGCGCCAGCGTCGAGAATATCTGCGACAGATTTTTGCACCCCAATTGGAATAATATTATTTTTAAGATTATGGGCAATTTGTTTATCTCTACGTCGCCCAGTCTCATCAATGGCGCGCTGCATGGAGCCTGTAATTCGATCCCCATACAGAATCGCTTTGCCATTCAAATTTCGTGCGGCGCGACCGATGGTCTGTATTAATGAACGCTCAGACCGTAAAAAGCCCTCTTTATCTGCATCAAGAATCGCGACTAGCGACACCTCTGGCATATCCAGACCCTCCCGCAATAAGTTTATGCCAACCAAAACATCAAATTTACCCAACCTGAGATCACGGATAATCTCAACACGCTCTACGGTATCTATATCTGAGTGCAAATACCGAACCCTCACACCGTGCTCGTCTAAATACTCCGACAAATCTTCGGCCATCCGCTTCGTTAAGGTGGTAACAAGAACCCTCTCCCCCACCGCGGTGCGCAAACCAATTTCTGAGAGCAAATCATCTACCTGGGTACTCGCTGGCCGCACCTCTATTTCCGGATCAATCAAGCCAGTCGGCCTAACCACCTGCTCCACCACGCGAGCAGAGTTTTCTGCCTCATAATTCCCTGGGGTCGCTGACACCAGAATAAGTTGCGGCACCAAGCGCTCCCATTCTTCAAATCGCATTGGGCGATTATCTAAGGCTGACGGCAAACGAAAACCGTATTGCACCAAAGTTTCCTTCCGCGAACGGTCGCCTTTATACATAGCGCCTATTTGCGGAATGGTGACATGGGATTCATCGATAACAACTAGAGCATCTTCTGGCAAATAATCAAATAAAGTCGGCGGCGCCTCACCCGGATCGCGACCCGACAAATAACGCGAGTAATTTTCTATGCCGTTGCAATAACCCAATTCACGGATCATTTCTATATCATAGCGAGTCCGCTGTTCAAGCCGCTGCGCCTCTACCAGCAAGTCACTACCACGCAGTTGAGTCAAACGCTCTACTAACTCCTCCTCAATAAAGTCGACGGCTTTTAACAAGGTTTCACGAGGCGTTACATAGTGGCTTTTAGGATAAATAGTGATACGTGGATACTTACCATAAGATTCGCCCGTCAGTGGATCAAAGCCCGTAATAGAGTCAATTTCATCGTCGAACAGCTCGACGCGCACCGCATTTTTATCACTCTCAGCGGGGAAAATATCAATCACATCACCGCGCACGCGATAGGTCCCACGCTGAAAAGCTATGTCATTACGCGTGTATTGTAATTCTGCTAAGCGGCGCAGCAGTTTGCGCTGATCAATGCGCTCCCCACGCACCAAATGCAGTATCATTTTGAAGTACTGCTCGGGATCACCCAAACCGTATATCGCTGACACCGACGCGACGATAATGGCATCTGAACGCTCCATCAACGCCTTAGTCGCCGACAAACGCATCTGCTCGATATGGTCGTTAATAGAGGCGTCTTTTTCGATGAAGGTGTCGGATGCCGGCACATACGCTTCTGGCTGATAGTAGTCGTAATAAGAAACGAAATACTCAACCGCATTATTGGGGAAAAACTCTTTGAACTCGCCGTAAAGCTGCGCCGCCAGGGTTTTATTGGGCGCCATAACAATAGTGGGCCGTTGCAACGCTTCCACAACATTGGCAATAGTAAATGTCTTACCAGAGCCTGTTACCCCCAACAAGGTCTGCGCATGCAAACCCGCATTCACACCCTCGATAAGACCGGCAATCGCTGCAGGCTGATCACCCGCGGGAGCAAATTTTGACACAACCTGAAATGGTCTACTCATAAAACTGCCCGCCACAAAAACCCCCATAATAACCCGCTGCGAACCCTGCCGCAAAACCGCTCCCCTGTACTCAACTACGCTAAGCCGCGGAAATTGTTCACAAAACAACCAAAACAAGAAATTCTTTCCTCAGGGGTTGACGACCCAAAGAAACATCCTTAATATGCGCGGCCTCAGCTGTTAAAGCTGTTCCGCCTTAGCTCAGTTGGTAGAGCAAATGACTGTTAATCATTGGGTCGCTGGTTCGAGCCCAGCAGGTGGAGCCATATCTAAAAGGGCTTATGTGCAAACATAAGCCCTTTTTTCTTATCTAGACAAAATCCAGCTTTAAATACCGCAACTCACGCTATACTGCCCCTACTCCGCGCATAAACACATAACGCACAAAATACATCGAACTAAACACGGATATATTCTATGAAAGCACGAATCAGCTACGGTGCGATCATCCTTTCGCTATTTATCTGCGGGATTAGTCACGCCCAAACCAGAGATTTCAGTTCGGCCCATAAAAAAATTGAGCGCGCGCTAGAGGGTACAGCAGGATTCCCCGGCAGTGATGCCATTTGGGTAAAGCACGACGTTTTGTTAATTGCAGTTGCTAAGGGCGCGATAAACGAAAAGAAGTATGCAAAGCAAGTTTGTAGCTTTCTAAACACCAATGGCTTCGCGAGCCAAAAGGTATCAGTAATCATTGTTGATCAAGCAGAGCTACGGAACCGCAACCAGTGGTCGCAGCTTGCCGAAGCTCAATGCAAATAAACTAAAATGGCCAAATAATGGGTGCAATAAGAACCGTAGCAACGCCCACTATCACCGTTAACGGTATGCCAATTTTAAAGAAGTCACTAAAGCGATAATCCCCCGGCCCATAGACCATAAGGTTTGTTTGATAACCGATCGGCGTTGCAAAGCTAGCCGACGCCGCCATCATCAATGTCACTGCAAACGGCAGCATACTCACGTCGAGTTGCTGACTTGCCGCCAGCGCTATTGGAAAGACAATTACCGCCGCAGCGAGATTTGAAATAACGGCCGAAAATAGTGTTGTCACTACGAAAATAGCCGCCAACGTCGCCATTGGTGAGCCTGCCGCCAAGCCAACTATTGACTGAGCGATAACCGAAGCCGCCCCAGTCGACTCCAAAGACCCACCTAAAGCGATAGATGCAGCGATTACCAACAATATTTGCCAATCGACACTGCGACGCGCATCAGCCGCTCTAATGCACCCTGTCGCGACCATCAAGCCTGCCGCTAAAAACGCAGCCTTCAGCATGGACAACCAGCCGATCGCGACCACCAATACCATAGCGACCATAATAATACCGGCGCGGCTGCGACGTTCGTGTCGCACCGGGCGCGAATTCTCGATGGCACTTACCAATAAGAAATCTCGTGAATAGCGCTGATTGGGAACAAAATCTTCGTACGCTTCAAGTAATAAGGTGTCACCAGGCTCCAGCTCAAGGTCGCCAATTCGCCCCTTAAGTTGCTCGCCATTTCGGGAAATGGCAATAATTGCCGCGCCATAATTATTACGAAAACGCATTTCGCGAATAACTCGGCCTAAATGGGGAAAATTAGGTGATATCACCACTTCGACCAAGCAGCGCGATAAATTATTATCACCTAACTTAAACGCCTGATCCTCCGCCAATCTAAGGCCATGGAAGTTTTTAAGATCGACAACCGAACGCACATCACCGGCAAAAATAAGCCTATCACCATCCATCAAAATTTCTTTTGGCGACACCACGGTCATAAGACGCTCATCGCGGACAATTTCAATGAGGAACATTGCTGGCAATTGCCGCAGCCCAGCCTGCTCTATCGACTGACCAATCATGGGACTGTGCGGCTCAACGAGCATTTCAACAATATACTGGCGAGTATCGCCGAAGCGCTCCGCCTTACCATTGTTCGTCGGCAATAAATAACGACTGGTGATAATAGTAAACGCGATGACCAACGCTGCACAGGGCAAACCCACCCAAGCCAGATCGAACATCCCAAGAGATTGATCCGGCAAGTTATCGAGCATCATCCCGTTAACAACCAAGTTGGTACTGGTACCTACCAAGGTACACGTACCACCGACAATGGCCGCGTAACTCAAGGGAATCATCAACTGTGATACTGGTAAATTATTGCGCTTAGCCCAGTCCCGCACAGCTGGGATCATCATCGCCACAACCGGCGTGTTATTTAAAATCGAGCTAAAGGCCGCCACCGGCGCCATCAGTCGGAACTGCGCCAGCCGCGTCGACTTTGGACGTCCTAGCACATTCAAAGAAATCCAACTTACGACGCCGGTTTCCGACAAGGCTTGCGCAACGATAAACAGCACGCCAACGGTGACCATGCCTTCATTAGCCATGCCCGCCAGTGCTTCTTTTGGTGATAGCACACCAAATAGTAGCAACAGCACCACGCCACCACACAAAATCATGTCTGGCGGGCGGCGAGAAAAAATCAAAGCAACTAAACATCCTGCAATAACACTTAAAGCAAGCCATGCATCAGTAGTGAACATTTTAGTTCAACAAGCTCCCGTAGAACGCCTGGAATCGTTCTACAAAATTATTTAAATTAGTCACTGGTAAATCATTAATACCTGCGGCGGCGGCACGACCACCACCAGTGGGAAACTGTCGACAAAATTCATCTGCGCCACGCTTATTATTAAGCGGCGCTCGGATACTTACTAGATAGTTACCATCTTTTTTTTCTGTTAGAACCGCATGCGCTCGGTTCGGAAAATCATTCGCCAAATCATTGCTGTAAACACCGCTAACACGACGTGCCCAACGCTCATCTGGCAGTATAAATACCGCAGTGACGTCATCGGCATGGACTGCAGGCAACTGACTCGCAGCGCGCATATCATTGGTATAACCGTCTTCTAATTGTGAAAAAGTATCGGCGGCCTCTTTCATAAACTGACGCGGGCTCGCGAATGGCGCAATCCGGCGATACAGTTCAGCCGGATCAAAATGAAGGTCTTCGATACTCGCGCCGTAGCCATTGTAGTTTAGGTAAATACCCAAGTTTTCTAATTGCTGTAACTCCTCAGCTGTTAACTCTAAGGTTTTTGCGACGGCCATGGCGCTGGCACGAAGATTATCACCAAATGCACCAACCACAGCCCATTCGGCAAATTGTCCTTTCAACATGCCATTAATCAATAGACTAGTGCAAACATCCGCAGCCGGATTGATATTTACGGTTAAGTTGGCGTGCTCAGGAATATCGCCAGCAAAATGATGATCGACATAAACTACTTCAGCACCCGCATCTAACACCGAGCTCAAGCCATCGCGATTTTTATCCAGCGACACGTCGAGTACGGTCACTTGGTCGCCAGCTTGCGCCGTAACACGATCAAGCAAATTAATATCACGTTTTACACCAGTAACAAGCAAGCTGGCTTGTGGATTAGCGTTACGCAACTGAACAAGGGCGCACAAGCCATCTGCGTCGCCATTAAATACATCAATTACAGCCATGTAAAAATTCCTCTATGTTTAAATTTTGCAAACTTAAATCAGTAACCCAGCGACGCGTTAATTTGCCTCAAGGTCGCCAAGGGATCAGCGCTACGCGTTATCGGTCGGCCGATCACCAAATAATTACTGCCCATAGCCACCGCCTCAGTCGGTGTAGCAACTCGCTGCTGGTCGCCACGCTCACTTCCTTCTGGGCGAATTCCCGGTGTTACAAGTAAAAAATCATCAGGAACAATATCTCGTAATACCGAGACCTCTTGTGCAGAACACACCACACCATCCAGACCACACTCTGCGGTCAGTGCCGCTAAGCGACTAACTTGTGCCAAAGCATTATCGCCAACGCCAACCGCAGCAAGTTCGTCACTTTGCATTGAGGTCAATACCGTAACAGCAATGAGTAACGGCGCTTCTTTTCCGAAGGGCAGCAATGCCGCCTTCGCTGCCGACATCATTTTCACACCGCCGGATGCGTGTACATTTACCATCCACACCCCCATATCTGCAGCCGCCGCGACGGCCGCTGCAGCGGTATTGGGGATATCGTGAAATTTTAAATCCAGAAAAACCTCAAAACCGCGTTTATGTAAATCCCTCACTACCTCAGGCCCATATAAAGTAAATAATTCTTTACCTACTTTTAAGCGACATAAAGACGGATCAAGTTTATCTACTAAAGCGTCAAGTTCAGCGCGCACAGGGAAATCCAGCGCGACAATTAGCGGAGATTTTTCAGACATAATTTAATTCAATCACCTTGTATTCCACGGATTGGCGCAATGGTACCCCACTGCTCACAGCTGGGACATAACCAGTGCAATTTTTGACCCGAAAATCCACAGTGTCGGCAACGATATGCGGGCTTCTCAACGTTGAGCTGATCTAATAGCTGCCGAACTAACGCAACACTACGCCCGCGTTCACCCTCTGGTAGATCAAGCACCGCCGACAACAGTGCCAAGGTCGGGCGCTGCATCGCTGCGTCATATAAATACGCTGACGCCGAATTGGCGCCATCGCGCTCAGCCATCACTGCCGCGCACTCAACAATGAATGCGGTGCTAGTAGCCTTTTCCGCAACACGTAGCAAGGCATCAAGATACGCTGCTTGATTACCAAACCCAGCAAACGCCTTGCGGAAAATAGGCAGCACCTCACAGGCAAACACTGGCTGACGCTCAATAACTGACTGCAGTAAATCCAAAGCTTGTTGCGGCTTGTTTTGGCTTATGGCGACGTCTGCCGACAGCAGGTAAGCGCGCACATTATCGCTATCGTAGCCACGTGCCATCTGCAGTTCTTTTGATGCTGATTTAATATCGTGGGAATTTAAAAGTGGCTGCGCCTTTTCACAGTGATAATGACTCAAAGCGCACTCTACGGCCTTCTCGGCAGCCGTAGGCGTAGCCGGCTTTTTAAGCCAACGTCGCGGCGGCAAACGTAGCCGCGCAACCGCGATGGCTTGATCCCACTCTTTTTCACTCTGATATATATTTTGCAGGTGCTCCAAGGCATCACTTCGATATATCGCCGACTCATCAACAACATCCCGCAGCAAACGCTCTGCGCGATCTAACAAGCCCGCAGAAATATAATCTCTAGCCAGTTCAAGGTGGACTTGGTACAGCTTGTCTTTAGGTAAACTTGGTCGCGACAACAAGTTTTGATGGATACGAATGGCGCCATCCACCTCGCCCTTGCTGCGCATTAGATTCCCCAATGCCAAATGCGTAGGCAGCGTTTCGATATTTACCGGCAACTCATTAATGACGGTCATCACCGCCGCACCCGCCTGCTCGCTCAGCAGGTAATTTAAACCTTTGTAATATGAGCTCGCATTATCATCCGGACTACCGCGCCGCTTTTTTGGACGATACCAAAAGCCAAGTAGCCAACCGCTCGCCACAGCTACAAGAATTAAAAGAAATTGAATTAGCTCTGTACTCATCCCAAATTAGCTACTTGTAACTTGGTTTCGCGCAAGCTTGGTTTTTTGGGTGCTCAATAGACGGCGCAAGCGTAAACGCGATGCCTGCAAACGCAGAATAACAATTGAACTGGCGGCCAAACCCGCGAGACCACCAACGAAAAAGGTCAAGATAATCCAAGTAGATAAACGCTGAGCAGGAAGCTCGGCGACAAGTATATTCAGAGGTACCAGCACGTCATTTTGAATAGTGAACAAAAGTCCCACAACTAAGACGAGTAGCAATAATAACAACACTAAAATTGAACGGATCAGACGCATCTAACCTTTTCCAAAAAAAAACGGCATGGCCAATGACCATACCGTTTCTTTAATCATAACGCTAGCAGTCACAGCACCTAAGTGCCTGACTGCAGGCTCAAATTCACACGTTCGCGCAATTCTTTACCTGGCTTAAAGTGCGGCACATATTTACCGGGCAACTCAACAGTGTCACCTGTTTTAGGGTTGCGCCCCATACGGGGTTCTCGGTAATGCAGGGAAAAACTGCCAAAGCCCCGAATCTCTATACGATCACCTGTAGCTAAAACCGTCGACATATGTTCAATCATGGTTTTAACCGCCAACTCAACGTCCTTATGGGACAGCTGAGGCTGACGCTCGGTAATCAACTCTATTAATTCAGATTTGGTCATTGCTTGTTCCCGTTGTTTCCAACAATCAAGCCTAGCTTAGCATTTTTTTGCATATAAGCCAGATAGTTACGGGCATTTACACAAAGTAAATGCCCGTAACTTAGCTCAAATAAAGACCTTAGTCTTTATTTTCCATCTGAGCTTTGATCAAGTCGCCGATAGTTGTTGCAGGAGCAGCAGTTTCGACTTCTTTCTCACGCAGTGACTTAACAGCTTCTTTCTCGTCATCAACATCCTTGGCTTTAATAGACAAGGTCATTGCGCGGTTTTTGCGATCTACACTGATGATTTTAACTTCAACAGTCTCGCCCACTTTTAAGACGTTACGTGCGTCTTCAACTTTATCGCGGCTGATTTCAGACGCTTTCAATACGCCTTCAACTTCTTCGCTTAACACGATGATAGCGGCTTTAGCGTCGACTTCTTTAACTACACCATTAACAATGGCGCCTTTGTCGTTTTCAGCAACGTAGTTAGAGAACGGGTCGTCTTCAAGCTGTTTAATGCCTAAAGAAATACGCTCACGCTCAGGATCAATAGACAGGATTACCGTCTCAATCTCGTCGCCTTTCTTGAACTTACGCACGGCTTCTTCGCCAGTTTCGTTCCAAGAAATATCAGACAAGTGAACCAGACCGTCGATGTTGCCATCTAGACCGATGAAGATACCGAAATCAGTGATCGACTTGATAGCGCCCTTGATCTTGTCGCCTTTGGTGAACTGGCCACCGAAAGCATCCCATGGGTTTTGTTGGCACTGCTTGATACCCAAAGAAATACGACGGCGTTCTTCGTCGATATCCAGAATCATCACTTCTACTTCGTCGCCAACATTAACCACTTTAGA
>JAGPVP010000067.1 GCA_018066965.1 Zhongshania sp. | reverse complement strand
AAGCTGTCTATCAAAGAAGCGATAGCAGACAGTGCGGCGGCAGTAGCAGAAACGAGTGAGCCAAGCGCTGAATAAAGCGTAAATTGACACTCTAAAAAACCTCGCTTATGCGGGGTTTTTTTTGGTCAAATAAACGAGAGTATTATAATTTTCCAAGGTATATGTCGGTCGGCTGTGCGGCGTTGCTGATCGATAAATACGGCAAAATATAAGAAATTTTATAGGAAGTTGCTTGTGGAAAACTATCGAAAGGTCGCTTAAGCGCGAGTTACACAGCAGTGTTGTGGTAATAGCCTTCAGCTGTGGCGAGTGTCAGCTGAAGGCTAGTTAGTTAGTACGCGGCGTTGATAGCCGCTTTTAAGCCTGGATAAATTATGTCGGCTGCGTTAATGGCGTCAGCATAGTTGCTGTTGTTCGAGTATGTCGATTTTAAGTAAGCCGCCATATCAGCCAGAGTACGGAAAGATTGATCTGAGCTTTGCCGGATATACTCCATTCCTCCAGAAGCTTCGATAGCCATATTACGTCCAGTATTCTTACCTATTGAAGAGCCCACCATGCCGCCCAAGAAGCTGCCGAAGGGGACGTTTTCCAATACCTTGTTTGCTGCATAGGCCCCCGCTGCTGCACCCACCACTGAACCGGTCGCGCTGCCAATTTTGGCGTTAATGGCTTTATCGATCCAGTCCGCCAATACATCGTCACTAGTCCACGGGTTCATATAGGCACCACTATTATTTGGTATCAATACGGATGCAATACCGCTGCTCATGGCTGCCACCGATGCGCGCTGAGCAATTGGTGCGGCAGTAGGCGCAGACCCGCTGCGTATCATGGCGACAATGACTTCGGTGGAAAGGCCCAACTCTTTAAGCTTTGTTACTTCGTCGCTGTCAAATTGCTTATACGGGCCATTGCTTTCGATTCCCGCGGCTAAGATTGCTTGATCTTCGCCATTATTAACGGCGTCAACAATGTCTATTACCTGGCGCCCTTTAGGCCCAATAAACCAAATTTGATATTCGCTAGGCATATACTGAGAGTAGTTTGCAAAGTATTCCAAGTTCTCTTTATGCCATTCAATTGGCTGGTTGCTTGGAGGATTTTGCGCAAACTCTTCTATCAGCTGCAGGCGAAAAAGACTACTTGGGTTTTCTCGCAACCATGCGCGCTTTTCATAAATATCTTTGCCATCCGTAGCGGCAATAAACGCTGAATGCTGATCATCTGCCCAACTAAACAGCTGTCGCTCTTGTCTGTGCATGCCCGCGTTTAACGCTTGAATATAGGCTTTGCCGCCTGTGCTGCCGACAAAAAGCGGTGTCGGAAAATATACTGATAAATAGCTCTTCACCTTTTCTGTCACAGTGTGTGCGTAAACTGCTTCGCCTTCTGGTGTGCTGAGTTCAACGTTGATGTCAAAGGCTTGTGTGTCCGTGGCGGGAATGAGGGTGAGTGTAACTATGTAAAGGAAAAAAGAAGCCCAGTTAGTACTGCTTTCCTTTGTGTTTGAGGTTACATCGACAGAGGCATACAGCAGCGGTGAGCCCTCTATGGGGCTCGACCAGCTAGCTACGCCATTTTTTATGCTTTGTTTGGCTTCGTCAATAATTGAACCTCCAAACGCAGGCCCAATAGCATTTGTTATTTTTCCGTCTTTTAATATGAACTGCGCGGGAATATCGCCTTGGCTAAGCTGATTAATATCCTGTTCTGAAGGCAGGTAGCGTGTTGTTTGGCATGCGCTTAGTAAAATTGCGCCAATAAGTATTCCGATTATTTTCCATCGTTGCCGATTGATCATTGAAGGTCCTTTCTATTTACCAGTTTTAATATTTTTACTCACTTTGCCAAAAGCGAAACATTGGCAGAGTGGGGTTTAATTTCCGTATCGTCTGTAATTACGGTCTAAGACATGCTCGGAGTGGAATGCGCTGCCAGAATAGTTCGAGCAAGTTATCGGCAGCCCATTCATTAGCAAAACGTTAACATCACCGTTAAAACCGCAATCAGCGGTACATGATGTTGTCTTGGGCTGACTTCTTCATTTCAAAAATATCGCTCCAAACGGTGGTTCCAAGTTCCATATCGACCATTTTGAAAATTACTTGGTGATACCGCTCTCGTGTTTGGCTTTCGCGATCCAAGGCGTCAAGCGAGGTGATTGTGCCAAACATCCTATAATCGACGCCGGCTGTGGCTTGAGTTTTACGAATGGTGCCACCGTCAACTAGGCCTTCACGTTTGATTTCACGTTCTTTGGAAATCGCCTCTAAATTCTGACGATCAACAAAAACCATCCTGCCATTGGCTGCACGGGTTAGCTCACTTTCAAGGCGCATAGTCAGCATATTAAGATTGATAACTGAGGTGCTTTCGTTCTTGAAACCATCACTGTCAATTAATACTCGTGGTGGAGTTGAGCGCCCAGTGATCATTGGGTTGGACATCATGCTGCGCATCATTTTGTCGGTCATAGCAACAACATCTTGGGACTCGATGCCAACACCCTGTAGCTTACTTGAGCTGCTGACATCTTGATAAACTGAAGGTTGACCTGCCACATTATCGATACGTGGATCCGAGACACAGGCGCTAAGGGCGGCGACACTGGAAAGGGCCAATAAAATTTTTGCTGTTTTCATAAACAATCCTTTTGTTTGGTATTTGCTGTTACTGACTCATTTTCATCATGGTGCGCAAGGCTATTTCGCGACCGACGGTTTCAGCAGAAATCGCTCTTTCGCGTTTGTCGAAACCGCTGCCGCTAACGACCCAGGCGCTTTCAACTTCTGAATCCGGTGGTCTGGCTTCGGTGCTAAAGGTAGCTAAAATACTGGCATCTTTAACTGACAGTACGCGTATTTGATAAAGACCGTCGTGGAGATAATCGTTGCCAATTATTAGCTCTAAGACGAAATCGGCATGTTTGGCTAAAGCACGCATTTGTAAACGCAACTGATCCGGAGAGGCTCGTTCAAACGTGCCGTTCTCTAGGTCATTGTCAGTAATACGCCGCGCCATTGATTGATCGATGACGGTGGCGCCGGCGCTACGGAAGGAGTCTATTAAACCGCTTTGTAAATTCAGCGCGGTGTTATCGCGTTCCGAATGCGTGGTAGCGGAGCCGCGATGCTCGATTTGCCCCGCAGCAGAAGCGCGGCTTTTTTCTTCACGAGCATCCTTGCCACCGGTAACTGATAATTCACCGCTAACGCCGATACTGCGGCGTCTTTGGTTGTACCAATCACTGACCCGGTTAGGGAATTCGCTATTCCAAAATACCGCTAGGCGCGGTTTGTTTGGGAAGGCCTTGCGGAAATGCGCAAGAATCGACGCTTCTGATTCCTGCCGTCCGGGTTCTTCTAGGCTTGCAGCGTATTGCTCTTCGCTCATCGCGGTCTGCGGCGGTGCGATCATTGGTGCTGCAGAATGATCCTGTTGAGCGAAGCTAAGAGTGCTCGACATCGCAACTAAGCCGAGCAATGCAGTGTATTTATTCATTGCGCCTGCCTCACTTCGACACGGTACTTAAGCTCGGCGGTGGTAGTGGATTTCTCTAGATAGACACTGGTGGAGTTAGCAGGCACCACTACTCGTTGCCATGCGGGTTTAACATCAGTCGGTATTTCGGATTGGTCGTAGAATTGAGTGCGGGCTTCGGCGGTGTAGTTGTAGTCCGTGTGATTCCGCAGCACTACAAACACTTCTGATGTGCCTGATGGCGTGCGTCGAATACCTTGCTTATCTACAGATAGGCGGATGACATTATCTGGCCCTTTTAGGCCGCCGCGGAAGTTGCGATTGAGATCATAGTCGGTGAAGTTAACGCTATTGTAGGTGATGGCCGCTGTGCGTTGCTCATGTTCGGCATTGCTCATTGGCTGGCACGCTATTACGAGTAATGAGCTAGCCAAAATAAGCGTAGCTGAAGCTAATTTGTACATCGTTGTTGTACTCCTGGGAATTAACGGGCGCTGGCGAAAATGAGGCCATTGCCTCGTGAGTCAAAATAAACGTGGGCAGGTTTGCTTGTCGGTGGCTGAGAGACACCTTCCTGGTCAGAAAAAAGAATTGAGTAGTTCTTTGAATCAAGGGGTAGAGAGGCACTAGCTATATGGACTGTATCCGGCAAATTTGCCCAATAACGGGTGTCGGCTCTGGTCTTGGAGCGAGCTGATAAGCCTTCTGCCGCTACACCAATCAGGGTGATGGCATTAAAGCCCGCAGAGACAACGCCGCCAGCCCCGGCGGCAATGCCGGCCAAGGCACTGTTTTCGCTTAGACTGGTTAGGCTGGTCCCGATATTTTCAGCGGATTTTTTGAACGCCACTTTGCCTTCGATTATGCGGTCTACACCGCGGCCGCCGCGAGTAGATGCCTGCATGAATATGTCTTCAGCGGGGTATAGATTCTGGCTTAAGCCGGGGCCAGCTATCTGGGCGCGATTTTCCGTAAAATTTTTGCCGCGTCGATACACTAGTTCGTAGTGTCCAACGCCGTCAGCCAATTTTCGGGGCGAGGTTCCCGTTTCAGCAACGATTAGAATATTGTCTTCTGCGCTGGGAATGGGTGCATCAGGCCTAAATTGCTTGAACTCGGCGAAATGCTCGCTCGCTAAGCGTTCGTTCCCATCTAATTTTGCTGCCCATCCAGCAAGGTATACCAGCAGCGCAAAATCGGCACTGAATTGCTCTTCCTCGGCAAATGCATCTTGTAGTAAGCCGCTTAGGAATGTTGCGCGGGCGTTACCGTAGTCGCCATCTTTGAGATAGATAAGTCCGCGATAGTAATATGCCATCGCCCGCTCGTAAGGTTCGCCCTTAAAATCTTTCTCACCTTCTTCATACCAAAGACTTCGAGCTTTTCGGGCCGCTTCATTGTCTGCGTAAACACTTTCAATATTGCCGATGGCTTGATCAAGAATGCGTTTCGCATTTTCAAAATGCCCTGTTTTAAAGGCAAGCGCACCAATTTCCATTAGGTTTAATACTTCATTACGACGGCCTTCTTGCAGTAGCTTGCGGTAGGCTGCTCGAAGATCAGCGGGCTGGCCGGCGACAAAATCCGCCTGATTTGGCTCTAAATCAGCCACTGCGTATTGGGTTGGGTCGGTAGCACAGGAGGCGAGAACTAGAGAGGTACAGACTAATTTAATGACTGAAATGAAGTTCTGGAGATTAAGTCGTCGAGGCATATTAGTTTCTAATTATAATAAAAGTCTTAGCCGAATCTGGGCCGCGAACTGTGAGCGGCCCGTCAAAATAGCGACCATTAATATAGTGTTGCTAAAAAGTATCACCGCACTTTAATGAAGGTCAAGTGATAATAAGTTTAAATTTGGAAGCGTGTTGCAATGGCGGGTCAACGTAGATGCGGCGTCGGGTGATGATGCCGTAAGCCCCACTTTGGTTATTAATGCGGAAGCTGGCGTGGGCGCAGGGCGGCGTGACTGGCATCGCAGACTGTAGTCATGCTACCGGGTAAAGACGGGTTTGCGTGCATCGAAACCTCCGCGGTGCGTGGCAGCCTCACTGCGAAGGCTTAACGAAAAGCCGATATGATTTAGTGCTGATGCCCGCCTTCACCGTGGGCGTGGCGATGGCGAATTTCTTCGTCGGTGGCGTCGCGAATATCTTTAATCAGTATTTTGAAGCTGAGGGTTTGGCCTGCGAGTGGGTGGTTTAGATCTACATCTACCGAGAATTTACCCACTTTAAGTATGGTGGCGTTGCGCATACCCTTGTCGGTATTGAAGCGCACCGCTTGGCCCACTTTTATTTTGCCTTCGTGTTTCAGATATTTAGCGGGAATACGTTCGGTTTTATTGGGTTCGACATTGCCATAGGCATCTTCCGGGGCGAGGGTCACTTCAAATTCGTCGTTGACGGTGTGGCCGGCCATGGCTTTTTCTAAGCCGCTGATAATGTTGTCTGCCCCATGCATATATAAAGAAGGGGTGTCGTTAAAGTTGTCTTCTATTACGGCGCCTTCGCCGTTGCGTAGTTCGTAGTGAAAAGACACGACTTTATTGCGGCTGATTTCCATGATGCTCCCTCGTTGCGTTCAGTTATCGCGCAGCTATCTCAAGGCGCGTATAGTAATCGCGAAATCCACGCAGTG
>JAGPVP010000053.1 GCA_018066965.1 Zhongshania sp. | reverse complement strand
AACTGTTTGCCCTGGTACTCGTGAAGGTTCATGTTGGAATTACCATCTCGGTCTGTGGAAGTGTTAAGCGAGTTAGATCCTGTCAGTGACTTGGCCCGCTCCCTCTGCACATTGCAGTAACAACGCGAAATCGGGATGCGTCTTTTCCCGAATTTCGCGCACTACCGCAAATCTATTTACGCTTCTTGCGATTTGGCATGTGGATAGCCTGTCCATTTACCGCTAACGCGGCCTCATGAACGGCCTCGGAAAGTGTTGGATGACCAAATACGGTCAAACCAATATCTTCCGCCGACGAACCAAATTCCATAGCGATAACAATTTGTTGAACTAGATCTGCCGCGCTCGCGCCAATGATATGGCAGCCAAGAATACGATCAGTATCTTCATGAGCAATCATTTTAACCATGCCCGTTGAATCGTCTGCTGCCACCGCGCGACCAATGGCCGCAAACGGGAAAGTACCCACTTTATAGGGGATACCGTCGGCTTTAAGCTGCTCTTCTGTTTTACCCACGCCAGCGATTTCAGGATGCGTGTAAATAACAGACGGAATGCAGTCGTAGTTCATGGTTACTTTGTGACCGGCAATCCGCTCTGCAACCATGACACCTTCTTCAGAACCTTTGTGCGCCAGCATAGGGCCGCGAACAATATCGCCCACTGCAAAAATACCTGCAGCGTCGGTTTCGCAGTAATCATTAACAAAAATAAACCCGCGCTCATCTAGATTTACACCGCAGTCAGGTGCAAGCAAACCGTTGCTCAGCGGCTTGCGGCCTACACAGACGATTAATTTATCGAAGGTTTCGGTTTTTTCTTCGTCATTGTGGCTATAGCTTACATCGACCTTGCCTTTTACACTTTTAGTTGCAGTAACGCGGGCGCCTAAGCGTATATCTAGCCCCTGCTTTTTAAACACTTTTGCTGCTTCTTTAGCAATCTGGCCGTCTACCGCCGGTAAGAACGTATCCAATGCTTCAAGAACCACAACCTCACTACCTAGGCGCGACCACACGCTGCCCAACTCCAAACCGATGACACCGGCGCCAATCACGCCCAATTTGGCGGGAACACTTTGAAACTCTAACGCACCGGTTGAATCAACAATAATATCTTGATCGACAGGCGCTGGCGGGATTGCTACTGGAATGGAGCCTGCCGCAATAATAATATTGTCAGCCTCAAGTACACTTGTTGTGCCGTCCGCCGCAGTCACCTCAACCTTCTTGCCGGCTAAAACTTTGCCCGTGCCCTCAATAGAAGTAACACCGTTTGCTTGGAACAAGCCACCGATGCCGCCAATCATTTGGGCAACAACGGCATCTTTGCGTTTAATCATTGCAGGTACGTCAATCGTTACATCACCCGTGCTAATACCATGCACGGCAAAATTATCTTTTGCTTCGTGATATTTATAGCTGCTGTCCAACAGTGCTTTAGATGGAATACAACCCACGTTTAAGCAAGTGCCACCCAAGGCCAATTTGTCGCTTTTGTTGCGGGCTTTTTCTACACAGGCGGTCTTCAAACCAAGCTGCGCAGCACGAATTGCCGCGACGTATCCCGCTGGACCAGAACCAATAACTACCACATCAAATTTCGACATTTTTACTTCCCGTTCTTTAGTTCGCAGCCAAGCCCGATATGGCTCGACTGCATCTAAATAAATCACACGCCGGATTCACCGGCGTCAGTCTTTACACACAATATTTAGACGTTAAACCTCAAGCAATATCCGTGCTGGATCTTCAATTAAGTCTTTAATCGTCACAAGGAATTGCACTGCGTCTTTACCATCAACCAAACGGTGGTCGTAAGACAATGCTAAGTACATCATGGGCTGGACAACTACTTGCCCGTTCACCGCCATCGGACGATCTTGGATTTTATGCATACCCAAAATCGCCGTTTGTGGCGGGTTTAAGATCGGCGTAGAGAGTAAGGAACCAAATACACCACCATTGGTGATAGTAAAAGTGCCGCCAGTCATGTCTTCCATGCTGAGCTTGCCGTCTTTAGCACGCAGACCGTACTCACGAATTTTCTCTTCGATCTTGGCCATGCTCATGTTTTCAGCATCGCGCAACACCGGAACAACCAAACCCTTCTCGGTAGATACTGCTACACCAACGTCTTGATAGCCGTGGTAAACAACATCATCGCCATCGATAGAGGCATTGACGGCGGGATAGCGCTTCAGCGCTTCGCAGGCTGCTTTCACGAAAAAGCCCATAAAACCTAGGCGCGTGCCATTGTGCGATTTTTCAAACAGATCTTTGTACTGGTTACGCAGATCCATCACTGGCTTCATGTTCACTTCATTGAAGGTCGTCAACATGGCTGTGGTGTGCGTTGCCTCGAGCAAACGCTCAGCAATACGCTTGCGTAAACGCGTCATTGCTACGCGCTTTTCAATTCGCTCGCCCGCTGGCATATCAACTACTGGCGCTGCCGCAGGTGCCGCTTTTGGCGCTGGCGCGGCCGCAGGTTTAAAGTTGGCAACATCTTCTTTGGTGATAACACCGCCTTTACCCGTACCCGTTACCGCTGCGGCATCAATACCTTTTTCTTCAAGCATTTTGCGTGCAGCGGGACTGACTTTGAGATCAGCTGACGCGGCAGGTGCCGAGTCGGCTTTAGCCGCCTCAGGTGCGGCAGTACTTCCAGCCGCGCCCTCTTCAAACAAGGCAACTAGCTCATCGCTAAGAACGGTATCACCCTCGCCTTTAATAATTTCTTTCAGCACGCCGTCAGCCGGTGCAACCACTTCTAAAACGACTTTATCAGTTTCAATATCTACCAAGGGCTCATCACGTAATACCGCTTCGCCGACTTGTTTATGCCACGTAGCAATAGAGCCGTCGGCAACTGATTCCGGAAATGTTGGCGCTTTGATTTCAGTACTCATCATTCTTCCTGTCAATTAATATTGCTGTACGAGACAGTCTTTATAAGTTGATTAAAACCTTACAGTTTTAATGCCTGTTTAATAAATTTCTCTTGCTGTGCTAAGTGTAAAGCCATATATCCAGCGGCTGGTGATGCCGAAGGCTCACGCCCAACATAGCCCAGCAATAAGTTTTTCTCAGGCTTAAAGCTGCGAATGACACGCGTCATCCGGTGGCGGCTGTTATACCAAGCCCCTTGATTACGTGGCTCTTCCTGACACCAAACCACTTTCTTAAGGTTGGGGTAGCCAGCAATAGCATTGCGTAAATCGTCATAGGGGAAAGGATAAACCTGCTCAAGACGCACAATCGCAACAGAGTCTTTGCCATGTTCACGACGAGCGGCGCGCAGGTCGTAATAAACCTTGCCGCTACACAGTATCATGCGCGTGACCTTTGACTTGTCGATATCGTCGGTCTCATCGATCACATTCTGGAATTGACCTTCGGTTAATTCCTCTAAGGTCGATACTGCTTCTTTATGACGCAATAAGCTCTTAGGTGACATGACGATCAAGGGTCGGCGCAAAGGACGAATCGCTTGGCGGCGCAGCATGTGATAAACCTGCGCAGGCGTAGACGGAACGCACACTTGAATATTGTGTTCAGCGCATAGCTGTAAGAAACGCTCAAGTTTCGCCGAGGAATGTTCTGGCCCCTGCCCTTCGTAGCCATGTGGCAGCAACATGGTTAAACCACACAAACGGCCCCACTTTAGCTCGCCGCTACTAATGAACTGATCGATAACAACCTGTGCACCGTTAGCAAAGTCGCCGAACTGCGCTTCCCAAATAACCAGCGAATCTGGCTGAGTGGTTGAATAACCGTACTCAAAGGCGAGCACTGCCTCTTCTGACAGAAGAGAGTCGAAAATAGCAAAGGACGGCTGATCTGCAGACATATTCTGCAATGGAATATAACGGCGCGCGTCTGACTGACTGTGCAAAACTGCATGGCGATGCGAGAAAGTACCACGGCCAACATCCTGGCCGGTTAAGCGTACTTTATGTCCCTGCTTTAACAGCGAGCCGTAAGCGAGAACCTCGGCAAAACCCCAGTTAATTGGCATTGCGCCGGCAGCCATTTTACGGCGATCTTCATAAATTTTGGCAACTTGGCGCTGCACCACAATACCTTCGGGGATTGCGTTAACCAGCTCTGCGGTTTCTTTTAATAATTTTGGATCAATAGATGTGTCGCCAGCCACATCCCAGGCATGGCCAAGATACGGCGTCCAATCGACAAACAACTCGGTATTGGGTTGCATGACGAGACTTTTCGCCACGTGCTCACCGTTATCGAGAGCCTGACGATAATCGTCAGCCATTTTATCTGCCAGCTCTTTACTTACAACACCTTCTTCAAGCAGTTTATTAACATACAGCTCGCGAGTCGTTTTCTGTTTGTTAATTTTGCTGTACATCAAGGGCTGGGTGCCTGATGGCTCATCGGCCTCGTTATGGCCGCGACGGCGATAACAGATAAGGTCAACAACCACGTCTTTCTTAAACTCTTGACGGAAATCTGCAGCCAACTGGCTCACAAATAACACCGCTTCTGGATCGTCACCGTTCACATGGAAAATCGGCGCCTGCACCATTTTTGCCACGTCGGTACAGTATTCAGTTGAGCGCGCGTCTTCCTGCAAGCTGGTTGTAAAACCAACCTGATTATTGATCACGATATGAACCGTACCGCCGGTTTTGTAAGCGCGGGTTTGAGACATTTGGAATGTCTCCATAACCACACCCTGACCGGCAAATGCCGCGTCGCCGTGCAATACAATTGGAACAACTTTATCGCCAATAGGGTCGTTGCGGCGATCTTGTCGCGCGCGCACAGACCCTTCAACAACAGGTGACACAATTTCTAAGTGAGATGGGTTAAACGCCAAGGCCAAATGAACTTCACCACCTGGGGTCATCACATTTGAAGAGAAACCTTGGTGGTATTTTACGTCGGCCGAACCCTGATATTTCACCTTGCCTTCAAACTCATCCAACAACTCAGCAGGGTTTTTACCTAAAATATTGACTAATAAATTGAGACGCCCACGGTGAGCCATGCCGATGACCATTTCTTTGGCACCGTATGAACCCGCACGCTGAATGATGGCGTCCATCATTGGGATTAAGCTTTCACCACCCTCAAGACCAAACCGTTTGGTACCGGGATATTTTGAACCCAGCGATTTCTCCAAACCTTCGGCTGCGGTTAATCGCTCTAACAAATGGGTACGAACCTCAACACCATACTGCGGCTGCGAGCGAACGCTTTCCATGCGCTGCTGAATCCAGGTGCGCTCCCGGGTATCTACAATGTGCATAAACTCAGCGCCGACGGAGCGGCAGTAAGTTGAACGCAGAGAGCCGTATATATCGCGCAGTGTCGCTTGGTCTTTACCGATGTAAAGGCTACCAGTTTGGAAAGTGGTATCGAAATCCGCTTCACTCAACTGGTGATATTGCAATTCAAGATCTGGCACGCGGGCGCGCTGCCACAAGCCCAAGGGATCAAGCTCAGCCTCTTGGTGGCCGCGCTGACGATAGGCGCTAACTAGCTGAATAACTCTTACCTGTTTGCGTTCGTGAACACTGATATCGTTATTCACTGGGCCGCTATAGCGAATCGGTGTTTTTGCTAATTGTGCAAAATGATCGCGAATGGGCGAATGGGGAATATCGTGAGTTATGTTTTCACTGACACGGGGTAATTGCTGAAAATAATTGCGCCATTCATCAGAAACGGCATTTGGATCTGTGAGGAAGGCTTCATACAACTCTTCTACGTAAGTCGCATTGCCGCCAGATATATGTGAGCTTTTCCATAGAAGCTCCATCGAATTTTTCTGCATTCCTGTCCACCTAAAAATAAGGGAAGTGGCAGTCTGAATGATTATTGCCCGATAAGGCCCTTCTCATCCTGTGTAGCCCAGCAGCATTCAGTGTACGCCGCAGAACCGACTCGCACCACAGGGAACGTCCCTTCCCTCTTATACGCTTTCACGCTCATATAGTGCCGGTAAGCACCGAGTTGTATTTTATTTGGCGCCGCTCGTGAGCAGCGCCAGAGGACTAACTTTACGCAGAGTTTTATTGCTCAGCCGAAGCCAAGGGAATACTTAAGTTGCTCTGCTTAGCAACATATTCCGGATATGGCCAATTGCCTTCGTTGGGTTTAAACCTTTAGGGCAAACATTGACGCAGTTTTGAATTCCGTGGCAACGGAACACGCTAAATGGATCATCAAGATCGCTTAAGCGTTCTTCAGTTGCGGTATCGCGGCTATCCGCCAAAAAGCGGTAAGCTTGCAACAAACCACTTGGACCAATAAAACGATCAGGGTTCCACCAGAACGACGGACAAGCCGTTGAACAACATGCACAAAGAATGCATTCGTACAAACCATCTAACTTGGCACGTTCCTCAGGAGACTGCAGACGCTCAATGGCTGGCGCTGGTGTATCGTTTAACAAGAACGGCTTAATCTTTTCGTATTGCTTATAGAAAAGACTCATGTCGATAACAAGGTCACGAATAACCGGCAAACCTGGTAGCGGACGCAAAACCAGCTTGTTGCCGCCTTTACCGTTTTTCAGCGCTTCCGAAATTGGCGTAACACAGGCCAAGCCGTTTTTACCATTGATATTCATGCCGTCTGAGCCACAAACACCCTCACGACAAGAACGACGGTAAGCCAAGGATGGATCACTGCCTTTTAATAGCTCTAGAACGTCCAATACCATCAGGTCTTTACCTGCAGTATCTAGTTCTACTTCTTGCATGTACGGTTCCTGATCAGTTTCAGGATTGTAACGATAGAGACTAACTTTCAACATATTCGTTTTCCCCTGAATCAGTACGTACGAATTTTTGGCGCAAACGCTTCACGTGTCTTAGGCGTAAAGTTTACCGCCCGCTTGCCAACACGTTTGTCGTTAGGGAAGTACACAGAGTGGCACAGCCAGTTGTCATCGTCACGGTCTGTGAAATCTTCACGAGCATGCGCACCACGACTCTCAGTACGTGCTTCAGCAGCGATTGCTGTTGCTTCAGCAACTTCAAACAAGTTGTGCAATTCAAGTGCTTCAATACGCGCAGTATTGTAGGCGTTGCTCTTGTCTTCCAAGTGCGCGTTATCAATACGAACACGCAACTCAGCCAGCTTTTTAATGCCTTCTTGCATGAAGTCACCGCGACGGAATACGCCG
>JAGPVP010000051.1 GCA_018066965.1 Zhongshania sp. | reverse complement strand
CGGCGTCTACTACGTACCAGTCGTGTATTACGTCACTGGGTTTTGCGCTTAAGGTTTTCATGTTTCTCGCCTATAGGGCCCGTACCGAACAAAGAGCGCGAATACTACATAAGCGCCAAGGGTTTTTCAAGTGGAATATTGATTTTGTAAGCCATAATTCTCAATGACCTATGGCCGGTGCTCGCAGGCCAGATATTCCTCTGATTGCATTTCAAGCAAGCGACTCTGAGTGCGCTCAAATTCGAAATCCAATCGACCGCCAGTATACAACTGCTCCAGCGGTGCAGCGGCGGATAATACCAGCTTAACGTTACGGTCGTAAAACTCATCTATCAAATTAATGAAACGACGCGCCTGATCATCCCTTCCAGCACCCATTTGCGGGACATTACTAATAAGTACCGCATGGAACACCCGCGCCAGCTCGATATAATCATACTGACTGCGCGGCCCATCACACAACTCTGAAAAATCAAACCACGCAACATCGTCAGCGACAAATAAGGCCTGAATCTGCCGCCCCTCGATATCAAGCAGCTGATCTGCACTGGCAGCCTCAGGCGCCAAGCGCTTAAAACTCAGGGCCAAACTTTGATCCGCAGCCTCACCCAATGGGTGATAATAGAGCTCGGCCTGTTCAAGCGCCCGCAGACGATAATCCACGCCACCATCGACGTTAACCACATCAACCCTATCTTTTATCAAGGCAATGGCGGGTAAGAACCGCGCCCGCTGCAAACCATCTTTGTACAAACCATCTGGAACAATATTTGACGTCGCAACAAGAACCACGCCGCGCGCAAAGAGCCGATCAAATAAGCCAGCCAGAATCATCGCATCGGTGATATCTGATACAAAGAACTCATCAAAACAAATCACCCTCGCCTCGTCGGCTATGCGATCAGCAACAATGACTAATGGGTTTTTCTCACCTGACAAGGATTTCAACTCGCGATGCACTCGCTGCATAAAGCGGTGAAAGTGCGCGCGCATTTTGTTTTCGAAAGGCAATGTATCGAAAAAAGTATCCATGAGATACGTCTTCCCTCGACCTACACCACCCCAAAAATACAGCCCGCGAATCGTCGGCGGAGGGGTATTTCGCCCTGATAGCTTGGCCCCTACACGAGCAAAAAAGCTGCTACCACGCTGCGAGGGCTGAGCGAGCAGATCATCATATAAGCGCTGCAAACACTGCACAGCATGTTCCTGAGCCGGATCATAAGAAAAATCGGCCTGCGTGAGATCGTGCTGATAACGCTGTATGGGAGTAGACATTCGTATAGCCTCTTTCAAGACGGGCGCAACTGTACCGAGCCACAACCCAATTGGCAATTTTTTATCCGGGAGTACTGAACCCCAGCCAACGAGGGGTTATACTGTAGCGAAGGAGTGACAACTACGTCGACTCATCGGAGGAACCTCTGTGCAAGACATCAATACATTAATCGCCGTCGCCATTATCTGCTTACTCATCGGCGCAGCGGTAGGCTATTTCATTGTTGGTCGAATGAGACCTGAACAACAAAACCGCGCAGCGTTAGAAAAGCAATTCAATGATATGCAGCGTCAACAGCAAGACTATCAACAAGAAGTCAGCCATCACTTTGACCGCACGGGTGAACTACTTAACGAGCTGGCCGAAAGCTATCGCAGTGTTCACAACCATATTGTGGAGGGCGCACAAAATCTTCACAGCACCGGCATCAGTCCTCTGCAGGCCATTCCTGAGGGCCGCCCAGTACTGGATAACAAGCCGAGCAAACTTGCCCCTGCAGCGCCACCACTAGATTACGCTCCACGGCAGCCCGGCAAAAAGGGTGCTCTACACGAAGAGTTCGGCATGGATTCAGAAAAGAAGCCCAAAGAACACCTTGAGCCGCCGGTCTCTCCGCACGCGTAATCTACACCACATCCAAATCACCATACTATTTCCGGCCTAAATGTTCTTAGGCCGGATTGTCGATATCTATAAATCGATGATACAGATCAAATTGGTCTGCCAGATTTTTCGCCACAGCCTGTATGCCATAGCGCTCGGTAGCGTGGTGCCCCGCCGCAATATAGTGAATACCCAGTTCCCGCGCGGCCAGTATTGTGGGCTCCGATACCTCGCCGCTTAGATACGCATCAACACCAGAGGCAAACGCCTTTTCAATATAAGACTGCGCACCGCCCGTACACCAAGCTATCGTTGAAATAGGTCGGTCATGACCTACCTCTAACAATGGCTTACGCCCCACCACTAGCTCTACGTGTGCCGCAAACGCCTCTGCGCTCATTGGCGCAGAAAGGCGACCAACATTTCCCACCGACCGCGGGTTATTAGGCTCAAGTCCACCCTCGACATGAATACCTAGCCGCTTGGCCAACTGAGCGTTATTGCCCAGTACCGGATGGGCATCCAATGGCAGGTGATAGGCGATTAAACTGATATTGTTGGCGAGTAATAACGCGAGTCGATTTCGCTTCATACCGACAATACAGGGATCTTCGCCGCGCCAAAAATAACCATGATGGACCATGATGGCATCCGCCTTTTCTGCAATCGCGGCCTCAATTAGGGCCTGCGAAGCAGTGACGCCCGAGATGATACGACGAACGGTCTCACTGCCCGCCACCTGCAATCCATTCGGGCAGTAATCGCTAAATTGTGCTGGATCTAAAATGTTATCTGCCGCAGCAAGCAAATCACCAAGAGAAACCGCCATAAACCCTCACATTAATTCTGAAATGTCACATTTCGTGCTAGGCTAGCACCCCATAAAGACAAGCATCCAGTGCTTCCCCACTTAATCACCCAGCGAGGACCGGCACTTGACACGGAACAGCCTGAAACCACTGATCTGGCCCACCATTTGCGGCATTTTACTCGGCCTATGCATACTCGCCTATCTACCCAGAGATCGCGACAAAGACTACGTTTACGCCGTTGAACACGCGGCACCGGCCGTTGCCAACATTTACACTACCAAAGTTGTAGAACAGCGCCACCCACTTGCCGACGACCCACTATTCAAACATTTTTTCAGCCGCAACGGCCGCGTAAAGCAGCAACTGGAACGCAGCCTAGGATCAGGCGTCATTGTCAGTGATGCGGGATATTTGCTTACGAATTACCATGTCATCAAAGGTGCCGACGAGATATTGGTGTTACTTCATGACGGCCGACAAGCACTAGCAAGCGTTATCGGCAGCGATGCCGACACCGACCTTGCCGTCCTAAAAATCGACTTAGACAACCTCACCAGTATAACCATTGGCGACCCATCAAAAATTCACGTCGGCAACATCGTGCTCGCCATCGGCAACCCATACGGCTTCGGCCAAACTGTAACCCAAGGCATTGTCAGCGCGACCGGTCGCTACGGATTAGGCCTTAGCCAGTTCGAAAATTTCATTCAAACTGACGCCGCAATCAACCCCGGCAACTCCGGTGGCGCGCTTATCGATACAAAAGGTCGATTACTCGGGATCAACACCGCGATTTACACCCAGAGTGGCGGATCAACTGGTATCGGCTTGGCCATTCCAACTGATTTAGCACTCCGTACCATGAGCGATCTCATTAGCTATGGTCGACCACTGCGGGGCTGGCTGGGCATTGAAGTTCAACCCGTTGGCGTGGGCACTAATGGCGTCATTATTACCGCGCTAGCAAACAGTGGCCCAGCAGAAAAAGCCGGTTTAAAAATTGGTGACATTCTCATTAATATAAACGGTGAACAAGTCGGCGACGGCCATGCGGGCATGAAACTCATCACCTACACTCGGCCCGGCGAAAGAGTGAGAATCGCTTTATTACGCGGCGAAGAAACAATCACAATCGAAACAGAAGTGGCTATGCGGCCTAATAGCTAGGCCGCAAATTACGCAGACACCAGAAGCCGCTGCAGCGACTTGAACAACACCTCACTATCTTCGGGTCGACCTACGGTAATACGCAGATACTGCTCAATGCGCGGCATTTTAAAATGCCGAACAATCACTCCGTCTTCTCGCAAACCCGCCGCCAACTCCGAGGCATCGCGACTCACATGCCGACAAAATACAAAATTGGCTGAAGACGGCAACACCTGAAAATCAAAAGACGCGAGACGAGTCACCATCGCCTCACGCTCAGACATCACCGCATGCCGGGTTTGCTGAAAATAGGACTCATCCGCAAACGATGCCGCAGCACCCAACTGAGCCAGACGATCTAATGGATAGGAATTAAAACTATTTTTAATCCGCTCCAATGCCTCAATTAGATCTGGATGACCAACCGCAAAACCAACCCGCAAACCCGCTAATGAGCGCGACTTTGACAGCGTTTGCGTCACTAACAAATTAGGAAAGCGATCAACCAGGGAAATCGCAGAGTCACCGCCGAAATCAACATAAGCCTCGTCAATAACAACCACTGTTTCGTTGTTAACTGTCAGCAGCCGTTCAATTTCTGCCAGCGACAAGAAACACCCCGTCGGCGCATTCGGGTTCGGGAAAATAATCCCGCCATTAATACCTCGGTATTCCTCGATCTTAATCTGGAACTTGTCATCCAGCGGAATCACCTCGTACGGTATCTTATACAAACCGCAATACACGGGATAAAAACTGTACGTGATATCCGGAAACAGCAAGGGCTTGCCGTGCTGAAACAAGCCATGAAAAACATGCGCCAAGACTTCATCAGAACCGTTGCCGACAAATACCTGCTCTGTAGCAACACCGTGGTAATCCGCAATCGCCGTTTTTAGCACATCGCTATTCGGGTCGGGGTATAAGCGCAGCGCGGCAGTCGCCTCAGCCCTAATAACTTCAAGTACTTTTGGCGATGGTCCATAGGGGTTTTCATTGGTATTGAGCTTGGTTAATTTACTTAACTTTGGCTGCTCCCCAGGAACATAGGGCACTAAATCTTTAACGAATGGACTCCAATACCTACTCATCACAATCACCTAATATGCGATATTCCGCGCTGCGGGCGTGGGCCTGCAAGGACTCCCCGCGCGCGAGTACCGAGGCAACTTTAGCCAATTCAGACGCACCCGCCGCAGAGCAAGCGATCAAGGATGAGCGCTTCTGGAAATCGTATACACCTAACGGCGATGAAAACCGCGCGGTGCCAGAGGTAGGTAACACGTGATTCGGTCCCGCGCAGTAATCCCCTAAGGCTTCCGGTGTATAACGCCCCATAAAGATAGCGCCAGCATGGCGTATTTTTGGCAGCCACTGCTCCGCATCGTCAACAGATAACTCTAAATGCTCTGGCGCTATTCGATTACTAATTGCAATTGCATCATCCATGTCGTTAACCAACACCAGCGCGCCGCGACTCACCAAAGAGCTGCGAATAATATCCGCACGCTCAGACTCCGGCAGCAAACGACTGATACTCGCTTCAACCTGATTTAAAAAGTCGGCATCAGGACTCAACAATATCGACTGAGCATCTTCATCGTGTTCAGCCTGCGAAAAAAGATCCATCGCAATCCAATTAGGGTCAGTCTTACCGTCGCAGATGATTAGAATTTCAGAGGGACCTGCAATCATATCCAAGCCGACACTGCCAAACACTTGCCGCTTAGCGGTGGCGACATAAATATTGCCGGGGCCGACGATTTTATCAACTTTAGGAATCGTTTCAGAACCGTATGCCAGTGCCGCAATTGCCTGGGCGCCGCCGATGGTAAATACGCGATCAACACCCGCTATAGCCGCAGCGGCCAACACCATGTCATTAACAAAGCCTTTGGGGGTCGGCGACACCATAATCAACTCGCCAACGCCAGCTACTTTAGCGGGTATAGCATTCATTAATACCGATGACGGATAAGTCGCCTTACCACCTGGTACGTATAAGCCAACGCGGTCTAAGGCGGTAATCTGCTGCCCCAACAGAGTGCCATCTGCTTCGCGATATGACCAAGACTCTTGGCGCTGATGCTGGTGATAGGTTTTTATTCGCTCCGCAGCCGTTTCTAGGGCCGCGCGAACATCCGCATTTATGTTTGCAAGGGCGGCGTGAATTCGACTCTGCGGGATTTCCAAATCTGCCGCTACTTTGGGTTCCCAGCTATCAAAACGCCTCGTGAACTCAAGGATCGCGGCATCGCCCTCGCCGCGAACTTTTGCAAGTACGTCTGCCACCGTTGCCACCACCGAGGGGTTCGACACCGACTCCCAATCCAGTAATGCCGTCAGCGCCGCATCAAAATCGAGGTCCGCACTACTCATGCGCCTTATTAGAGTATCAGCCATTGCTGACAAGCTCCTCCGCGCTCTGCCGGGCTTCAACCGCAGCCGTTAACTTCGCGATAATATCTTGGATACTCTTATGCTTACGCTTCATCGCCGCCTTGTTCACGACAAGACGCGAACTCACATCGGCGATCATGTCACGCGGCTCCATACCGTTGGCCCGCAGGGTATTCCCCGTATCCACAATATCGACAATTAAATCGGCTAAATCCATGAGGGGCGCCAATTCCATCGCACCGTAAAGCTTAATTAGCTCAACTTGAATCCCTCGCTCTGCAAAATGCCTGCGAGCGACATTCACAAACTTGGTGGCAACTCGCACACGGCCATGCGGCAAGTGCTCACCAACACGACCGGCAGTCATCAATTTACAACGGGCGATATTAAGATCTAAGGGCTCATACATATCGCCCGCACCGACCTCTAACAGCATATCTTTGCCCGCCACACCAATATCCGCCGACCCCAGCTTTACATAGGTCGGCACATCGGTGCCGCGAATAACAATCAAACGAATATGTGAATGGTTAGTCTCAAAAATCAGCTTGCGACTGCTGCTTATATCTTCGGCGGGCACGATGCCCGCCTCCGCCAACAATGGCAGAGTTTCTTTTAAGATACGCCCTTTGGTGAGCGCAATAGTAACCGGCTGATCCACAAATTAACTCCAGGTACCGTAAAGCATTTAATTGGCAACGCGACGAATAGTGGCCCCGAGCGCAAGGAATTTCTCTTCAATACATTCATAGCCACGGTCTATATGATAGATGCGATCCACAAGCGTATCCCCATCCGCAACCAAACCGGCAATTACAAGACTTGCCGACGCGCGCAAATCACTGGCCATAACTGGCGCCGCTTTCAAACGCTCGGTGCCGGTAATCATGGCGGTATTGCCTTCTATACTAATTTTAGCGCCCATTCGATTCATTTCATGGGTTTGAATTAGGCGGTTTTCAAATATGGTTTCAGTAACATGGGAAACCCCATCGGCAACCGCATTCATCGCGGTAAACTGCGCCTGCATATCTGTGGGAAAACCCGGGTACGGGACGGTCTTAATATTTACCGCTTTTGGCCGACGCCCTTCCATATCGAGGGTAATCCAATTTTCACCGGATTCAACTTTTGCACCCGCCTCAACGAGCTTTACCAATACTGCCTCTAGCGTTTCAGGCCCTATTCCGCGCAAGCGTATAGAGCCCCGGGTCGCCGCTGCTGCCACCAAATACGTGCCGGCTTCAATGCGGTCAGGCATAACTGAATAGGTGCAGCCATGTAAACGCTCTACACCGTCAATAATTATTGTCGCACTACCGTGGCCGCTAATCTTGGCACCCATCGCGATAAGACAGTTTGCCAAGTCAACGATTTCGGGCTCTCGCGCGGCATTTTCTAAAACCGTGCGCCCTTTCGCCAGCGCTGCGGCCATTAAGACATTTTCAGTGCCGCCAACAGTGACCATATCAAACAAGACATGGGCGCCGCGCAAACCACCTTCGGGTGCCGTTGCCGTAATATAACCGGCGTCGACATCAATTATCGCACCCATGGCCTCTAAACCACGCAAATGCTGATCAACCGGGCGGCTGCCGATAGCGCAACCACCAGGAAAAGAAACCCGAGCATGGCCAAAATGTGCCAACAAGGGCCCCAAGACTAAAATCGAGGCCCGCATGGTTTTCACCAACTCGTATGGGGCAGTCGTTTTGGTGGTTGTTGAACCATTAATTTCGACGCCGAGATTTTCATCGACAATCAACTCGGT
The DNA here is from genome assembly GCA_018066965.1 of Zhongshania sp. Taxonomy (GTDB): domain Bacteria; phylum Pseudomonadota; class Gammaproteobacteria; order Pseudomonadales; family Spongiibacteraceae; genus Spongiibacter. The sequence continues at coordinate 12,186 of JAGPVP010000051.1, read as the reverse complement.
TCCCATACTGCGCAACAGCGCAATCATGGTGGTAATGTCATGCAAATGCGGCAGATTGCGAATCATCACCGGTTCGCTAGACAATAATGTAGCCGCCAAAATAGGCAGCGCTGCATTTTTTGAACCGGAAACACGAATCTCGCCGGCCAACGGCCCGCCGCCGGTTATAAGCAACTTATCCATGAAATCTCCTGGAAATTCCGCTTAGCCTTAAGATTGGGCTTCGTCGGGGGTCAACGCTTTAATATTAATGGCGTGTAAAGAGCCATCCCGAATCCAATCATTGACTGCAGCATAGACAAGCTGCTGACGCTTTACCGCACGTAATCCGGCAAAGGCATCACTAACAACGCGCACGTCAAAATGGCTGCCATCACCATTCACGGCAACTTCACTACTGGGAAAATGCTCTAAAAGACGCTGTTCGATATGTTCTACTTGCATGCCCATCCCGCTCTTACCTACCACTACTTTGCACAAGCGCGGAATTGTACGCAATTGCGGAGAACATGGCGAGGCGAAACCCTAGTCAGGGCTCGGCTCGCCTATTAGAAAGAAGGTTACTCTGCGGTTTTTTCCATCACCTCTTGCGGCGCAACCGTCCAGTTCGCAATAACCTTATCTATGTCGCCATTATATTGTTTAACTGCGGCGTTAAACTGATTTTGATAAATCCGACCTAAATTCAAGCCCTCAATAATCACGTTGCGCAATTTCCAGACACCATCTGAACCTTGGCGAAGCGTATAGACAACTTGATATGGCTTAGCGCGCTCACCGTAAATATCTTGGCGCACACCAACGCTACCTGACAAATCCACATCGTCGGCCAATGGCAACACTTCAATACGATTGCCATTAAAGCCAAGCAAGCCCTTTGAATACGTATTGATCAATCCGTCTTTAAAGCTATCGGTAAACCGAATTACGCGCTCGCGAAACTGCGCACGCTCGGCTTCCGTTTTTAGGCTTTCGTAGTAACCACGACTGCCATATTTACCCATAATACCCCGCGCAAAACTTTGAAAGTCGACCACTTCGTCCATAATGCGCCGAACTTCATTGGTAAAGCGCTGCGGATCAGTGTCAATGTAACCACGCGCATCCTCAATCACTTTGACCAACTCTTGGGTAGTGTCTGCAACTACCTCATAGGGGCCTTTGTCGGCGGCAAAGCTCTGTGAAAACAGGCCAAACACCATAAATAATGCCAATACTATTTTTTTACACATACCATCCCCTTAATTTTTATCCGTGCTTCATTACCAATAAAATACGGGCAACTGCGAGCTAAGACCCCATTTTACGCCAATGACTCCCAATTCAGACCTTAGCTAAACCTGTTAATTTGTCACATTGGAAATTATCATACACAGGATTAGCGCCAGCTGAACGGGCGACGCAAACTACCTAAGGTATTCTGAGTGAGCAATAATTCTAGCTTTATTGGGTCAGCGCAACGCGTAATCACCATGGAGCGTGACGCCGTTAGTGTCTTAATTGACCGGATCGACGACTCGTTTGAACGCGCCTGCGATATTTTACTGGCATGCAAAGGCCGCGTGGTTGTCACCGGCATGGGCAAATCTGGGCACATCGGCAATAAAATTGCGGCGACCCTGGCCAGCACCGGCACCCCCGCTTTTTTTGTTCACCCCGGTGAAGCCAGTCACGGCGATTTAGGAATGATCACCGCGGGCGATGTAGTCATCGCCCTTTCTAATTCTGGGACCACCGCAGAACTCATCACTATTTTACCGCTACTGAAACTGCTCGCTGTACCCGTCATTGCGTTAACAGGCAAACCAGACTCAGAACTGGCCACAACCGCGGATGTACACTTAAACGTAGGCGTTAGCGAAGAAGCATGTCCACTCAATCTTGCCCCCACATCCAGTACCACGGTTACACTCGTAATGGGGGACGCCCTTGCGATTGCGCTTTTAGAGGCTCGCGGTTTCACGGCCAATGACTTTGCAATGTCTCACCCCGGTGGCGCATTGGGCAGACGACTACTGCTAAAAATCGACAGCATAATGCATACTGGCGCCGCCATACCCTCCGTTGAGTTAGGCTGCGCCTTAAGCAGCGCTCTACTGGAAATGAGCAGCAAAGGTTTGGGTATGACTGCAGTAGTAGATAAATCGGGCGCGCTGGCCGGCATATTTACAGACGGCGACCTACGTCGAGCTATTGATCGCGGCATAGATATACACAGCAGCCCAATTGATGACATTATGACTCGCAATTGCCGTACCATCCGCCCCGGCACGATGGCCGCAGAAGCGCTGCGTATTATGGAAGATAACAAAATTACTGTTCTGGTGGCCGTCGATAGTGAACACAAACCAGTCGGCGTTATCCATACTCACGACCTGCTAAAAGCAGGCGTCGCATAGAGAATATAGAAGCAATGCAGAGCGTTATCGAGAAAGCAAAACCCATCAAACTATTGGCGATGGACGTCGACGGGGTACTAACCGACGGCAGTCTTTATTTTGGCAACAGCGGCGAGGAAATAAAGGCCTTTAGCATCCTCGACGGTTTAGGAATAAAACTACTGCGCGATGCGGGTATCAAGCCGGCTATTATAACGGGGCGCAGCTCGGAGCTGCTTAAACGGCGCGCGGCAGAACTTAAAATTGAATTAATCTACCAGGGCCGCGAAGACAAACTCGTTGCCCTCGAAGAGCTGCGAAGCGACCTTGGACTTAGCTTCGAAGAAATTGCCTACGTCGGCGACGATTTGCCCGACCTCTCTGCTATTCGCCAGGCTGGTCTAGGTATTACCGTAGCCAACGGCCATTACTACGTTGCTCGTCACGCCGATTGGCAAACCAAAGCTGCGGGCGGCAATGGCGCAATAAGAGAAATATGCGAGCTCATTCTCAAGGCTCAAGGCAAGCTAAATGACGCCCTAGAGCAATACCTTTAAATATGAAAGGCTTTAACTTTTTCACACTACTTTCGGTGCTATCGGCAATAACCGCACTAGCAGGAACAGTAGTGTATTTAACTCAATACAGCGAGAGCGGCAAGCTCAGTATTACAGAGCAATTTGAAGCCACGCCCGATGCCGACTCACACCTGACTAACGTCAATGGCATTAAATACAGCAGCAACGGCGATATAGCCTATCAATGGCGAGCAAATAGCGCCGAGCGCCTAATTTCCGACGGTTCAATCACCTTACAAAAGCCCTACTATATCGGTAATATCGCCGAGCAGCGCCCTTGGACCGCGAGCGCGCAGTCGGGACGACTTTCACAAAATGGCGAACAACTAACACTAGAAAATACCGTCATTGTCAAAGACCTAATTCGCCAGGCGGAAATTTCCACAGAAGCACTAAATATTAATCTTGAAAATAGTGAGGTAAGCACGTCACTGGCGCTTACGCTCAAATTACGCAACGGCAAAACAAACTCAATCGGCATGCAAGCCAGCCTGAAAGATGAGCGCGTTGAACTGCTAAACCAGGTAAAAGGTCGCTATGAGCCCTACTAAAGCCGCACTTGCTGCCGCGCTTTTCCTCGCTGTAAGCCAAATCGCCGTCAGCCTTCCCGATGATCGCAAAAAAGCGATCAACCTGAGCTCTGACCGCGCGATATACGAGAATAATCAGGGTATCTATATCGGCAACGTCAATATGAGCCAGGGCTCATTAAAAATTCGCGCTGACAAGCTCACTATCGTCGAGTCTGATCGCAAAGTAGAAAAGGTGATCGCCGAAGGCAGCCCCGCGTATTTTGAACAGCAACCGCGCGCAGAAGAAGGCGTGGTTATTGCCAGCGCGCAGCGTATTGAATACAGCTTGCAGCAAGAAGAAATACTGCTGCAAAGAAATGCTTCAATCACCCACCAGGGCTCCAAGATCTCGGGCGATAGGGTCGTCTACAGCGGCCGTAAGCAAATGGTAATAGCTGATGGCGGCAGCAACGAAAAAGACAATCGCGTCAAAATGACGCTACAACCCCAAGCGGCGCCAGATGACGCACCCGCTAGCGGCGATAACAAAGGCGCTGCCGAACCTAGCCCAAGCCCAGAAAGCACCAACGCGGCGCCAACACCTGCCGCAGAGGGAACCCAATAACGATGCCCGTTTTACAAGCTAAAAACCTCGCCAAAGCCTACAAAGGCCGCGAAATTATTAAGGATGTGTCGCTGACGATTAGTAGCGGTGAAATCGTCGGCCTACTTGGCCCGAACGGCGCAGGCAAAACCACCTGTTTCTACATGATCGTGGGCATTGTCAACGCTGATCGCGGCAGTATTCAGCTCGATGACCGCGACCTCACTAAGCTGTCGATTCAAGGCCGCGCAAAACACGGTGTAGGTTATTTACCCCAAGAAGCGTCCATCTTTCGCAAACTTAGCGTGGCCGACAACATCATGGCCATTTTGGAAACGAGGCGCGATCTAAATCGCAGTCAGCGCAAAGATAAGCTTGAGGCACTCCTGCAGGAGTTCCACATTACGCATATCCGCAAATCCCAGGGTATGGCGCTATCTGGCGGCGAGCGTCGACGGGTAGAAATTGCTCGCGCACTCGCCACCGAACCCAGCTTTATTTTACTGGATGAGCCTTTTGCTGGCGTCGATCCAATCTCCGTTAACGACATTCAAAATATTGTTAGACACCTGCAGGCACGGGGGATTGGGGTATTAATCACCGACCACAACGTCCGTGAAACCTTAGACATTTGCGATAAAGCCTACATTGTGGGAGAGGGCCGCATCGTCGCTGAAGGCAACGCCGAAACGGTGCTAAACAACCAGATCGTTCGCGATATTTACCTAGGTGACAAATTTACATTGTAAGTAATGTTCCTTACAAATGAATCGGCACAGGTATTGCAGGGAATCGGTGTCACGACTACACTGACATTGAGGCATTTAATTGCCGGTAGAACAAAACACCGTTCGCGTTACCACTTAAATCATGTTGTAGAAACCATAGCCTATGAAACAATCGCTACAGCTAAAAGTCGGCCAAAGCCTGACAATGACACCCCAGCTGCAGCAGGCGATTCGTTTATTACAGTTGTCTACTCTAGACCTCCAACAAGAAATCCAATCCGCTCTCGACTCCAACCCCCTGCTGGAAATCAGCGACGACGACGGCGATATTGAGGTCAACACCGAACCCACCTCAGCCGAACCCAAAAAGCCCGAAAAAGCGGGTGACAATGAAATAGAAACGCCTCAGCCTGAAGCCGACACGGAATGGGCTGAACGCATTGATATTCCAGAAGATCTTCCGGTGGACAGCCAGTGGGACGACGTATTTCAAACCAGCGGTAGCGGTTCCGGCAGTAGCTCCTCCGGCGAGGATAGTGACTACAACAACGACTATCGGCACTCGAGCTCAGATTCCCTGCAAGATCATTTGCGCTGGCAACTCAACTTAAGCCGCCTGTCCGATATAGACCAAATGATCGCCGACGCCATCATCGATGGCATCGATGAAAAAGGCAGACTTACCGTCAATCCAGAAGAGCTTGTAGAAGGCTTTGACAACGACGCGATAGAGATAGAAGAAGTAAATGCGGTATTACACCTCATCCAACAATTCGACCCACCAGGCGTAGGTGGTCGAGATCTACAAGAATGCCTGTTGATTCAACTCAAACAAATGCCACGCAACACGCCCTACGTCGACGAGGCGTGTTTAGTCGTAAGCCAATATATGGCTCAACTCGGCAATCGCGACTACAATCAAATTATGCGTCGCTGCCGTTTAAAAGAAGATCAGCTGCGCGATATCCTCAAGCTTATTCAGTCACTAGATCCGACTCCCGGCAACGCGATCGGCAGTGATGACACCGAATACGTTATTCCCGATGTGTTCGTAAGCAAGAAAGAGGGACGTTGGTTGGTAGAGCTAAACCCCGATATTGCGCCAAAAATTCAAATCAATGCGCAGTATGCGTCAATGGCTCGGCAGAGTAGCAATGCCAGTGACAATGACTATATCCGCGACAATCTCCAAGAAGCACGGTGGTTCATTAAAAGCTTAATCAGTCGCAATGAAACCCTGATGAAAGTAGCTACAAAAATCGTCGAGTACCAACGCGGCTTCCTGGAATATGGCGAAGAAGCCATGAAGCCTCTGGTTTTACACGATATCGCCGAGGCGGTCGGCATGCATGAATCCACTATTTCGCGGGTCACCACCCAAAAATACATGCACACGCCACGCGGAATTTTTGAACTAAAGTTCTTCTTTTCAAGTCATGTATCTACAGATACTGGCGGCGAATGCTCGAGCACAGCAATACGGGCACTGATTAAAAAATTGGTTGCGGCGGAAAACCCTCGCAAACCTTTAAGCGACAGTAAAATCACAGACTTACTCGCCGAACAAGGTATTCAAGTTGCGCGGCGAACCATTGCAAAATACAGAGAATCACTGGTCATTCCGCCCTCTAATGAGCGGAAACGACTAGTTTAAAGAGAGCCATACACGAGCCGGAATTTTGTTCTCTGGCGAGGAAAAGTGCAAACATGAGGATATTAATCCATATCCAATTAACTGCCCTTTATGCCGCAGCCAGCGGGCAAAAAGAAATTCGTGCATAGATCTCACAATGTGGTGATCTAACGATCGCCGCACGTTGCAACTCGCCGCGAGGCGCCAGCATTTTTTAGCGATGAAGGAGCAATATATGCAGATTACTGTAAGTGGTCATCACGTAGACGTTACCCCCGCCCTCCGCGATTATGTAAACAATAAACTCACAAAACTGCAGCGACACTTTGACAATATCACCAACACCGATGTCACTCTGACGGTAGAAAAACTCGTTCAAAAGGCCGAGGCAACAGTACACGTTGCAGGTGCAGACTTATTTGCTACTTGTGAATCAGAGGATATGTATGCTGCAATTGACAGTCTGACCGACAAACTTGATCGCCAATTAATCAAACACAAAGAAAAATCGCTGGGTCGCTAAGACCCCGCGATACTAACTGAAGTTAACCACGTAATTATCATGACACTTGACTCAATACTCACAGAAGGGCGCACCGAATACGGTGCGTCCGTTACCAGTAAAAAACGCTTACTTGAATATATCGCTGCCGGTATTGCAGCAGATAACACAGAATTTGATGCGGACGAGTTATTTAATGAATTGCTCGCCCGCGAACGCCTAGGCAGTACAGGCTTAGGCCACGGTGTCGCCATTCCACACTGCCGCAGCAGCCGCTGCACTCAAATCACCGGCATGTTGCTCAAATTAGAACAGGCCATTGATTTTGAGGCCGTCGATGACGAGCCCGTCGATCTTATATTCGCGCTTATTGTGCCCGCCGAGGCCCACGACGAGCATTTAAAAGTACTTGGCGCACTAGCGACCGCGTTCAATGAAGCCGATTACCGCAGTAAGTTGCGCAGCGCCGAGAACACCGAAGCCTTATTCAAGCGCGCGATAGCAAGCTAAAATGGAACTCATCATTCTAAGCGGTCGATCGGGCTCCGGGAAAAGTACGGCCCTCCACCAATTAGAAGACGAAGGCTTTTATGCTATCGACAATTTACCGGTGTCACTGCTTCCCGCACTGGTCCGCGAGCTTTCGCAAAGCCCGCTGAAAGTCCACAAGCAAGTCGCTGTCTGCATTGATGCTCGCAACTCTCAGGATGAATTAGCTCGATTTAAATCACTGTGCGACGAAGTTAAAAAACACGCCCACCTGCGCATCGTATTTTTAGATGCGGGCGACGATAAGTTAATAAAACGCTTTAGTGAAACGCGACGCCGGCATCCGCTAACCACCGATTCACTGCCTCTTGCCGATGCAATAAAGCTTGAATCAACACTGCTCGAACCCATCGTGGTTGAGGCGTCATTAGCTATCGACAGCAGTGACATGACGGTGCACGAACTACGCGCAGCTATTCGCGATCGTATTTTGGGGGTAGATGCCAGCAAGCTCGCCGTACAATTGAAATCCTTCGGGTTTAAACGCGGTCTGCCGATTGATGCAGACCTAGTTTACGATCTTCGTATGCTACCCAATCCGCACTGGCAAGATGGACTCCGCACACTCACCGGACAAGACAGCGAAGTACAGAACTACTTGAGCAGCCAAGCAGACGTGATGCTGATGTACGACGACATCCTGCAATATTTGCAGCATTGGCTACCTAAAATCGAGGCGAGCAACCGCAGCTATTTCACCATTGCCATCGGTTGCACCGGCGGTCAACATCGCTCAGTATACATGGTTGAAACGCTTGCCAAGGCCTTGCGTAAGACCCATCCAGACCTGCAAGTTCGCCATCGCGAACTACACTAGAGTACCCACGATGGTCGAGTCCAATATAATAATCATTAACAAGCTCGGCTTACATGCCCGCGCAGCCGCAAAACTAGTCGCAACGACAGGCGCATTTGCCGCCAATATTCAAATCAGTATCAATGACAAATCGGTCGACGGCAAAAGCATTATGGCCGTGATGATGTTAGCCGCTAGCAAAGGCACCGAAATTACCGTGCGCTGCGATGGTGGAGATGAACAAGAAGCGCTATCTGCGGTGCTCGATATTATTTCTCAACGTTTCGGCGAAGCAGAATAATAAGCGTAATATGACTTATTTATGCTAGTAGCCGACTGCTGCGGATTGTTGCAGAGAGCACTTTAAAGGATAATTAACCAAGACTCTCTTTTCACCTAATGGCTCAGGTAAATCTAGTCTCCTATATAAAACGCTAGGGATAGGTATGGCCCAGACTGCTGACAAGCTTCAAACCGAGAGCCAACTCAAAACCCTAAACGAAGCTTTGGGTTCGGGGGGCTTTCTGCAAATCCGTCGCATGTTAAACGGTTTGCCCCCTGCTGACGCTGCCCATTTAATAGAATCCACTCCGCATAAAATTCGTAGCGTGCTGTGGCAGCTGATCGACATCGAGAATGAAGGCGACATTCTCCAGCATCTTAACGATGAAGTTCAAAGCCAGTTCCTGCGTCAAATGGACGCGGAAGAAGTCGCGACTATTACCGAAGGTCTCGAAGCGGATGATATCGCAGATATACTCCAGCAGCTGCCCGACCGTGTAATTCGTGAAGTTCTCGACTCAATGGATCATCAAGATCGGATTCGAGTCGAGCACGTCCTGTCCTACGACGAGGACAGTGCCGGTGGTTTGATGAACACCGACACCATTACGGTACGACCAAATATTACTCTAGACGTGGCATTGCGTTATCTGCGTCGTCACGAGCAACTGCCAGAAATGACCGATAGCTTGCTGGTGGTCAATCGCAACGATCAGTACATCGGCGTGCTATCACTGCGTAAGCTATTGGTATCCGACCCCAGCGTCACAGTTCGAGAAATAATGGACACCGAGGTGGAACCCATCCCCGCTCGCATGTCCTCGCGCGAGGTCGCCACGCTCTTCGCAAGACACGACTGGGTATCGGCCCCCGTCGTCGATGACAACAGCCTGCTGCTAGGCCGTATCACCATAGATGACGTCGTCGACGTTATCCGTGAAGAATCTGACCACTCATTAATGAGTATGGCGGGTTTGGACGAGGACGAAGATACCTTTGCCGCCGTTCTCACCACCGCGCCGCGCCGAGCCGTGTGGCTAGGTATTAATTTGCTCACCGCGTTTATCGCCTCGGCGGTAATTAATCTATTCGAAGGCACCATCGAAAAAGTCGTCGCTCTCGCCGTACTAATGCCAATAGTGGCAAGCATGGGCGGCGTAGCCGGCACCCAAACACTCACCGTGGTCATTCGCGGTATGGCATTGGGACATATCAGCCGCGACAACAGCCGCTGGCTGATCAATCGCGAAATGGCAGTCGGCGCCATTAATGGGGTGGTTTGGGCGATCATCGTTGCCGGTGCAACCACCCTGTGGTTTGACGACCCCTTAATGGGCGGCATAATCGGTGCCGCGATTATTATTAACTTACTGACTGCGGCTCTCGCTGGCGCAGTACTGCCGCTAGCGATGAAATCATTGAATATAGACCCAGCTCTGGCAGGTGGCGTGGTGCTTACCACCGTGACTGACGTCATTGGCTTTTTATCGTTCCTCGGACTCGCCAGCTATTTTTACGGCTAGCTTAATCCAACAATATTAAATGAATTAAACGGATCGCAACGTGACCGAATCAGAATTAGAACGCCCCAGTAAAACCGCGCTAAAAAAAGAAATGCAGGCTCTGCAGGAGCTCGGTGAAAAACTGGTCAAGCTCAGTAATAACGAGTTAGCCAAGATACCCATCCGTGACGAGCATCTTAGCGAGGCCATCGCAACTGCACGACGCCTAACCAGCCGAGAAGGCTTACGCCGCCAGTTGCAATACATTGGCAAGTTGATGCGCGGCATCGACCTCAGCGAAATAGAGGCGGGCTTAACTAAACGTGAAGAAGGACAGCGTGAACTAGCGCGCGCCTTCCATCGTTTGGAAGACCTGCGAGATGACATCGTTGAAGAAGGGTTACCAGCGATAGAGAAAGTAGTCGCGCAATTCCCTGACGCAGATCGTCAACGACTCAGAACACTGATCTTACAAATTGGCAAAGATGCGAAAGCCAACAAGCCCCCCGCAGCCAAACGCAAATTATTTCAATACTTAAAAGAACTGCAAGAGCACTTGCCCAAAAACTAAGTGGAACGTTTTATAAACGGCGATGCTGGGCGACCGGCATCCTTAGACGCAGCGCATTCTGCTCAGCTGAATCATAATCTGCGAGAATACATACCTCTCCAAGACCTGCCTCAGCTAACACCCTCCCCCAACTATCTATAATTACAGAACCACCTGATGTTTGTAAGCGCTCAACAAACCCCACCCTATTTATTCTTTGCAATCTCGACTAAGGCATCTATAGTTTTCATAAGCTCAGGATGAGCCCATAGCATGGAAGGCATTCTCAGGATGAGGACTTGCAAGGGATGGTGGGGCATTGCCAAGAAGGCGGCTGCCTTCCTGCTACTTTATTTGTTTTCTCAGTGTTTTGCCCAAGGCAGCAGCGCCTGCAACTCTTCCTCGGTCTTTACGCTTGGGAGTGTTGCGAACACGTCGCGCAAATAGTGGTAAGGCTCAAGTCCATTGGCCTTTGCCGTTTCAATCAGGCTGTACAGTGATGCACTAGCGTGGGCACCTCTTGGCGTGGCGCTAAATAACCAATTCTTTCGGCCAATGACGAACGGTCTTATCGCGTTTTCCGCTAGGTTGTTGTCGATGTTCACATCGCCGTCGTCGGTATAGCGAATCAGCTTTTCCCAGTTTTTATCTAGGTAACCTAGCGCGGTTCCCAGCGCGCCTTTCGGTAACGTGCTGTGCAAGGTCTTATCCAGCCATTCTCGCAGCACTTGGAGTAGGGGCACGCTGAGCTCTTGTCTCAGTGTGTACCGATCTTCACGACTGATGTGCTTTGCCTGCTTTTCCACAGCATAAAGCTTCGCAATGAAGTTAATGGCAACATCGGCTTTGCCGATGCGCTTTGCTTTTTTGTCTTTGGGTGTAGCCGCTTTTTGCGCCTCTACAAATTTGCGACGGGCATGAGCCCAGCAACCAAGGTGGGTGAGCCCTTCTTGGCGTCCTGTCGCGTGATAGCCCGCATAGTCATCCGTTTGTAGATACCCGCTAAAGCCGTCCAGTAGGCCTGCGGCAATACTACCGGCTCGGCTATCCGCATAATCAAACAACACAATGGAACGGTCAGGCCCGCCACTGCGCCTAACCCACATATACGATTGGCTACTGGGCGGCTTATCCGGTTCTTTTAGTACCTGGAGCGGGGTTTCATCACACTGGATGATCTTGCCTCGCCGTATTTCTCTATCCAGCTCGGCAATAAGCGGAGAGATCAGGTCGCTACAACGCATCATCCAATTTGCCAGTGTGTTACGCGGGATATCAACATCCATCCGCTTGAAGATGTTTTCTTGGCGGTGCAGCGGTAGTGCATCTTGGTATTTGGCAGTCGCGATGTACGCAAGTAAACCCGCACTGGCATTGCTCTTTGGAATTGGCTGCGGCGGCAGCGCCGCTGTACGTACGGTCGACTCACAAGCTTTACAGGCGTACTTTTGACGGGCGTGCTGTAAGACTTGAACGGTCGCGGGAATGATGTCGAGCTGCTCGCTAATATCTTCACCGATGCGGGTTAACGCACAACCGCAGTCGCAGATTTTGTCGCTATCAGCTAGGTCG
>JAGPVP010000048.1 GCA_018066965.1 Zhongshania sp. | reverse complement strand
CGGCGTCTACTACGTACCAGTCGTGTATTACGTCACTGGGTTTTGCGCTTAAGGTTTTCATGTTTCTCGCCTATAGGGCCCGTACCGAACAAAGAGCGCGAATACTACATAAGCGCCAAGGGTTTTTCAAGTGGAATATTGCTTTTATAAGTCATAATTCTCGATGACCTAAGGCCGGTGCTCGCAGGCCAAATATTCCTCAGATTGCATTTCAAGCAAACGACTCTGGGTACGCTCAAACTCAAAATCCAAACGACCACCGGTATATAGCTGTTCCAGCGGAGCGGCCGCAGATAATACCAGCTTCACGTTGCGGTCGTAAAACTCATCTATCAAATTAATAAAACGTCGCGCCTGATCATCGCGGCCCACGCCCATTTGCGGCACATTACTAATGAGCACCGCATGGAAAACTCGCGCCAGCTCAATATAATCGTATTGACTGCGCGGCCCGTCGCACAGCTCAGAAAAATCAAACCACGCCACGTCGTCAGCAACAAATAGGGCCTGAATTTGCCGCCCCTCTATATCAAGCTGCTGATCAGCGCAGGCGGCCTCTGGCGCCAAACGCTTAAAGCTCTGCGCCAAACTTTGATCTGCCGCCTCGCCCAGCGGGTGATAGTAAAGCTCGGCCTGCTCCAGCGCCCGCAGGCGGTAGTCAACACCACCATCGACATTAACCACATCGACGCGCTCTTTTATCAAGGCGATGGCAGGCAAAAACCGTGCGCGCTGCAAACCATCTTTATACAAACCATCAGGGATGATATTTGACGTCGCTACCAGCACCACGCCACGAGCAAAAAGACGATCAAACAAACCCGCCAAGATCATCGCATCGGTGATGTCTGAGACAAAAAATTCATCAAAGCAAATCACCCTAGCTTCGTCCGCAATGCGATCTGCAACAATAACCAGCGGATTTTTCTCGCCAGATAGTGACTTTAATTCGCGATGTACACGCTGCATAAAGCGATGGAAGTGCGCGCGCATTTTATTCTCAAAAGGCAAAGTATCAAAAAACGTATCCATCAAATACGTCTTGCCCCGCCCCACACCACCCCAAAAATACAAACCTCGAATAGCAGGCGCAGCCTCGCCACGACCACTAAAGCGCGCACTTACGCGCGCAAAAAAGCCGGTATTATGCTGCGATGGCTGAGCGAGTAAATCTTCGTATAAACGCTGCAAGCACTGAACTGCATGTTCTTGAGCCGGATCATAGGAAAAATCGGCTTGAGTTAGGTCGTGTTGATAGCGCTGTATCGGTGTAGACATTCCTTATAGCCTCTTTCAAGACGGGCGCAACTGTACCGACCCTAGATCGAATTGGCAATTTTTTATCGGGGAATACTGAACACGGAGCGGTGAGCAGTTATACTGTTGCTCATATAGAGTGACAACCACGTCAACTCATCGGAGGAGCCTCTGTGCAAGACACCAACACCCTAATCGCCGTCGCCATTATCTGCCTGCTCATCGGCACAGCGATAGGCTACTTCATTATTGGACGCATGAGACCAGAGCAGCAAAATCGTGCGGCACTGGAAAAACAGTTCAATGATATGCAGCGTCAGCAGCAAGATTACCAGCAGCAAGTCAGTAATCACTTTGACCGCACTGGCGAGCTACTCAATGAATTAGCCGAAAGCTATCGCAGTGTTCATAACCATATCGTTGACGGCGCACAAAATCTGCACAGCACTGGCATCAGCCCCCTACAAGCCATTCCAGAGGGCCGCCCAGTACTAGACAATAAACCAAGCAAGCTCGCCCCCTCTGCGCCACCACTTGACTACGCACCAAGACAACCAGGTAGAAAAGGTGCGCTTCACGAAGAATTTGGCATGGATGCAGAGAAAAAGCCGCAGGATCATATTGAGCCTCCCGTTTCTCCCCACGCCTAATTATTAAGCGTAAGCCCTAAATCGCGATAGCCGGCCGACGCATCCGTCAGGCCGGATTATCAATATCGATAAAGCGATGAACCAAGCCAAATTGATCTGCCAGCGTTTCCGCTAAAGCCTGTATACCATAACGCTCGGTGGCGTGATGGCCCGCCGCAATATAATGAATACCCAGCTCGCGGGCTGCCAATATCGTCGGCTCAGACACCTCGCCACTTAAATACGCATCCACCCCCGCCGCTGCCGCCTTATCGATGTAAGACTGCGCACCACCTGTACACCACGCAATGCGCTTTATCGGCCGCCCGTGCCCAAGCTCTAGCAAGGGTTTTCTACCCAACACTTGCTCTACGTGATCCGCAAAGGCCGCCGCACTCATCGCTTGCGCCAAGCTACCAATATTACCCACCGAACGAGGATTATTCGGCTCAAGACCACCCTCAACAACAATACCTAAGCGCCTAGCTAATTGCGCGTTATTCCCCAGCACTGGATGTGCATCCAACGGCAGGTGGTAGGCAATAAGACTGATATTATTGGCCAGCAATAAAGCCAACCGGTTGCGCTTCATACCAACAATACAGGGATCTTCGCCGCGCCAAAAATAGCCGTGATGTACCAATATGGCGTCAGCCTGTTCGTCTATCGCCGCCTCTATTAGCGCCTGCGACGCCGTCACTCCCGACACAATGCGGGTCACCGCCGTACCGCCTGCCACTTGCAAACCATTGGGGCAGTAATCATTGAAATGCGCGGGTTCTAATATTTTATCTGCCGCCGCGACCAAAGCCTGAAGAGAAACCGTCATAAACCCTCACATTCATTCTGCAAATTCACTTTTCGTGCTAGGCTAGCACCCCATTAAGACGAGCACGTCGCGCTCACACCCTTAATCATCTAGCGAGGACCGGCACTTGACACGGTACAGCCTGAAACCCCTTATCTGGCCCACCGTCTGTGGTATTTTACTCGGCTTCTGCATACTTGCTTATCTGCCCGGACAACGCGATCACGACTACGTTTATGCCGTGGAACACGCCGCGCCCGCCGTCGCCAATATCTACACCACCAAAGTGGTAGAGCAGCGCCACCCGCTAGCAGATGACCCACTTTTTAAACATTTCTTTAGCCGTAATGGCCGCGTCAAACAACAGCTTGAACGCAGCTTAGGGTCGGGCGTTATTGTAAGCGATGCTGGCTACCTATTAACAAATTACCACGTTATTAAAGGCGCCGATGAAATTCTTGTGCTGCTACACGACGGCCGCCAAGCCCTAGCCAGTGTTATCGGCAGCGACGCCGACACCGACCTTGCGGTATTGAAAATAGACCTCGACAACCTCACCAGCATTACCATTGGCGACCCAGGCAAAATCCATGTCGGCAATATCGTGCTTGCCATTGGCAACCCCTACGGCTTTGGCCAAACCGTCACCCAAGGCATTGTCAGCGCCACCGGCCGTTATGGATTGGGGCTAAGCCAGTTCGAAAACTTTATTCAAACCGACGCAGCTATCAACCCAGGTAACTCTGGTGGCGCGCTAATCGACACCAAAGGCCGCCTGCTTGGTATCAACACTGCTATTTACACCCAAAGCGGTGGCTCAACGGGAATCGGCCTGGCAATACCAACCGACCTAGCCCTGCGCACCATGAGCGACCTAATCAGTTACGGACGACCACTGCGCGGCTGGCTAGGGATTGAAGTTCAACCTGTTGGCGTTGGTACAAATGGCGTCATCATCACCGCCTTAGCCAACAGCGGCCCAGCAGAAAAAGCCGGACTAAAAATCGGTGATATTCTTATTAATATTAACGGTGAGCAAGTTGGCGACGGCCACGCTGGGATGAAATTGATTACATATACCCGCCCCGGTGAGCGAGTCAAAATTGCGCTGCTACGCGGCGAAGAACCCATGACCATTGAGACCGAAGTCGCCATGCGGCCTAATAGCTAGGCCGCACAGTTATTTAGGCAGTCGCTAGCAGCCGCTGTAGCGAGGTAAATAAAACCTCACTATCTTCTGGCCGACCGATGGTAATACGCAAATATTGCTCAATGCGCGGCAGTTTAAAATGTCGAACGATCACACCATCTTCCCGCAAGCCCGCCGCCAATTCTGCTGCGTCTCGGCTGCGGTGCCGACAAAATACAAAATTCGCCGTCGACGGCAACACCTGAAAATCCAAAGCCGCCAATCGGCTCACCAGCGCTTCGCGCTCAGTTATTACCGCCTGACAGGTCTGCTCAAAATAAGCCTGATCAGCAAATGACGCCGCCGCGCCTAATTGCGCTAAACGATCTAGAGGGTAGGAGTTAAAGCTATTTTTAATGCGCTCTAAGGCCTCAATCAAATCTGGATGACCTACCGCAAAACCAACCCGCAAGCCCGCCAAAGAGCGCGACTTAGACAGAGTTTGAGTCACTAATAAATTGGGGTAGCGATCAACAAGGGAGATCGCGGACTCGCCGCCAAAATCCACATAGGCTTCATCAATCACCACCACGGTTTCATTATTTACCGCCAATAAACGCTCAACTTCCGCCAACGGTAAAAAGCAGCCCGTCGGCGCATTCGGATTGGGGAAAATAATGCCGCCATTAATACCGCGATATTCTTCAATCCGAATTTGAAATGACTCATCTAGCGGAATAGCTTCAAACGGAATTTGATATAAACCGCAATACACCGGATAAAAACTATAGGTAATATCCGGAAACAGCAGTGGCTTGCCGTGCTGAAATAGGCCGTGAAAAATATGCGCCAAAACTTCGTCAGAGCCATTACCAACAAACACTTGGCCAGTGGACACGCCGTGGTACTCCGCAATAGCGGTTTTCAAAACGTCGCTATTCGGGTCAGGATAAAGCCGCAAGCTATCGCCCGCTTCAGCTTTTATTGCCGCCAACACTTTAGGCGACGGGCCATAGGGATTTTCATTGGTGTTTAGCTTAGTTAATTTACTTAACTTAGGCTGCTCACCCGGCACATAAGGCACCAAGTCTTTAACGAAGGGACTCCAAAACCTACTCATTACTATCATCCAATAAGCGATATTCCGCGCTGCGAGCATGTGCTGTCAGCGACTCACCCCGCGCCAATACCGACGCCACTTTAGCCAGCTCAGACGCACCTGTAGCGGAGCAGCCAATCAGCGAAGAGCGCTTTTGAAAATCATACACACCTAAGGGTGAGGAAAACCGCGCCGTGCCCGAAGTGGGGAGAACGTGATTTGGCCCTGCACAGTAATCACCCAGCGCTTCCGGGGTATAACGGCCCATAAAAATGGCGCCGGCGTGGCGTATTTTAGGAAGTAGCGCTTCAGCATTATCAACCGACAATTCTAAATGCTCAGGCGCGATACGATTGCTTAGCGCAATTGCCTCGTCTATATCCTTAACCAAAACCAGCGCACCGCGAACACACAGCGACTGGCGAATAATATCTGCCCGCTCAGACTCAGGTAGCAAACGCGCCATACTGGCTTCGACTTGATTTAAAAATTCCGCGTCTGGACTCAGTAAAATCGATTGTGCGTCTTCATCGTGCTCCGCTTGCGAAAACAAATCCATCGCGATCCAATCAGGATCGGTTTTACCGTCACAGATAACTAAAATTTCAGACGGCCCGGCAATCATATCCAGACCAACACTACCAAATACCTGGCGCTTAGCAGTGGCCACATAAATATTGCCCGGCCCAACGATTTTATCGACCTTAGGAATAGATTCCGTGCCGTAGGCCAAGGCCGCAATTGCCTGCGCGCCACCAATGGAAAAGATACGGTCAACACCGGCAATCGCCGCTGCGGCAAGCACCATGTCGTTCACAAAACCTTTCGGTGTGGGCGACACCATAATTAACTCATCAACACCCGCCACTTTAGCGGGTATCGCGTTCATCAATACAGATGACGGATAGGTTGCTTTGCCGCCCGGCACATACAAGCCAACTCGCTCTAAAGCGGTAATTTGCTGCCCCAGCAAGGTGCCATCCGCTTCACGGTAAGACCACGACTCTTGCCGCTGATGCTGGTGATAGCTGCGAATACGCTCGGCAGCGGTTTCTAGCGCCGCCCGCACATCAGCATCAATACTCTCTAATGCGGCTTGAACGCGGCTGCGCGGAATTTCTAAATCGGCAGCGCTCAGCGCCTCCCAAGCATCAAATCGTTGAGTAAACTCGAGTACAGCTGCATCGCCGTCTGCGCGCACTTTGGCAAGCACGCCCGCCACCGTTTCAACCACGGCAGGATTCGACACCGACTCCCAGTCTAACAGTGCCGTTAATGCGGCATCAAAACCGGCATCAGCGGTATTCATTCTATTGATCAGAGTATTAGCCATTGCTGGCAACCTCCTCCGCGCGCTGACGCGCTTCCACAGCCGCAGTTAATTTAGCAATAATATCTTGAATGCTGTGGTGCTTGCGCTTCATTGCCGCCTTGTTGACCACCAGGCGCGAACTCACGTCGGCAATCATATCCCGCGGCTCCATACCATTGGCACGCAAGGTATTGCCGGTATCGACGATATCGACAATCAAATCTGCCAAATTCATCAGCGGCGCCAATTCCATCGCGCCATAAAGTTTAATCAGCTCGACTTGAATACCACGTTCAGCAAAATGACGACGAGCCACATTGACAAATTTCGTGGCCACGCGAACTCGACCCTGCGGCAGGGCCTCCCCCACCCGACCGGCGGTCATTAGTCTGCAGCGCGCAATATTAAGATCCAGCGGCTCGTACATATCACCGGCGCCAACCTCTAGCAGCATATCCTTACCCGCCACACCAATATCCGCCGACCCCAACTTTACGTAGGTTGGCACGTCGGTTCCGCGAATAACGATCAACTGAATATGTGGATGATTAGTTTCAAAAATCAGCTTGCGACTGGTACTAATATCTTCAGCCGGCACAATGCCAGCCTCGGCTAATAAAGGCAGGGTTTCTTTTAAAATACGCCCCTTAGTTAGGGCAATAGTAACCGGCTGATCCACAAATAAACTCCAGGCACTGAATTAATAATATCTAGCTCGCTACGCGGCGAATCGTTGCGCCGAGTGCCAAGAACTTTTCCTCAATACACTCATAGCCACGGTCGATGTGGTAAATCCGATCGACCAAGGTATCGCCGTCCGCCACCAGCCCCGCAATGACCAGGCTTGCTGAGGCACGTAAATCACTCGCCATTACCGGTGCGGCTTTAAGTCGCTCGGTGCCGGTAATCATAGCCGTATTGCCTTCAATAGTGATTTTAGCGCCCATTCGATTCATTTCATGGGTTTGAATTAAGCGGTTTTCAAAAATAGTTTCCGTCACGTGCGAAACGCCATCTGCGACCGCATTCATCGCCGTAAATTGCGCCTGCATATCGGTGGGAAAGCCGGGATACGGCACGGTTTTAATATTAACCGCTTTAGGCCGACGCCCTTCCATATCTAAACTAATCCAATCTGCGCCAGACTCGATTTTAGCCCCAGCTTCTTCAAGCTTAACCAATACCGCTTCTAAGGTATCTGGGCCGATATCGCGCAAACGAATAGAACCCCGTGTCGCTGCCGCCGCAACCAAGTAGGTGCCAGCTTCAATACGGTCTGCCATCACGTTGTAGGTACATCCATGTAGGCGCTCAACACCATCAATCACAATGGTCGCGCTACCGTGGCCGCTGATTTTGGCGCCCATTGCGATAAGACAATTGGCTAAATCGACGATTTCTGGCTCACGTGCAGCATTTTCTAATACCGTTCTGCCTTTCGCCAAGGCTGCCGCCATCATAACGTTTTCAGTGCCGCCCACAGTCACCATGTCGAACAAGACATGCGCACCGCGTAAACCACCCTCGGGCGCCCGCGCAGTGATATAACCGGCATCGACATCAATAATCGCGCCCATGGCCTCTAAGCCACGCAAATGCTGATCTACAGGTCGGCTACCAATGGCGCAGCCGCCGGGAAAAGACACCCGCGCGTGGCCAAAATGAGCCAGCAATGGCCCCAACACCAAAATCGACGCGCGCATGGTTCTCACTAATTCGTAAGGCGCGGTAGTTTCGGTGGTGGTTGAACCGTTGATTTCGACGCCCATATTCTCGTCAACAATCAATTCCGTGCCCATGCTGCGCAGTAGCGCAATCATGGTGGTAATGTCGTGTAAATGAGGCAGGTTACGAATCATCACCGGCTCACTAGACAATAATGTGGCCGCCAAAATGGGCAGAGCCGCATTTTTTGAACCGGAAATACGAATTTCGCCGGCCAAGGGGCCGCCGCCGGATATAAGCAACTTATCCATGAAATCTCCTGGAAAATCCGGTTAGCCTTAAGACTGGGCTTCTTCGGGGGTCAACGCTTTAATATTAATGGCATGTAAAGAGCCATCCCGAATCCAATCATTTACCGCTGCGTAGACTAGTTGCTGACGCTTTACAGCGCGCAAACCCGCAAACGCTTCGCTAACAACGCGCACGTCAAAATGACTGCCGTCGCCATTAACCGCTAATTCACTACTGGGAAAATGCTCTGAAAGACGCTGTTCAATATGTTCTATTTGCATGCCCATTCCGCTCATACCTACTACCGCATTACTCAAGCGCGGAATTGTACGCAATTGCGGGGAACATGGCGAGGCGAAACCCTAGGGAGTGGGCTGGTCGCCTCGCCGCGAGGTGACCTATTTACTCAGCGGTCTTTTCCATCACCTCTTGAGGTGCGACAGTCCAGTTATCAATGACTTTATCGATATCGCCATTATATTGTTTCACTGCAGCATCAAATTGGTTTTGATAAATACGACCCAAGTTCAAACCTTCGATGATCACGTTGCGTAATTTCCAAGCGCCATCAGAACCCTGACGAACGGTATACAGAACTTGATAAGGCTTAGGACGCTCACCGTAAATATCCTGACGTACACCCACGCTACCAGACAAATCTACGTCATCTGCCAGCGGCTGCACTTCAATACGATTACCATTAAAGCCCAGCAAACCTTTTGAGTAGGTATTAATCAAACCGTCTTTAAAGCTGTTGGTAAACCGAATTACCCGATCACGAAACTGGGCGCGCTCGGCTTCGGTTTTTAAACTTTCGTAGTAACCACGACTGCCGTATTTCCCCATAATGCCACGTGCAAAACTTTGGAAATCGACAACATCGTCCATTATCCGACGAACTTCGTTATTAAATCGCTGCGGATCTTTATCGACATAACTCCGTGCATCTTCAATAACTTTCACTAATTCCTGGGTAGTATCCGCCACCACTTCGTAGGGGCCTTTATCTGCGGCAAAGCTCTGCGAAAGCATGCCGAACACCATGAATACCGTCATTGCTATTTTTTTGAACATACTATCCCCTTAATTTTTATCCGTCGGTCATTACCAATAAAATACGGGCAACTGCGAGCTTCGACCCCATTTTACGCCAATGACTCCCAATTCCGACCTTAGCTAAACCTGTTAATTTGTCACATTGGAAATTATCATACAGAACATTAGCCCCAGCTGAACGGGCAACGCAAACAATCCAAGGTAACTTTAGTGAGTAATAATCCAAGTTTTATCAGCTCTGCCCAGCGTGTAATCACCATGGAACGCGACGCGGTGAGTGTTTTAGCAGAACGCATCGACGAAAGCTTTGAACATGCCTGCCGTATTTTATTGGCATGCAAAGGCCGCGTGGTGGTCACTGGCATGGGAAAATCCGGCCACATCGGCAAAAAAATTGCGGCCACCCTCGCCAGCACTGGCACTCCGGCATTTTTTGTTCACCCAGGCGAAGCCAGCCACGGCGATCTAGGCATGATCACCGCCGGTGATGTGGTCATCGCCCTGTCTAACTCTGGCACCACCGCAGAGCTCATCACTATTTTACCTTTGCTGAAATTGCTTGCCGTGCCGGTCATCGCACTCACAGGCAACC
Source organism: Zhongshania sp. (assembly GCA_018066965.1). Lineage (GTDB taxonomy): Bacteria > Pseudomonadota > Gammaproteobacteria > Pseudomonadales > Spongiibacteraceae > Spongiibacter. The sequence continues at coordinate 37,802 of JAGPVP010000048.1, read as the reverse complement.
CAGCATCAGAACTCGCCACCACTGCTGATGTGCACTTAAATGTTGGCGTTAGCGAAGAAGCTTGCCCACTCAATTTAGCCCCGACCTCAAGCACCACCGTGACGCTGGTCATGGGCGACGCACTGGCCATTGCCTTACTAGAAGCCCGCGGCTTTACTGCCAACGACTTCGCCATGTCTCACCCCGGCGGCGCATTAGGCCGACGCCTACTGCTAAAAATAGACAGTATTATGCATACCGGCGACGCCATTCCGAGCATTGCACTAGGCAGCGCCTTAAGCAGAGCACTGCTAGAAATGAGCAGTAAAGGCTTGGGCATGACCGCCGTAGTAGACCAGACCGGCGTGCTTATCGGCATTTTCACTGATGGCGACCTACGTCGCGCCATTGATCGCGGCATAGATATACACAGCAGCCCAATTGATGACATTATGACCCGCAATTGCCGCACCATTCGCCCCGGCACAATGGCCGCAGAAGCGCTGCGCATCATGGAAGATAATAAAATTACCGTGCTGGTTGCCGTCGACGGCGACAACAAACCGGTTGGCGTCATCCACACCCACGACCTGCTCAAAGCAGGCGTAGCTTAGAGAATACTGAAGCGATGCAAAGCGTTATCGAAAAAGCAAAATCCATCAAACTGCTGGCCATGGACGTCGACGGTGTATTAACCGATGGCAGCCTATATTTTGGCAACAGCGGCGAAGAAATCAAAGCCTTCAGCATTCTTGACGGCCTTGGCATAAAACTATTACGTGACGCGGGCATTAAACCGGCAATCATTACTGGACGCAGCTCCGAGTTAGTAAAACGCCGCGCCGCAGAATTGAAAATTGAACTCATTTACCAAGGCCGCGAAGACAAACTCGTCGCCCTTGAAGAACTGCGCAGCGACCTAGGCCTGAGCTTTGAAGAAATCGCCTATGTCGGTGACGACCTGCCCGACCTATCTGCCGTGCGTCAAGCTGGTCTGGGTATCACTGTCGCCAACGGGCATTACTATGTCGCCCGCCACGCCGACTGGCAAACCAAGGCTGCGGGCGGTCACGGTGCCATCAGAGAAATATGTGAGCTCATTTTAAAAGCCCAAGGCAAACTCAACGACGCCTTGGAGCAATTCCTATAAATATGAAAGGTTTTAACTTCTTCACACTACTTTCGGTGCTATCTGCCATTACTGCGCTCGCTGGTACAGTGGTCTATCTGACCCAGTACAGCGAAAGCGGCAAGCTCAGTATCGTTGATCAATTTGAAGCGGTTCCCGATGCCGACTCCCACCTCACCAAAGTGACCGGCTTAAAGTACAGCGTAGATGGCAATATCGCTTATCAATGGCGCGCAAGCAGCGCTGAGCGCTTAATTTCCGATGGTTCCATTGCCTTACAAGATCCTTTTTATATCGGCAATATCGCTGAACAGCGGCCGTGGACCGCCAGCGCACTTGCCGGTAGCCTGTCACAAAGCGGCGAGCAATTAACGCTCAAAAAGACGGTAGTCGTTAAAGATTTAATCCGCCAAGCGGAAATTACCACCGAGACACTGAATATTAATCTTGAAACTAGTGAGGTAAGTACGCCGCTGGCACTTACACTCAAATTACGCAATGGCAAAACACACTCAGTTGGCATGCAAGCAAGCCTGAAAGATGAGCGCGTTGAACTCCTAAACCAGGTAAAAGGCCGCTATGACCCCTACTAAAGCCGCACTCAGTGCCGCGCTTTTACTCACAAGCCAACTTGCACTGAGCCTGCCCGACGACCGCAAGCAAGCGATCAACCTTAGCTCAGACCGCGCCGTTTACGAGAAGAATCAGGGCATTTACATCGGCAATGTAAACATGAGCCAAGGCTCACTGAAAATTCGTGCCGACAAGCTCACCATCGTCGAATCGGACCGCAAGGTCGATAAGGTCATCGCCGAAGGCACCCCTGCGTATTTTGAGCAGCAGCCGCGCGCGGAAGAAGGCGTAGTCATCGCCAGCGCCCAGCGCATTGAATACAGCCTACAACAAGAAGAAATTTTGCTGCAAAGAAACGCCTCTATCACCCACCAAGGTTCAAAGATTTCTGGCGATAGAGTTGTGTATAGCGGCCGCAAGCAAATGGTGGTCGCTGACGGCGGCACCAATGAGAAAGACAACCGAGTAAAAATGACCTTGCAACCGCAAGCTGTGCCCGACGAGCCGCAAGCTGCGCCGGAACAGAGTAGCGCCGCGCCAAGCACGCCAACAACAGACGACACCAACGCGGCAAATACCCCAGCCGCAGAGGATACAAACTAGCCATGCCGGTTCTGCAAGCTAAAAACCTCGCCAAAGCCTATAAAGGCCGCGAAATTATTAAAGACGTGTCACTCACCATTAGCAGCGGCGAAATCGTCGGGCTACTCGGGCCTAACGGCGCGGGCAAAACCACGTGTTTCTATATGATTGTCGGCATTGTGAATGCCGATCGCGGCACCATTCAGCTCGACGACCGCGACCTCACCAGCCAGTCTATTCAAGGCCGCGCCAAGCACGGCGTGGGCTATTTGCCACAGGAAGCGTCCATCTTCCGCAAACTCAGTGTTGCCGACAATATCATGGCTATACTCGAAACCCGCCGCGATCTTAATCGCAGCCAGCGCAAAGATAAGTTAGAAGCATTGCTGCAAGAATTTCACATTACCCACATTCGCAAGTCACAGGGCATGGCATTGTCTGGCGGCGAACGGCGCCGAGTAGAGATTGCCCGCGCACTAGCTACCGAACCCAGCTTTATTCTACTCGACGAGCCCTTCGCCGGCGTCGACCCCATTTCAGTCAATGATATCCAAAACATCATCCGGCACCTGCAAGCACGGGGCATTGGAGTATTAATCACCGATCACAACGTGCGTGAAACCTTAGATATTTGCGACAAAGCTTACATCGTTGGTGAAGGCCGTATTGTCGCGGAAGGCAACGCCGAAGCCGTGCTCAATAACCAAATTGTTCGCGATATTTACCTAGGCGACAAATTTACCTTATAAGTACAGTTCCGTATAAATGAATCGGCACAGGTATTGCAGGGAATCCGTGTCGCGACTACACTGACATAGAGGCATACTTAGTGCCGGTAGAACAAAACACTGTTCGCGTTACCACTTACATTCATGTTGTAGAAGCCACTGCCTATGAAACAATCGCTACAGCTAAAAGTCGGCCAAAGCCTGACAATGACACCCCAGCTGCAACAGGCGATTCGTTTACTACAACTGTCTACTTTAGATCTTCAACAAGAAATTCAATCGGCGCTAGACTCCAATCCCCTATTAGAAATTAGCGACGACGACGGCGATATCGAGGTCAACACCGAACCTACCTCCGCCGAACCCAAAAAGCCTGAAAAAGCCGGCGACAACGAAATAGATACACCCCAGCCAGAAGCCGACACCGAATGGGCTGAGCGCAGCGACATTCCAGAAGACCTACCCGTCGACAGCCAGTGGGACGATGTATTCCAAACCAGTGGTAGCAGTTCAGGCAGCGGCTCCGCAGGCGAAGATGGCGACTACAACAACGATTATCGCCACTCCAGCTCCGACTCCCTACAAGACCATCTGCGCTGGCAGCTCAATTTAAGCCGCCTGTCTGATATTGACCAAATGATCGCCGCCGCCATTATCGACGCCATCGACGAAAAAGGCCGCCTTACCGTCAGCGCTGAAGAGCTAGTCGAAAGCTTTGACAACGACGCCATCGAGATCGAAGAGTTCAACGCTGTATTACACCTTATTCAGCAGTTTGATCCGCCGGGCGTCGGCGGCAGAGACTTGCAGGAATGCCTGCTAATCCAGCTCAAACAAATGCCGCGTAACACGCCCTACGTTGAAGAAGCCTGCTTGGTTGTGAGTCAATATATGGCCCAACTTGGCAATCGCGACTACAATCAAATTATGCGTCGCTGCCGCTTAAAAGAAGACCAGCTCCGCGATGTTTTAAAACTGATCCAATCATTAGACCCAACACCTGGTAACGCGATAGGCAGCGACGACACCGAGTACGTCATTCCAGACGTGTTTGTTAGCAAAAAAGACGGCCGCTGGCTGGTGGAGCTGAATCCCGACATCGCCCCTAAAATTCAAATCAATGCCCAATACGCTTCGATGGCGCGCAAAAGTAGCAATAGCAGCGACAACGATTATATTCGCGACAACCTTCAAGAAGCGCGCTGGTTCATCAAAAGCCTAATCAGCCGCAATGAAACGCTGATGAAGGTCGCCACCAAAATTGTCGAGTATCAACGCGGATTTTTAGAATACGGCGAAGAGGCTATGAAGCCACTGGTGCTGCATGACATCGCTGATGCAGTCGGCATGCACGAATCGACAATTTCGCGGGTGACCACGCAAAAATACATGCATACTCCGCGCGGAATATTTGAACTAAAGTTCTTCTTTTCCAGTCATGTATCTACAGACACCGGCGGCGAATGCTCCAGCACCGCGATACGTGCACTCATTAAAAAACTGGTTGCGGCAGAAAATCCGCGCAAGCCCTTGAGCGACAGCAAAATTACAGATCTACTGGGCGAACAAGGAATACAGGTTGCGCGCCGCACCATAGCAAAATATAGAGAATCACTGGTTATTCCGCCCTCAAACGAGCGGAAACGACTAGTTTAAAGTAGTGATCCAATGATCACTACTAGTAGCGGCTCGCCGCGAGGCGCCAGCATTTTTTAGCGATGAAGGAGCAATATATGCAGATTACTGTAAGTGGTCATCACGTAGACGTTACCCCCGCCCTCCGCGATTATGTAAACAATAAGCTCACCAAACTCCAGCGACACTTTGACAATATCACCAATACCGATGTCACGCTGACGGTTGAAAAACTCGTTCAAAAGGCAGAGGCCACCGTGCATGTTGCTGGCGCAGATTTATTCGCCACATGTGAATCAGAGGATATGTACGCGGCGATTGACAGCCTGACAGACAAGCTTGATCGTCAATTAATTAAACACAAAGAAAAATCGCTCGGCCGCTAAAGGCGCGCGATTCCAACTGAAGTTAACTAGTAACTATCATGACACTTGAATCAATACTCACTACAGGACGCACCGAATGCGGTGCGTCCGTCACCAGTAAAAAACGCTTACTCGAACACATTGCTGCCGGTGTTGCCGCAGACAATCCCGAATTTGACGCCGACGAGTTATTCAATGAATTACTCGCCCGCGAGCGCTTAGGTAGTACCGGCCTTGGCCACGGCGTTGCCATCCCGCACTGCCGCAGCAGCCGCTGCACAAGTATTACCGGAATGCTATTAAAGCTAGAACAAGCCATCGACTTTGAAGCCGTCGATGACGAACCCGTTGATCTTATCTTTGCACTCATCGTGCCCGCCGAGGCCCACGACGAACACTTAAAAGTGCTTGGCGCATTGGCAACGGCCTTTAACGAAGCCGACTATCGCAACAATTTACGCAGCGCCGAAGACACCGAAACCTTGTTTAAACGCGCGATTGCCAACTGATATGAATCTGATCATTCTCAGTGGACGCTCGGGGTCGGGGAAAAGTACCGCCCTCCACCAATTAGAGGACGAAGGTTTTTATGCCATCGACAATCTACCGGTGTCGCTACTCCCCGAGCTGGTCAGGGAATTATCACAAAGCTCGCTCAAAGTTCATCAGCAGGTTGCCGTGTGTATCGACGCGCGCAACTCTCAAGATGAACTCGCCCGCTTTAAATCGCTGTGCGACGAAGTAAAAAAGCACGCCCAATTGCGGATTGTTTTTTTAGATGCCGGTGACGACAAGCTCATTAAGCGCTTCAGCGAAACCCGGCGCCGACACCCCTTAACCACCGACGCTCTGCCGCTGGCAGATGCCATCAAGCTTGAATCTGCACTGCTCGAACCAATTGTGGTAGAAGCCTCGCTGGCTATCGACAGCAGTGACATGACCGTACATGAGCTGCGCGCAGCCATCCGCGACCGCATTCTTGGGGTAGATGCCAGCAAGCTGGCAGTGCAACTGAAGTCATTCGGATTTAAACGCGGCCTACCGATTGATGCCGACCTTGTTTACGATCTGCGCATGTTGCCAAACCCGCACTGGCAAGAAGACTTGCGGGCTCTGACAGGCCAAGACGCCGCCGTACAAAACTACCTCGGTAGCCAAGACGACGTCACCCTAATGTACGACGACATTTTGCAATATTTACTGCATTGGCTACCTAAAATTGAAGCCAGTAACCGCAGCTATTTCACCATTGCCATTGGTTGCACGGGCGGTCAACATCGCTCAGTATATATGGTTGAAACGCTTGCCAAAGCCTTACGCAACACCTATCCAGACCTACAAGTTCGCCATCGCGAACTCCAGCATTAGAGTAGTTACGATGGTCGAATCTAATATAATAATCATTAATAAACTCGGTTTGCACGCCCGCGCAGCAGCGAAATTAGTCTCTACCGCTGGCGCGTTTGGCGCGAGTGTTCAGGTCAGTATTGGCGACCGAACTGTTGACGGCAAAAGTATTATGGCCGTTATGATGCTAGCCGCGAGCAAGGGCACAGAAATTACCGTGCACTGCGACGGCGAAGATGAAAACGAAGCCTTATCGGCGGTGCTCGATATTATCTCTCAGCGTTTCGGCGAAGCTGAATAACAACCGTAATATGACTTATTTATGCTAGTTGCTAAGCACTGCGGATTGTTGCAGACAGCACTTTAAAGGATAATTACCCCAGACTTTCTTTTCACCTAATGGCTCAGGCTAGGGATAGGTATGGCCCAGACTGCTGACAAGCTTCAAACCGAGAGCCAACTCAAAACCCTAAACGACGCCCTGGGTTCTGGGGGCTTCCTGCAAATCCGTCGCATGCTTAACGGTTTGCCCCCTGCAGACGCTGCCCACTTAATAGAATCAACGCCGCACAAAGTTCGTAGTGTGCTGTGGCAGCTTATCGACATTGAGAATGAAGGTGACATTCTCCAGCATCTAAACGATGAAGTGCAGAGCCAGTTCCTGAGGCAAATGGACGCGGAAGAAGTCGCGACCATTACCGAAGGTCTGGAAGCGGATGATATCGCCGATATTCTCCAGCAACTGCCTGACCGAGTCATTCGCGAAGTTCTCGACTCGATGGATCATCAGGATCGAATTCGGGTTGAGCATGTCCTTTCTTACGACGAGGACAGTGCCGGTGGTTTGATGAACACCGACACCATCACAGTGCGGCCAAATATTACCCTTGATGTTGCGCTTCGCTATTTGCGCCGTCACGAACAGCTGCCAGAAATGACCGACAGCCTGTTGGTGGTTAACCGCAACGATCAGTACATCGGCGTGTTGTCGCTGCGTAAGCTTTTGGTATCTGACCCCAGCGTTACCGTTCGCGAAATCATGGACACCGAAGTGGAGCCTATTCCCGCGCGCATGTCGTCGCGAGAAGTCGCCACCCTCTTCGCCCGACACGACTGGGTATCTGCGCCCGTGGTCGATGACAACAGCTTATTGCTAGGTCGTATTACCATCGATGACGTCGTTGACGTTATCCGTGAAGAGTCCGATCACTCTTTAATGAGCATGGCGGGCTTAGACGAGGACGAAGATACCTTTGCCGCCGTGCTTACCACCGCGCCGCGCCGCGCTGTGTGGCTAGGTATTAACTTAATCACCGCCTTTATCGCCTCGGCGGTGATTAATTTATTTGAAGGTACCATCGAAAAAGTCGTCGCTCTCGCCGTGTTAATGCCCATCGTGGCAAGTATGGGCGGCGTCGCCGGCACTCAAACCCTGACCGTGGTTATTCGCGGCATGGCCCTAGGCCATATTAGCCGAGACAACAGTCGCTGGTTAATCAACCGCGAAATGGCGGTTGGTGCCATTAACGGCGTGGTGTGGGCGGTGATCGTTGCCGGCGCGACCACGCTGTGGTTTGACGACCCCTTAATGGGCGGTATTATCGGCGCGGCAATCATTATTAATTTAATTACCGCCGCCCTCGCCGGCGCGATACTGCCACTGGCCATGAAATCATTGAACATTGATCCCGCACTGGCGGGCGGCGTGGTACTTACCACTGTCACCGACGTCATTGGCTTCTTATCATTTCTTGGCCTTGCCAGTTACTTTTACGGCTAGGGCTGCGTTAACGCCCCTGCTGTGCCTAAAAACAACAATATTAGATGACTAAACGGATTACATTGTGAGTGAATCAGAACTAGAGCGCCCCAGTAAAACCGCCCTTAAAAAGGAAATGCAGGCGCTGCAAAACCTCGGTGAGCAACTGGTAAAGCTCAGCAATAACGAGCTGGCAAAAATACCTATTCACGATGACCATCTCAGTGAGGCCATTGTCACAGCGCGGCGGCTAACCAGCCGCGAGGGCCTGCGCCGTCAATTACAATATATTGGCAAATTAATGCGCGGCATTGACCTGACCGAAATTGAAGCGGGACTCACTAAACGTGAAGAAGGGCAACGAGAGCTCGCGCGTGCATTTCATCGCCTAGAAGATTTACGGGATGAGGTCGTCGAGGAAGGCTTACCTGCCATTGAAAAAGTGGTGGCGCAATTTCCTAACGCCGACCGCCAGCGCCTGCGAACGCTAATTTTACAGGTTGGCAAAGACGCCAAAGCCAACAAGCCCCCAGCCGCCAAACGTAAGTTGTTTCAATATCTAAAAGAATTACAGGAACACCAGCCGAAAGAGTAAACCCGCGTTTATAAGCGACGGTGCTGGGCAACTGGCATCCGTCGCCGCAATGCGCGTTGCTCAGCGGGATCATAATCAGCAATAACACAGGCCTCACCTAAGCCCGCTTCCGCCAACACCCGCCCCCAACTATCGATAAGCACCGAGCCACCGGATGTTTGGCGCTTGGCATCGTGAATGCCGCCTTGATTTGCCGCCACCACCAAACATTGATTTTCGATCGCCCGCGCACGTAATAATGGCAGCCAGTGCGCCCAACCCGTGTGCCGAGTAAACGCCGACGGCAGCACAATAATATCGACCTGCTTATCGAGCATTCGGCGAAACATTTCCGGAAACCGCAAATCGTAGCAAACACCGACGCCTACCCGCCCCAGCGCAGACTCGACAACAAGCACCTCGTCGCCCGGCGCATAACTGTCCGACTCTCGATAACTGCCTTGAGCGTCACCCACATCAGCATCAAATAAATGAATTTTCTGGTACTGGCCCAAACACGCGCCATCGGCGCCGTAAATAAATGACGTTGCATAAACGCGACCATCGTCGGCCGGCATTGGAATGGTGCCGCCAACCAGAGTGATTTGGTAGCGTGCTGCTAGGCCCGCAAGAAATTGCTGCAACTCGCCGGTTTCGCCTTCGGTCACTGCCAACTCAAAAATCGCCTTACTACCAAACAAGGCGAAGTTTTCTGGCAATACCGCCAATGCCGCGCCTTTGCTAGCCGCTTCAGCCACCAAGACCTCTGCGCGCTGTAAATTCGCATATAACTGGTTTACCGATACCATTTGCAGCGCGGCGACTTTTATTAATGAGAGCGCGTTAGACATAAGAACCACCTATTTCATACGCCGTAAAACGCCTGAAGTGTGGCGTTAATTACTGGCTTCATTCATTGCTTCGTCCGCCGCTTCAACCTGATCAGTGTCAACGTCAAAAATCTTTTTAAAGGTTAATTCAGGTTGCTGAATCGTGCCGGAAATATCATAGACCGCACTGGAAAAGCTATCGACCTGTTCTTCAAACACCTTGCTCACCACATAGGCCCCCGCCGCTGCCGGCAAGCCACCCACCAGCGCAGCGACCCAAGGCAAGTTACTCCCGACCGGCAAAGTTGCTACCAAGCGAAGCGCAGGCACATCGGTGTTTAAATCAATATTACCGGTCATTTGAAAACGGCTAGACGGCCCTTTTATATCTAGTGGCTCCTGCAAGCGCACCAGCCCATCGTGTAAGCTCAGGCTACCGCGCATCGAGTCAAAAGAAATCCCTTTGCTAAATACGTCGCGAAAATCGAACTTCAAACGCCGCACAATATTCGCCATATTAAACACACTGAATACCCGCAGGGCACCGCTGGCTGCATCAGAGCTTTTAAGAAAGCGACCATCGTCAAAGCTAAAGTGCAAATCCCCATCACTATGCAGAATATTCCATTGATTTGGCGAGCCAGCCCAATGCATGTCCACATCAAAATCGCCGCGCTTTGTTTCCATTACTTTAGAATAGCCAAGCTCCGTCAACACATCGCCTAGATCCTGAACCGCAAACTGACCTTGCAGCTGAGAGGTTTGATTACCAGCGTCGTCTTGAAGCCAATGCAGGGCACTCGCCCCTGTATCTCGCGCTAATTCAACACCGCGAAGCTTGCCGCGCAAAGCATTGAAATGCGCGCCGTATTCATCGCTGCGCAAATTAAAACCAACACTGCCCCAAACTTCGCTACCCACCGACAGCTGCTTAATATCAACATCCACATTCATTAAGCTACGGGGATCAACGTCCGCGACGGACTCAGTTGCACGGTCTTTAAACGGTGGTAAAACCAACTTATCTAATGCCACCGTCGAGACCGCCAAGGAATTATTGCGCGGGAACGTCAGATCACCAGACACTTGACGACTATCTAGTCTAAGCTGCCAGCTATCTATATTTTCAGTGAGCGTAAGGCGAACGTCTTCGAGTAGATGATCTAAAATATCGACATCATCGAGATGAAGATCCGTCACCCCGATAACCATCCCAGCACCATCGCCAGGCTGGGTAGTCGCCATATATCGATTGGCAATTTTTTGCCATTGCTCAAAGGTCGCAAACTCAACGTGGCCATCAATATTAAATTGCCCTAGGCGCGGTCGCGGCGCTGACCGGCCAAGTGCCAACGGCCCCAAGGTTAAATTTGCACCGTAGACACTGCCCTCACTAAAGCCCAAGGTCAGGTTAATTTGATCTGCTAAATTCAATTGCATTAATTGATCATCGCCACCAAACGGCAGCGAAATTGCCAGCGCACGTTGCGCCTCAGCAGGCTTATAAAAAGGCTGGGGCAGGGATATTTCTGCGCCTAGTAAATCGGAGCTCAGTGTTAAGCCAGGATTTTCGCCGCCTGCTTTAATATGCAGCCGAATATCACTATTGCCGCTAAAGAATTGCAATACCGGGGTGCGCAGCCACTGCGCCACGTCGTTCGCGGCAACATTGCCGTTAACATCGACATCGACCTGGCGCCCGCTTTGACTAATCGCCACGGCTAGTGGTCGCTCAAACACCTTCGCACGCAAATTGTTGCTGCTTAAGCCGTCAGTAGAACCATAGTGCAAATGGCCATTTGCCTCGCTTAAGGTCAAGCGATAATCAGGTAAGCCTAGCGTCGTAAAATCGATATCGGCATCGACACTGACCTCTAGCGCGTGTTCTTCGGCAAACTGCAATTTAAGGCCAAAATCGACCTCGGCACCCCCCTCGCCCGTCCACGAGTCGAAGGTGTTACCAATATAGGCATGTAGCGGCGTATCAATCAGCAAGGTCTTTATCTGTTTAAAATTTGGCGTCGCAGTCGTCGCAACATCCAGTACCGAGTGACCACTCGACGACGGCGTAACACTCACCGCCAACGGCCCCAACGCTAAACCAAGTAAGCTCGCAGAATCTGAGGCAGCGAATACTTCCGCATTATTAATAAGCAGGCTTGCCCGCTCGGCCGTTACTGCGGGCCAATCATTAAGGTAGCGCAACTCAACATCGGCAAGATCGAGAGCTAGCTGTACCGAGGGATGATGCTCAGTGTGCGCCAGCAGCGAGCCGTGAAATATAAAGCCTGCCGTTTTGGCGCGGCCACCTCGAATGCTGTCATCCAGCCACTGCTGAAGTTCGTCGCTGAGTATATTTGGCGTAAACGTTTTATGCTGGCTGGCATCAATATCCTGCGCACCAATAACCAACGTCATCGTTGGGTCTGGCTTGGCATCCTTATGCAGCGGCAAATCCAAACGCAGCATTGCCGCCATAGGCTTATCGGCACTTTTAGCGCTAATTAAACCGCTATGTAAGCGCAGGCGCTGCTCGTCAAATTCCCAGCGGATATCTGCCTTTACCTCATTAAGATCAAAGGCCTTGTCATATAAATGTGGAAAAGAAAGTGACAAGGCCGCCGAGCTCAACATCAATGTTCCTTGCTGGGGACCAATCTCAAGATAGCCGGATAGGCCCTCGGCGCCGGGTGCGCCCTGCCACGGCTGCACACTTAGCTTCGAGGCTTCTGCCCTGAGTACAAAGCTATCGACACCCGAATCACTGGTATAAAGATCAAACTGAATATGATTTAGGTGGCCGTCGGGGGCCAAGTCTGCCAGCACGTCCTGTAAGTGCTCGGGCAGTATTTCGCTCTCGGTTAGCAGGGCGTTCGTCGCGCCAACCTCAAGCTGCGGCAGCGTAAAGCGCCACAGCGTGTCCTCTGGATGACGTACCGAAATACCCGCCAAATCTAAACGATGGTCCCGCCACTGGGCGTCAAACTCTGTGAAGCTAATACGCCAAAAGCCATCGCGATGACTACCCGCAAAGCGCATATTAACGTCTTCTAAAAAGGCGTCGTCAGCGCCCCACAACACACCCACCGCCAGTTCCGGTGCGTTGAGCACACCGCTTAAACTAATGCGCTGGCCGCGCCGCCAATTTAGCCACAACTCGCCACTGACCTCGCTATCAAACAGCGGCGCGCTCTGCTGGAATATCGGTGCTATCGCCGACAAGCGACTACCATCAATAACCATATAGGCGTTGGCGCTGAATTTCTCAGCATTGCGAGGATCACCATAAGACTCCAGCAACAGTTGAATATCGCCGTCGCTGTCGGTATTTAACTGCGCGTAAATACGCCGAAATTTATCGTCGCTACGCAAAGAAAAGTCACGGCTACTTATGTGCGTCACGTCGCCATTGGCATAACGTAGATTTATCGCAAATAAACCCAATGCAGCGCTGCGTATGCCCAGCACTGAATCGATTAACATTTCAGGATTGCCTGCGGTGGCGTTGTCGTTTACCAGACCCGGCACCCGCCAGCGTCCGTCAGTCGTTTGCTCTAGCTCCATACTCAGGGTGCCGGCCTGAATTTGACGCACTTTGGGTGTACCGGTGAGCAATGACGACAGCACATCAATTTCTATACGGGCATGATCTAAGTGCACCGCCGATTCACTACCAAGGCGAAAATCGCTAAGCTCAATAACCGGTGACAAACCGGCCCAGCTCCCCTGCATGCTCGCGGCCTGCATGGCAACGCCAGTAAACGCTTCAATACGCTGAAAAATAGCCTGCTGGTAGCGATCTACCAAGCCAATATACTGACGACCCAAACTCGCATACAAAGCCAAAACCACCAGCAGTACCAAGGCGGCACCCCAGAGCAAGGCATAAAGCTGGCGAATTGCTCGAACAAGCATCAGTCGTCACCCACTATTACCGACTACCCAGATCAAAGCAAAACAACATCAAACTGCTCCTGGGTGTATACCGACTCCACTTGGAAGCGGATACTCGCGCCAATAAATTCTTCCAGATCTGCCACATTGGCAGACTCTTCATCAAGCAGGCGGTCGACAACTTCCTGAGATGCCAGCACCAGTAAACGCTTGCTTTCGTAGGCCCGCGACTCGCGCAAAATTTCCCTAAACACTTCATAACACACGGTTTCAGGAGATTTTAGTGAACCTCGGCCGTGGCAGTAGTGGCAGGTTTCACAGAGAATATGTTCAAGACTTTCGCGGGTACGCTTACGCGTCATTTCCACCAAGCCCAGTTCAGAAACACCAGTAATTGAGGTTTTCGCATAGTCCTTTTCCATCGCACGCTCTAAAGCGCGCAACACTTGGCGGCGATGCTCAGGGTCTTTCATGTCGATAAAATCGATAATGATAATGCCGCCAAGATTTCGCAAACGCAGTTGTCTGGCCAGCGACGCAGCAGCCTCAAGATTGGTTTTAAAAATGGTTTCTTCAAGATTACGATGTCCGACAAAGGCACCGGTGTTAATATCGATGGTACTCATCGCCTCGGTTTGATCGATGATCAAATAGCCGCCCGACTTAAGCTCTACTTTGCGCCCCAAGGCTTTTTGAATTTCATCTTCCACACCGTAAAGATCAAATATGGGTCGCTCACCGGGATAATATTCAAGCTGCGAGCTAATCTCAGGTAAATAATCTGCAGCAAATTGCGCTACCCGCTGAAAGCTCTCACGGGAGTCGATACGAATCTTTTCTAAGCCAGGCCTAACCAAATCGCGCATGGTGCGCATAAACAGCGGTAAATCTTCGTAAATAACACTCGGCGCCGTATCTCGCTTCATACGGCGTTCAACAGCCGCCCACAACCGTTTTAAAAACTGAACATCGGCGTGCATTTCATCTTCGCCGGCACCCTCTGCGGCGGTGCGCAATATATAGCCGTCGCGCAAATCTTCATCGTCAACACGTGCCGCAGCTTCCAATACATCTCGTAACCGCTGCCGCTCTTCTTCGTCGTCAATGCGGTGTGATACGCCAATATGCGCCGCCCTCGGCATATACACTAAATAGCGTGACGACACCGACAAACGCGTCGTTAAGCGCGCGCCTTTGGTGCCCATGGGATCTTTGCTGACTTGAACTGTAAGCAGTTGGCCTTCGCGAATTTTAGTGCGTATATCCGCGTGCTCGCCGCTTTCGGTATCTAAGCAGGCGATGTCTGAGGCGTGAATAAAACTGGTCCGTTCTAAACCGATATCGACAAAAGCCGCCTGCATTCCGGGTAAAACCCGCACGACCTTGCCCTGATAAATATTTCCCACGATGCCACGCGAACGGCTGCGCTCAATATACACTTCTTGCAGCACACCGTTTTCGACCACCGCGACGCGGGTCTCTACCGGCGTAACATTAATTAAAATCTCTTCACTCATTCCCTGGCTCTACAATAATTCCGGCTTTGCCCAGCAAAACCGCTGTTTCATATAAAGGCAAACCCATCACGCCAGAATAGCTACCGCTCAGGTGTTTTACAAAGCAGCCCGCGGCGCCTTGAATACCATAGGCACCCGCTTTGTCATCGGCGTCGCCGGTGGCGATATAGGCATGTATTTGCGCCGCAGTTAATGCGCCAAACTGCACTTCGGTAACACTTTGTACTACGTCTAAGCTGGCACTGCTGTATACAGCGAGCGCAGTGATTACCTGATGACAACGCCCACTCAGGCTTGTCAGCATTACCTTAGCATGTTGGCGACTTAAGGGCTTTCCCCAAATTTCACCGTCGACAATAACCGAGGTGTCTGCGCCTAACACCACGCGATGAGGATATAGCGCAGCAACCGCCGCCGCTTTTTCATTTGCCATGCGCTGAACATAATCTGCCGCTAACTCGCCGCTAATTGGGGATTCATCAATATCGGCGGGCACAATCTGAAATGCTACGCCGATTTGCGTCAATAACTCGGCGCGGCGCGGCGACCCAGACGCAAGAATAAGCACATCGCCATTGTGCATAATCTAAAACACCGAGAATAAGCGTTGAAACCACGCCACAATCGGCCGCACAAATAACCACAACAAGCCAGTGGTTAACGCGGGCAGGAAGACCAACCAATGGGTTTGCGCAACGCCATTAATATTCTGCGCCCATTGGTCGACTAAGATATGAAAGAGCTCAAGAAGAAAAACAAAGGCCGCTTGCTTAAGTAAACTAAACATCCGCAGACGCTGATAAGACACTTGAATAAGGTAGGCAACGACGGCCAAGGCGAAGGCATTTTGGCCCAATACCGCACCCTGTAAAACATCGAGTAATATTCCGCACAACCAACAGATGAGCACACCCACCCGCTCAGGAAGCGCCAATAACCAGTACACTAAAATTAGCAGCAACCAATCTGGTCTGGCCCACGCTAGATCGGGGCTAAGGGGGGCAATACTCAGTAATAAGGCAATGAAAACAGAAACGACAACAAACCACAGACCGTGCGCATGTGAGTCCATGCGCTATTCCTCGATCTTCTGCTCACTGAAAACCAGTAAGACATTGCGACTGCGATCCAATTGGGCCATAGGGCGGGCACGAACCTCTGCAAAGGGTTTACCCGGATCTATCGACACTTCTATCACTTCCCCAACCGGGTAACCGCTGGGAAAACGCCCCCCGAGTCCGGAGCTGACGAGCAAATCACCCACCTGAATATCGGTTGTGGCAGCTACGTGAGTCAATGCCAATTCGTCAATAAGTCCAGTGCCTTCCGCAATGGCGCGCAACCCATTGCGACTAACGCGAACCGGCAGCGCGTGTGCGCTATCGGTAATAAGTAATACCCGGCTTTGCAATACGCCCACATCGGTGATTTGTCCAAGTAAACCACTGGCATCTATTACTGGCTGACCAACAAACGCGCCATCACGGCTGCCCTTATCGACCAGTAACTGATGACGGTTTGGATCAGACGCCACCGCAATAACCTCGGCAACTACCACCGTATCGTTAACCCGTTCTGCAGAATTCATCAATTCACGAAGGCGCACATTTTCAGCGCGCAGTTCGATGTATTTTTGAAGTTTGGCATTGAGAATGAGCGACTCGGAACGCAGGCGTTCATTATCTGCCATGAGTTCGCTTCGGCTGCTCCAAGAGTCGCTGAATTGATTCATCATGCGACTAGGAACATCAACCACCCAATAAAATGGGGCCGCGACAAGTGACAATTGAGTACGCAGTGGCGCCATAAATTCTAGGCGCTGACCGACTAAGATCAGCACCAGTGCTAGGCCACCAAAAATCAGCAGTCGGCCACCAACGGACGAGCGATTGGAGAATACCGGTTTAATTGCTGCGTCCTCCCTCCGCGGGGCGAATAATTATTACTCTGCAGACAATATATCAAGATGATGGCGGTCCATCATCTCCAGTGCTTTACCACCACCCCGTGCAACACAGGTTAGAGGATCTTCAGCAATGATCACTGGCAGTGCGCTTTCATCGGCAATCAACTGATCTATGCCGCGTAGTAATGCGCCACCACCCGTTAATACAATGCCGGTTTCAGCAATATCTGCCGCCAATTCTGGTGGCGATTGCTCAAGAGCACGCTTCACGCCTTGAATAATCACTTGCAGCGGCTCTTGCAGCGCTTCCAAAATTTCATCGCTATTTAAGGTGAAACGGCGCGGAATACCTTCGGCCAAATTACGGCCACGCACATCAATCTCGCGCAATTCACTACCAGGGTAGGCACAGCCAATTTCGGTCTTTATTCTTTCCGCAGTAGCATCACCAATCAAACTACCGTAGGTACGGCGCACATGGGTAACGATAGCCTCGTCAAAACGGTCACCGCCCACCCGTACAGAATCTGAGTACACCACACCATTCAAGGAAATAATGGCGATTTCTGTCGTGCCGCCACCAATATCAACCACCATCGAGCCCGACGCTTCATCAACACGTAAACCCGCACCAATAGCGGCAGCCATTGGCTCTTCAATCAAGCGCACTTCGCGTGCACCCGCACTCAGAACCGATTCACGAATCGCTCTGCGCTCAACCTGCGTGCTCTTACAGGGCACGCTAACGAGAACTCGCGGGCTTGGCCGAATAAAACTATTTTGATGCACCAATTTGATAAAATGCTGGAGCATTTTTTCAGTCACTTGGAAGTCGGCAATCACACCGTCTTTCAAAGGACGAATTGCTGTAATATTACCCGGTGTCCGACCAAGCATGCGCTTGGCTTCCATACCCACGGCTTCGATTGTTTTTTGACCATTATGTACGCGTATAGCCACTACCGAGGGTTCATCGAGAACTATCCCCTGGCCACGCACATAAATGAGAGTATTTGCTGTTCCAAGATCGATTGAAAGATCGTTAGAAAACATACCGCGAATTCGTTTAAACATGTGTCATTGTCACCTTATACGGCCCCTTTTTTGGGCAGGAGCCAGGCTAATCGGACCGGGAGCGATTGCCGCCCGGCAACATCGCGAGGCCCTAATTTAAAAACTTTGCCACTCTATCAACGGCAGGGATTTAGGGCAAGGCGCAAATATGATAAGTTTAGCGGTTTACCGGCAAGCTTATTGCAATTCCGACGCATTCCTCATTTTGCGCAGCGGAAATCTGCCTGTGTTGCCGCAAATCACTTTTCAAAAGGTAAAGCATGAGCTTAGACCAGAACGACATTGCCAAGCTGGCGCGACTGGCGCGAATAAATATCGCAGAAACAGAAACCGCCGAACTCAGCCAACGCATTGGCGATATTCTAAATATGGTTGACGCCATGCAAGCCGTAGACACTGCCAACGTAGTGCCTATGGCAAACCCGCATGATGCCGTTCAACGTCTGCGTGCCGACGAAGTTAGCGAAACTAACCAACGCGAGCTATTCCAACAGATCGCACCACAAACCGCCGACGGTTTGTATTTAGTACCTCAAGTAATTGAATAAAACGCTGCGGCTTATTGCGTCAACGCACCACATTTACCGCCGCACCTTCATTCGGCAGCCATAACGAGTAATCTGAACTATGCCCAATCATACGATTGCCGACATTCTTCGCGGACTGGAAGCAAAAACGTTTTCCAGCGAAGAAATTACCCAGCAATATCTCGACGCCATTACTAAACACGACGGCAACTACAACAGCTTTATCACCGTGACTGCAGAACAAGCCCTTGAGCAAGCCCGCAGCGCAGATCAAGCACGTCAAAATGGCACAGCCGGCGCTCTCTGTGGCGTACCCATTGCCCACAAAGATATTTTTTGCACCAAGGGTATTCGCACCAGCTGCGCATCAAAAATGCTGGATAATTTTATTGCACCGTACAACGCCACCGTCGTGGACCGACTCGCTGACGCCGGCGTCGTGACCCTAGGCAAAACCAATCTCGACGAATTCGCCATGGGCTCGTCGAATGAAACTAGCTTTTACGGCCCAGTCCGCAACCCTTGGAACACCGACTGCGTGCCCGGCGGCTCATCTGGTGGTTCAGCAGCGGCCATTGCCGCAGGACTCGCGCCAGCAGCGACAGGCACCGACACCGGCGGCTCTATTCGCCAACCAGCCGCGCTCTGCGGACTCACGGGTTTAAAGCCGACCTACGGGCGTGTTTCTCGTTACGGTATGATCGCGTTTGCATCCAGCCTTGACCAAGGCGGACCGATGGCGAAAACCGCCGAAGATAATGCCTTACTACTTCAAACAATGGCGGGATTTGACCACCGCGACAGCACCAGCATGAACGTCGCTGTGCCAGACTATATCGCCGGTCTGAGCAAAAACCTCAGCGGACTAAAAATCGGCGTACCCAAAGAATATTTTAGTGCGGGCCTAGACCCAGAGATCGCGTCAGCCATAGAAGCTTCGCTCGATGAATATCGGAAAATGGGCGCAGAAATTAAATCAATCAGTCTGCCACACACCCATTTAGCGGTACCTTGTTACTATATTATTGCACCCGCAGAAGCATCGACTAATCTGGCACGTTTCGATGGCGTACGCTACGGATATCGTTGCGAAAACCCAAAAGATTTAGACGACCTTTATACCCGCACCCGCGCCGAAGGTTTTGGCGAGGAAGTGAAGCGTCGAATATTGATCGGCACCTACGCACTTTCATCTGGTTTTTACGATGACTACTACCGCAAAGCCCAGCAAATTCGCCGCTTAATTAAGCAAGATTTTGACGAGGCCTTTAAATCCGTCGATATTATCGCCGGCCCCACCACCCCAAACCCCGCGTTCGCGCTGGGTGAAAAAGTTAGCGATCCCGTTACCATGTACTTGGAAGACATTTACACTATCGCCGTTAACTTAGCAGGGCTACCGGCAATCTCATTGCCCGCCGGCTTTACCAAAGGCAAACCCGTTGGCCTGCAATTAATTGGTCGCGATTTTGACGAAACCACCCTGCTCGCCGCTGCGCATCAGTACCAACAGCGTAGCGACTGGCACCAGCAAGCCGCTCCCGGCAGCGTATAAGGAAAGCGACTATGGAATGGGAAGTTGTAATTGGTCTGGAAATTCACGTCCAGCTCACCACTAAATCTAAGATTTTCTCTGGCTCTAGCACCGCCTTCGGCGCCGACGCTAATACCCAGGCTAGTGCCGTAGACCTGGCCATGCCCGGCACCTTGCCCGTGCTAAACGAACAAGCGGTAAAAAATGCCATCCTGTTTGGCCTCGCCATCGATGCCGATATTTGCCGCGACTCAGTTTTTGACCGCAAAAATTATTTCTACCCCGATTTACCTAAGGGCTATCAAACCACGCAAATGGATTTCCCCATTGTTGGCCCCGGTATTGTCGAAATAAGCCTAAGCGACGGCAGCACCCGCAGCATCCGTGTTCACCACGCCCACTTAGAAGAAGACGCCGGTAAATCGCTACACGAAGATTATCAAGGTATGTCAGGCATTGACCTCAACCGCGCTGGCACACCGTTAATCGAAATCGTCTCTGAACCCGATATGCGCAGCGCCGAAGAGGCCGTCGCGTATCTGCGAAAAATACACTCAATTGTGACCTACCTCGGCATTTCCGATGGCGATATGTCGCAGGGCTCGCTGCGCTGCGACGCCAACGTGTCAATTCGCCCCAAGGGCCAAGAGGAATACGGCACCCGCGCCGAGCTTAAAAACATTAACTCCTTCCGCTTTGTTGAACGCGCCATCAAAACCGAAGTATTGCGCCAAATCGAACTGATTGAAGACGGTGGCAAAGTTAGACAAGAAACCCGTCTATACGACAGCGATAAAAACGAAACTCGTCCGATGCGCAGCAAAGAAGAAGCCAATGATTACCGCTACTTCCCCTGCCCAGATTTGCTGCCTGTGCACGTTGAGCAGTCGTTAATCGATGAGCTACTGGCAAGCATGCCAGAATTACCTGATGCAAAACGCCAGCGCTTCGAGGCAGACTTTGGCCTGTCCGCTTACGACGCCTACCTGCTAACTGGCGAACGTGCAGTTGCCGACTATTTTGAAGCGGTCGCCAGCAGCGCTGGCGACGCCAAACTCGCAGCCAACTGGGTAAACGGTGAGCTCTCTGCCGCACTGAATCGCGAAAACCTAAATATTGCCGCTAGCCCCGTCACAGCCGAGCAACTTGGCGGCTTAATTCAGCGTATTCGCGACAACAGCATTTCCGGTAAAATCGCCAAACAGGTTTTTGACGCACTATGGAACCAAGAAGGTGACAGCGCCGACGCCATCATCGATAGCAAAGGTTTAAAGCAAGTTTCTGACACCGGTGCTATCGCGGCCATGGTAGACGAAGTGCTCGCCGCCAACCCAGAGCAAGTTGAGCAGTTCCGCGGCGCCGACGAAGGCAAGCGCAAAAAAATGCTGGGCTTTTTTGTCGGCCAAATTATGAAAGCGTCGAAAGGCCAAGCCAACCCCAGCGTAATCAATTCTCTTTTAAACGAAAAGCTCGGCGCTTAATTCGCCAGCATTAGCAAGGTAGAAACCGCTTTATGAAAAAAGACAAAGAAAAGGTACTGGACGAAGTTTGGACCGAGGCACGGGTTCGCGAGTTCTTGGATTCCGAGCCAAAAGCCGGTACTAACCGCGACTTTCACGCACTATTAAAAGCCTACCAAAGCATGCGCGCCGATGATTTTGAGTTATTCATTGACATGTTTCTGGAAACCGGACGCGACCTTAACGCCACCGACAAGGGCGGTCGCACGGTATTAAGCTACGCCAAAGAACACCGTAACTCTGGCGAGCATGTCGCCGCACTTGAAAGTAAAGGGGCTGTTTAAGCCCCTGTGCTAAATCGCCTAAACACTGCGACCGCGCGCTAAACGGTCGCGGTTTTCCTGCTTTTTCTTCTCACTTTTTCGCAACATCACATACACTGCACCCGCACCACCATGCTGGGGCTGCGCACTACTAAAGCCTTGAATTTCTTCCATCTCAGGCAGCCAGCGGTTTACGTAAGATTTAATTACCGCGCCTTTAGATTCACTGTGATGACCGCGGCCATGCACAATCATTACCGTGCGTAAATCTGCCTTCATCGCTTCGCGAATAAACTCAAACACCTGCAAGCGCGCCTCTTCGACGGTCATATTATGTAAATCTAACTGTGCTTCTATCGTGTATTTACCCTGCTTTAAACGTCGGAATACGCCGTGCTGAACCCCTTCTCGGCGAAATTCCAATACATAGTAAGGGTCCAACAACTCGATGTCAGAGGTCGATAGAAAATTGCGGGCACCACTGCTTGCGGTTGCAGCCGCGCGACGCGCTGCAATATTGACCGCATCGCCGGCATCTTTGCGAATAACGACCCGCCTTTCTATTTCAAGCGGTTTGACACCGGCCATCTCTTCGGCGAACAATCTATCATCGTCGCTCATGCTCACCTCCATCGGCGCTATAGGAATTTAACAATGTCGACCACCAAGCCTGTCTCTTACGCCAACCCTAAGCGCTGCCCGCTTTGTGAGCAAGACAATCAATGCGCAGTGGCGGCTAATAGCGACCCAGCAAGTTGCTGGTGCATGGCAGTAAAAATAGACGAGCAAGCCAAGCAGCGTGCCAATAGTAATGGCAGCGCCAAGCGCTGCCTGTGCAAGCAATGCGGGCGTCCAAGCCTTAGCAATAATTAATTACTGATAGCTCTCCGCCATTTTCTCATAGCGAGCGCACTCTGGGGTTTTTTCCTCATCCATATTTTCAAGGTCGTCACAGCTCAGCGCAGCCATAGATTTTAAGCACGCTTCTGCTGGTGCATATAAGGGATGCGCCGTGGCCACATAGTTAAATTGCTGCTGTATGGACACGCACGCGCTCTCTAAACTGGCCATTACCATCGCCCGCATATCTGGTGTTAACTCTGCCTCACCGATATTTTTAACTGCGCAGGACTTCATTTTTTCGCACATCAAATTGTACGAATCACCTAAATCATCTGCCTGCACGCCACCAGACAAACCCAGTACCACCCCAACACAGACCGCATAAATTCTTTTCATTAGACTTTTCCCTCTGTCAGTTTTTCTGGCGCTTTCGGCACTTAACAAGATACCGTTGGCAATTAGATACCGTGGCTCGTTATCATTACTGCTAAATAAACAACGCCGTTTTACCACCGGAATACCGGCAAAAAAGCATAGCGATTTTTATCAGCGCGGGAAAGCGGGCTGATCAGCAAAGTTAAAAATTCATTAGTAATAGGTAACTCTGAATATGAATGCACGCCCACTTAGCGGCCCAGACTACTTACTCCGCGGCTTCAAAATTATTCGCCAACCCGGCATACGGCTGTTTGTGGCCATCCCCCTGCTGATCAATATTATTATTTTTGGCGCCTTCACTACGCTTACTTTAGACGCAATGTCGGGCTGGATTAACCAAGTGATTGAATGGCTGCCGAGCTGGTTAGACTTTTTACGCTGGATTCTGTGGCCGCTGGCGGTGATCTTGGTACTGGCGATCATCATGTATATATTTAGCACGGTGGCGAATATCATCGCCGCCCCGTTCAATGGCTTGCTGGCTGAAAAAGTCGAAGAAATGCTAACTGGGCAGGAGGTCGCTGGTCGCGAAACCATCGCCATGGCTATCGCCAGCTTTCCCAGAAGTATCGGCCGCGAGTGCCAGAAACTACTTTATTATTTCGGCTTTGCCATTCTCACCTTAATCGCGAGTTTTGTGATTTCACCGCTGGCGCCCGTGCTGTGGTTTGCCCTAAACGCGTGGATGATGGCCATAGAATATTGTGACTACCCCATGGACAATCACAAGCTGAGTTTTAAGGATGCGAGGAAACGTATTGGCAGCCAGCGTGGCACCAGCTTTAGTTTTGGCGCCTTGGTAATGCTGGGCACCATGGTGCCGGTTTTGAATTTATTTATTATGCCCGCCGCAGTGTGCGGCGGTACGCTGATGTGGGTCGAGCGTTTAAAAGATAAGGCTTAACGATTACCCGATATTAAATGCTCTGGCGGCCGTTCGCAGGGTAGTTTCATACCCAGTTCAGCCTCGATACCCGGTAATAAAAAGGCATCGTCTTCGCAGGCAAAGCTAATTGATGTACCGGTCGCGCCAGCGCGGCCAGTACGGCCGATGCGATGCACATAGTCATCGGCATCTTCAGGTAGGGTGTAGTTAATAACGTGGCTCACGCCATTAACATGAATCCCCCTGCCCGCCACGTCGGTGGCAACCAAGCATTCAATCTCGCCATCTTTAAATTGTTGCAAGGTGCGCGAGCGCTTATTCTGAGGGATTTCGCCAGACAAAATACCGCAGCGAATACCCGCCTTCTGCATTTTTTCAAATAAGCGCCGGGTTTCATCGCGACGATTAGCAAAGATAATCACACTCTTAGCGCTTTCATGACGGACAATATTTAACAACAACTTGAACTTGTCTTGGGATTCAACCAAATACACTTTTTGATCTACCGTGTCGGTCGCCACGCTTTCTGGCTCAATTTCGATATTGACCGGTTCTTCAGTCCACTGCTCGGTAAGTCTAATAATGTCGTCGGTAAATGTCGCACTAAACAG
This sequence comes from Zhongshania sp., assembly GCA_018066965.1. Lineage (GTDB taxonomy): Bacteria > Pseudomonadota > Gammaproteobacteria > Pseudomonadales > Spongiibacteraceae > Spongiibacter. The sequence continues at coordinate 13,288 of JAGPVP010000048.1, read as the reverse complement.
TAGGGTCTGACGGTGACTCTTACGCGGGCAGGAGCGAACAATGCGTTTTACCTGCGGGATAAAGCCCATATCCAACATCCGGTCAGCTTCGTCGATAACCAGAATTTCAATTTGATCTAAATACAGGTCTTTACGACCTTCAAAATCTAATAAGCGGCCCGGAGTTGCCACCACAATATCGACCATACCGGCGAGTTTATCTTGCTGCTTTTGGTAATCCATACCGCCAATCAGCGTAACCACATTTAAGCCGCAATACTTACCCAATTCACGCGCATCTTCGCCAATCTGCACAACGAGCTCGCGGGTCGGTGCAATAATTAAGGCTCGCGGTTCGCCAGCAAAGCGCTCTTCGTCAATGGGGTTAGCGAGTAAATCATTGAAAATGGTGATTAAGAAGGCCGCCGTTTTACCGGTTCCCGTCTGCGCCTTACCGATTACGTCATTGCCGCGCAAGGTGTGGGGAAGTGACGCGCCCTGTATAGGTGAGCAATATTTGAAACCGCTATCGGCAATGCCATGCATTAAATCAATGTGCAGCCCAAGATCATGAAAGCGAGTTTTGCCTTCTTCAGGGGCGACTTCAAATTGCTTTAGTGACCAGTTTTCTTTTTCCGCTGCGACAGCGGCATTGCGCCCCTGCCCCCGCTTGTGCCCATTGCCCTGCTTACCTTTCATATCTGGCTTAACTGCCGCTCGAGAATTATCGGTGGCGGCGGCATGTGCTGGCGCGGACGGTGCGGGTTTACCTGATCCAAACAACTTTTTTAACAAAATACAGTCTTCTTACATTGCTTAATAATCAGCCATTCTAGCATCATTCATCCGCTACCGTGCCAGCCTGCGTATCGGCTGATTTTACTATTGGCTTTGGCTCCGGCTCCGACGGCGGTTTTGGTTCAGGTTCTGGCTCGGATTCCGGCTCTACTTTCGGTTCAGGCTCTGGCTCAATGGCTGGCTCACTTTTTTGCTCAAGTGGCTTTGGCTGTAAATATTCCCGCGCACGCCGGTCAAGAAAATAATCCAAACTTAAATAACGACCAGCACCGCTAAACAGCAAGCTCAGCAGCAAAATAAAATAGGTAGCGGCAAACTCAATGCCATTATTCAGCACCGCAAAATTGCCTTTTTCGGTCAACCAGCCATAGTGGCCGTATTTATCCAGCAGGGTTCTTGCCCTAGCCAAACGCTCGCCAACCTCAATGCTATTTTCCATGCTCGCTTTTGCCATGGGCAGACCGATGTCAGCCAAAGGCTTAGCGCTACTTGTTACTGGGCTGCTCGGCGCTATCGCAAACCAACCGTTGTCCCAATGTACGGTAGTCGCGGCCACCAGCATGGCCACCATGAGCGGAATACTCACCCAGCGCACGGCCAAACCAAACAACAGCAAAAAACCACCAACCAACTCAGTATAGGTCACCAAATAGGCCATCACTTCTGGGCAAGGTAGATTCAAACCCTGATCCAACCACATTACCGTCGAATCAAAATGTTGTAATTTATACAGGCCAGCAGCGAGCATGATCGGTGACAAATACAAGCGAATTAAAAACGGCGCAATCCCATCAAGACTGGAAAGCAGTGCGAAAATACCGTCGTGCAGAAAATAATATGCCTTGAGAATATGTCTCACTGAGATCCCTCACTATCATTATTGTGGTGATGCGGGATGCGTAGCGCATCTGTTATTCAGAGCAGCGATCTTATTTAAAAATGTCGATCTTATTTTAAGACGGGCAAGATAACTACCCATGGTGATATTAGGCGCGCAGCCGGCACACCGGACACTCAGGGTCGCGGCGCAAATTTAGCTGCCGCACATCCATAGTCATACCGTCAATAATCAACACGCGGCCAACCAATGGTTCACCAAAGCCCGCAATACATTTTAAGGCTTCGAGTGCCTGCATACTGCCCATCATTCCGACAATAGGGGCGAGCACCCCGCTTTCTGAGCAATTCAAAGCCGCATCATCTGCCTCGTGATACAGGCAGCGATAACACGGTGAGTCATCGCGCCTAAAATCAAACACACTGAGCTGCGCCTCACCACGGATCGCCGCCCCCGAAATTAATGGGCGCCGAGCGCTGGCACAGGCTTCGTTTAGGGCAAAGCGGGTGGTGAAATTGTCGCTGGCATCCACCACCACATCTACCGCAGTCACCGCCTCTTTGAGCGCATTACCAGTCAAGCGCACGCTCAATACCGACAATTTTGTATCTGAATTAATGGCCTTAATACTGTCTGCGACCGACTCCGCTTTTAAGCGACCAACATCAGCCTGACCATGGGCAATTTGGCGCTGCAGATTACTCAGTTCAACGCTGTCATCGTCGGCCAAATGCAATTCACCGACGCCAGATGCGGCAAGATATAAGGCCGCAGGGCAGCCCAGCCCCCCCATCCCAACAATCAAGACTTTGCTATTAAGCAGTGCCTCTTGGCCGCTCACATCTAAAGCAGGCAGTAAAATATGGCGGCTATAACGCAATAATTGTTCATCGTTCATCATCGCCACGTCCCCCAGCTAATTCGCTCGTTACCGCCGTAATCGGCCTGCGACGCCACTTGAACAAAGCCACGTTCAAGCAAGGCCTGCCTCACCGCTGCGCCCTGAGCGTAGCCATGCTCTAGCAGCAGTTCGCCCCCAGCCAATAAATAGCTGGGGGCCTGACTAATAATAGTCAGCAAATCGGCCATGCCGCCATTTTCTGCAACGAGTGCAGAGCTTGGCTCAAAACGAACATCACCTTCACTTAAATGGGGATCTTGAGCGTCAATATAAGGTGGGTTGCTAACAATGAGATTAAAGCGCGCAGCAGGAATTGAATCAAACCAGTTTGAACACAATATCTGCACATTACCCAAGCCCAGCGCCGTGCGATTTTGCTCCGCCAAGGCAACGACTTGCGGCGAGAAATCCGAGCATAAAACCTTGGCGTCCGCTCGCTCTGATGCCAAGGCCAGAGCAATAGCGCCAGTGCCAGTACCGAGATCTAATATCTGTGGATTTAACTGGCCATTAAGCATCTCTAATGCTCGCTCGACTAAACATTCAGTGTCTGGACGAGGAATTAAGGTCAACGGCGACACCGCCAATGACAGCGACCAAAAGCCCCGTTCTCCTAAAATATGGGCTATCGGCTCGCCAGCCACGCGACGATCTAATAAACCAGTAAATTGCTGAGTTTGCGCGGCGTCTAGCTCACGCTCAGGCCAGCTATAAAGATAGCTGCGCGGCTTGCCAAGGCAATGACACAGCAGCAGCGCAACATCTAAATCTGCCGAGTCACTCGTCTCAAGCAAACGCTGCCTCATCGCCATCGCCGCTGCGATGCTTAGCGCTGCCCCATCACCCAAATCGGTCATTACTCTGCCAGTGCTGCCAAAAGGTCGGCTTGGTATTCCTGGCGTAGCGGTGACACCACGCAGTCCACATCGCCCTGCACAAATTCATCTAATTTATATAAAGTTAAATTTATTCGGTGATCGGTCACGCGCCCCTGCGGGAAGTTATAGGTGCGGATACGCTCTGAACGGTCGCCACTACCCACCAAATTACGGCGCTCAGTTGCCTGATCCGCTTGGAGCTTGCTACTGGCAGCGTCATTCACTTTTGCCACTAACAAGGACATCGCCCGCGCCTTGTTTTTATGTTGCGAACGCTCGTCTTGGCACTCCACCACAATACCCGTAGGGATATGAACGATACGCACCGCAGAGTCGGTGGTGTTTACGTGCTGACCACCCGCGCCACTTGAGCGAAAGGTGTCGATACGTAAATCGCCTTTGTTAATTTCTATTTCGTCGGCTTCTTCCGGCTCGGCCATCACCGCCACGGTGCACGCAGACGTATGGATACGACCCTGAGATTCGGTTTCCGGCACGCGCTGCACACGGTGCGCGCCAGATTCAAACTTCAAATGGCCATACACGTCTTTGCCCGCCACCCGGCTGATCACTTCTTTAAAACCGCCGTGCTCGCCTTGGCGCTCACTTAACACCTCTACCCGCCAGCCCTTGCGCTCGGCGTACCGAGAATACATACGAAACAAATCGCCGGCAAAAATAGCTGCCTCATCGCCACCAGTACCGGCGCGGATTTCTAAAAACACGTTATGCGAATCGTTGGGGTCGCGGGGCAGCAGCAAGGTTTGCAACTCGATCTCTAAATCTGCCAGCTTGTCCTTGGCGGATGCCACTTCGTCTTCCGCCATTTCACGCATATCAGCGTCATCTTCCGCCAGCATTGCGGTGGCCTCAGCCAAGTCGTCCGTCACCTGACGAAAGCGACCATAAGCCTCCACCACTGGCTCAATTTCTGCGTATTCCTGCGACAGACCGCGAAAGCGATCTTGATTGGCAATAATTTCGCCGTCGCTTAGCAGCGCGCCGATTTCTTCATAACGATCAAGTAAATTGTCGAGTTTAGTGACAATAGAGGCCTTCATATTTTCTCGCTTAGTGTGTTGTGGCTGCGCTCAGGAATCGCTGTCTTTAAGCTGAAATAATTCCCGCGCCCAGTGAATAAGATCGGTTCGCCCTTTTGCGCCCGCTTCTTTTATTTGCGTGGTTGGGCTGTGTATCAATTTATTGGTTAGGCCCCGTGCGAGCTGTTCCAGCACTTGCTCGGCATCGTCGCCCCGCGCTAAATTTCGCAGTGCACGGTCAAGTTCGGTGTCGCGCAATTGTTCAGCTTTAGCACGATAATCTCTCACGGTGCCAACGGCGTCTAAGGCTCGCAACTGCGACTCCCACTCGGCAAGTGCAAGGGTAATAATATCACCCGCCTTTAGAGCTTCGCTCTGCCTAGCACGCTTGTTTTCCTCGACGATCTCACGCAAATCATCGACGGTGTAAAGATACACATCTGCCAACTCGGCGACCTGCGGCTCAATATCTCGCGGCACCGCAATATCAACCATCACCATCGGCCGATGCTTGCGCTTTTTAAGAGCACCTTCAACCGCCCCCTTGCCCAAAATTGGGAGCTGACTCGCCGTAGAAGCAACCACGATATCGGCACTAATCAAGCTCTGCGGAATATCAGACAACATCACTGCCTCAGCGCCAAACTTATGCGCGAGCTCGCGCGCGCGCTCCAAAGTTCGGTTAGCAATAATAAGACGCTTAATGCCCTTGTCATGAAGGTGGCGCGCGACCAGCTCGATGGTTTCGCCAGCGCCAATCAGGAGCGCAGTACAGCTACTTAGCGAAGAAAATACATGTTGAGTTAAATTCACTGCGGCGTAGGCAACAGAAACAGGGTTTTCCCCCACGGCGGTGTCCGTGCGCACCCGCTTAGCCACCGAAAAAACATGGGCAAAAGTCCGGTGCAGCACCCCGTTCGCGGTACCGGCATCTACCGCAACCGCGTAGGCAGACTTCATTTGCCCTAAAATTTGCGGTTCGCCCAAGACCATGGAATCCAACCCAGCGGCCACTTCCATCATGTGCTTCAGGGCGACGTCACGGCGATGATCATAAATACACGCACTCAGTTCAGCGCGGTCAATATGATGATATTCCGACAGCCAATCCAACATACTCGTGGCCGCAACATCACCATCTTCAGCAATGCCATATAATTCAGTGCGATTGCAGGTGGATAAAATCGCCAGTTCCGACACGCCAGTATTACCCACCGCATCCTTTAAGGCTTGGTGCATTTGCTCAGGCACAAACGCCACCCGCTCGCGAACCGAGATCGGGGCAGAATTGTGATTAATGCCAATTACGAGCAAATTCATTAGATGCCGAGTGCCTGCATTTTCGGGGCGGAGCTAAAATAGCAGGGAATTTTAGCAAGACAGGGGCCAAATGTGGATTTTATTCCCCGCTTTTCCCAAACAATCTACATCGAGCCCTCGCCACACGAATTAAATACGATGGCCACTGTCGTATCCAGCAACCCTAACCACCAGCAAAGAGCCATGCTAACATTGGCCTTTAATCACGGTACTGACATTCTCACTATGCACCACACTTTCTCCAGCCTGCTATTTAGTTTCGCGCTTTTGTTCCTTAGCGGCTGCGCCGTGCTATCTCCTGGGCAAGACCAAGCGCCTGTCGCAGAAAGCGAGGCGAAGGTAAAAGCTGCACCCGTAACGCGGCCGTTTCCCGAGGATGCTTTTTTCGATCTACTCGTTGCCGAGGTCTCACTTCGCAACCAAGACCTAGATACCGCGCTAGACAATTACACTTATCAAGCTGAGAAAACCGGCGATCTTGGCGTTATTATTACCACCGCCAAACTGGCCCAATACCTCAACCGCGACGACATCGCCGCCACGTACGCCAAACAATGGGTAAACGAAGAACCCGACGCGGCTGAAGGCTACTTTATTTTATCGTCGGCACTCACCAAAACCGAAAGCCCGCTTGCCGCGCTGCCCTATATGGTGAAAGTGCTTGAACTTGGCGGCGACAGCAATTTTGCCGCCCTAGCCGCCAGCGTGCTTACCCGCCCCAAAGTCGAACAACAAGAGTTTCTCAACGAGCTCAACACCCAACTAACACTGCACCCCGGCGACAACTCCCTAAAAATTGCCAAAGCGCTGTTACTGCAATACCAAAACCAAGAAGAAGCCGCACTGACGCTCATACATGAAGTGCTCAATGAAGAACCCGACAATCCGCATGCGCTGTTAATCGAAACCCGCACCCTAAGCCAATTAGGCCGCGACGACGAAGCACTGACCCGTCTGCGTTACGCCGTAGACCAAAACCCGCAGCACAAGCGCCTGCGCCACGACCTAGCGCGCCGACTGGTGAAAGTTGACCTATTTCAAGCCAAAGCCCAATACGAAGAGCTAGTGAGACAAAACCCCTCAGACCGAGATTTACTGCTGGAACTCATGCTGATCAATCGCGAGCTCAGCAACACCGAGGACGTTGCCGCCCAGCTTAACTCACTCAACGACAGCCCCGAGCTGCGCAGCCGCGCCAATTACATCCTCGGCCGCTTAGACGAAGAAGATCAAAACTGGCAAGTCGCTATCGACCATTATTTACAAGCTACCGATTCCGCCGAGTTCTCCCAGTCTAGCCAGCGAATCGCCAGCATCAGCCTTGCAGTAGAAGGTGTCGATAAAGCCTTGGAGCGCCTGCAAAGCCTAAGAATAAATCACCCCGAACAAGCGACTTTCATCTATCTTTTAGAAGCGGAAATACTGCGCAAAGAAGGCCGCCACCAACAGGGCTACAAGCTGCTAAGCGGCGCATTGAAGACAGCCCCAGACGACGAGCAACTCCGCTATGCGCGATCTTTATTTAGTGAAAAACTAGGTAACATTGACGACGTAGAAAGCGATTTGCAGCACATTATAGATCGCGACCCAAACAACGCTACCGCACTGAATGCGCTGGGTTACAGCTTAGCCAATCTAAGTAGCTCTCGCCTAGACGAGGCCGAGCAACTGGTCAAACGGGCGCTCGAGTTAGAGCCAGATGACCCAGCCATTATCGACAGCTATGGCTGGATAATGCTGTTAAAAGGTAATATCAACGAAGCCGTTGCACAGCTAGAGCGGGCCTTTGAGCTCACCCAAGACCATGAAATTGCCGCCCATCTCGGCGAGGCATTGTGGTTAATCGGCGATAAATTACGTGCCAAAACAGTGTGGCAAGAGGGTTTAAAAGACACCCCAAACAGCCCCATTATTATGGACACACTTCGCAAACTAGAACTTTTTGATGAGTAACACCATTATGTCTAAGTCACTCTTACTGCGAAGCTTCGCCATTATTACTGCGCTGTTAATTAGCGCCTGTGCGACGCCCCCAAAACCACCGGTAAATAGCGAGTCAGAAATCTGGCAACTACAGGGCAAAATTGGGCTTTGGTATAACGGCAAACAAGAAAGCGCGACGATTGACTGGTCACAGTGCAGCGCCAAGCAGGTTCGCATTCGGCTCAGCGGCCCACTGGGTAGCGGTGGTATCGAACTATTTGCTGATCAATCTGGCGCCCGCCTCCTACAGAACGGTGAAACTACCCGCGCCGACAGTATTGAAGAGCTCGCCAGTCGTGCCGAGTGGCCACTCCCCGTTGACGCACTGCGCTACTGGGTAAGAGGCCGTCCCACGCCAACCGAAAAACTAGAGGGCCGTGTAAACACCAAAGGTCAGCTAGAGCAACTGGCGCAAATCGGCTGGCAGATCAGCTACCACTATCGCACGCCATTTCACCAACTGCCCGACAGAATCACCGCCGAGTCAGCTAGTACCCGCCTAACTCTTATTATTAGCGACTGGCAAGATCAACCCAAACTCTGCACCGAATAATGCCGACACTCAGCCTGCCCTGCCCGGCTAAAATTAATTTATTTCTCAATATTACCGGCCGTCGGGCAGACGGCTACCACGAGCTGCAAACCCTATTTCAACTTTTGGATTACGGCGACACGCTAACTTTACACCACCGCGAAGATGGCGAGCTCCACCTAATCAGCGAACTTAATGGCGTTAACAGCGAAGATAATCTCGTTATTCGCGCCGCGCGCAAACTGCAGCCACTGGCTCGCGGCATTCCCACCGGCGCCGACATCAGCTTAGAGAAGCGCTTACCCATGGGCGGTGGCATCGGCGGCGGCAGCTCCGACGCCGCCAGCACGCTACTAGGCTTGAATGCGCTATGGCAGCTAGGGCTAAGCATTGACCAACTTGCCGAGATCGGCCTTACGCTCGGCGCTGACGTCCCTGTATTCGTGCGCGGAAAAACCGCATGGGCAGAGGGAATAGGCGAGAAATTAGTGCCGCTGGAAACGCCCGATTTATGGTATGTGGTACTAAAGCCCGACTGCCATGTGTCCACCGCTGAAATTTTTTGTCATGAACAATTGACACGCCATGGCTCTCCGATCAAAATAGCGACCTTTCTTGAGGGGGGTACTGGAAATAGTTGCGAACCGCTGGTTCGAAAACTTTACCCGGACATTGATAAAGCCTTGATTTGGCTGGAACAATTCTCCCCCGCGAAGCTGACCGGAACAGGCGCAAGCGTGTTTGCTAGCTTCAAAGATCAGATAACAGCACAAGCAATTTGTGAGCAACGACCATCGGGTATTCATGGTTTTGTTGCCCGAGGCATAAATACCTCGCCACTGCATTGCGCACTGGGCTTACTGTAACAAGTTATCTTAAAAAGTTTATTGGGGTGTCGCCAAGTGGTAAGGCACTGGGTTTTGATCTCAGCATCCGTAGGTTCGAGTCCTACCACCCCAGCCATTTTCAACCATGCTGCCAAAAGCAGCATGTGGTTCAGCATTAGTCGCGGACAATAACGATCTGAAAGCTCGGCTTTAATAATGCAGCCAGTAGCCACCTAATTTTTCAAAAACACACATGCCCAACAGGACTCTGACCGTGCCCAAGATGATGGTCTTCACCGGCAATGCCAATCCCGAACTCGCACGTAAAGTCGTTGCGCATTTGCACCTGCCGCTTGGCGACGCCACCGTTGGCAAGTTCAGCGACGGCGAAATTTACGTAGAAGTAAACGAGAACGTTCGCGGCGCTGATGTTTTTCTTTTACAGCCAACCTGCGCACCTACCAACGACAACTTGATGGAACTCATCGTTATGGCAGACGCCATGCGCAGAGCATCCGCCGGCCGTATTACTGCGGTTGTGCCGTATTTTGGTTACGCTCGCCAAGACCGCCGCGTGCGCTCTCAGCGCGTACCTATTTCTGCCAAAGTCGTTGCCGACATGATGAGCGGCGTGGGTATCAATCGGGTATTAACCGTTGACCTGCATGCAGAGCAAATTCAGGGTTTCTTTGACGTGCCAGTAGACAATGTCTACGGCTCGCCTGTTCTACTAGACGATATCAGCCGTCAGCAATACCAAAATCAAATGGTGGTCTCACCGGATATTGGCGGCGTTGTTCGCGCCCGCGCCGTGGCCAAGCAATTAGATGATGCCGACCTCGCTATTATCGACAAGCGCCGCCCACAGGCAGGCGTTGCCCAGGTCATGCACATCATTGGCGAAGTACAGGGTAAAACCTGCTTACTAGTCGATGATATGGTCGATACCGCCGGCACATTGTGCAAAGCCGCCGAAGCGCTGAAGCAGCACGGCGCAGCAAAAGTTGTCGCTTACTGTACACATCCTGTATTATCTGGCGCCGCTATTGCGAACATCAATGGCTCTGAGCTAGATGAGCTGATTGTTACCGACACCATTCCGCTGTCAGACGAAGCGAGAAAGTGCACAAAAATTCGTCAGCTTACCCTGGCAAATCTATTGGCCGAGTCAATCCGACGGGTCAGTAATGAAGAGTCGATAAGCGCTCTGTTTCGTTAAACCACAACGGTTTAACAACAAGCTCATCGGCATTTACCGCCGCACTGGTCGCAAGTCGGCGGTTTTCGCGTTATTAAGGAGACTATTATGTCTAGCGATTACACAGTTAGCGCCAAAGCGCGCGCAGATGTAGGGAAAGGTGCGAGCCGCCGCCTACGTCGTCTGGAAAGTGAAGTACCAGCTATTGTTTACGGTGGCGAAAACGCACCGCAAATGATCAGCATTTTGCACAAAGACCTCCTGTGGTTCTTGGAAGATGAAGCCTTCTTCACTTCTGTTGTCACTCTGGATATCGATGGCAAGCAAGAGTCTGTTGTACTTAAAGCCCTTCAGCGTCACCCAGCTAAGCTAAAAGTACTGCACGCTGACTTTTTGCGTGTTGATGCCAACACCAAAATCACTCTGCACGTTCCACTGCACTTCTTAAACGAAGACAGCTGTGTTGGCGTGAAAATTCAGGGCGGCAACATTACTCATGCTGCAACTGATATAGAAGTACAATGCCTACCCAAAGATCTGCCTGAGTTCATCGAAGTAGATATGGCAGCGATTGAAACTGGCGTTACTTTACACATTTCTGATCTGACCCTACCTGCTGGCGTAGAAAGCACCGCACTGGCACTGGGCGAAGATCACGACCAAGCTATCGTTACTGTTCACGCGCCACGCGGCGGCAGTGATGACGACGAAGCTGCATCAGAAGAAGAGTAAGCTGACGGCCCTTCGGGGCCAACAGTAACAGGCGCCCCATTGGAAACGATAAAACTGATAGTTGGGCTGGCTAATCCCGGCCCGCAATATCACGATACACGTCACAATGCGGGCGCCTGGTTTGTTTCAGAGCTAGCCCGGCAACAAGGCTGCGCACTCAATAGCGAACCGCGATTTTTTGGCGACACGGCCAGAGTTCATTACCACGGCCACGACCTGCGCCTACTTATTCCCACTACGTTCATGAATCGCAGCGGCCAAGCTATCGCCGCACTCGCCAATTTCTACAAAATTTCACCAGAAGCTATTCTTGTCGCCCACGACGAACTGGATATTCCGCCCGGCACCGCACGCTATAAAAATGGTGGCGGCCACGGTGGTCATAACGGCTTACGCGACACCGTTGCCCAACTTGGCAACAACAGCAACTTTCATCGACTCAGAGTCGGTATCGGCCACCCCGGCCACGCCTCTCAAGTCACCAATTACGTACTTGGTAAACCGCCGACAGATGAGCGAATTAGTATCGATCACTGTATAGACGAAGCAATACGCACATTAGAAGATGCCGTACGCGGAGACTGGGCCAAAGCCATGAATCAACTGCACAGCTACAAACAAGGGTAACATCACATGGGTTTTAACTGCGGCATCGTCGGACTGCCCAATGTCGGCAAGTCCACCCTCTTTAATGCACTCACCAAAGCTGGTATCGACGCGGCTAACTTCCCGTTTTGTACCATAGAGCCAAACTCCGGCATTGTGATGGTGCCCGATGCGCGCCTACAAGCCTTGGCCGACATCGTAAAACCAGAGCGGATATTACCCGCAACCATGGAGTTCGTAGACATCGCCGGACTGGTTGCCGGCGCCTCTAAAGGCGAAGGCCTAGGCAATAAATTTCTCGCCAACATCCGCGAGACACACGCCATTGCCCACGTTGTGCGCTGCTTCGACAACGACAACATTATTCACGTTGCCAATAAGGTCGACCCCGCCGCCGATATTGAAGTTATCAATACCGAGCTGGCACTAGCCGACATGGAAAGCATCGACAAACAATTGCAGAAAGTCGCCCGCGTTGCCCGCAGCGGCGACAAAGAAGCCACCATACTAAAGAACCTGTTCGAGAAATTACTCGCCCACCTCGACCAAGGCAAACCCGTGCGCTCACTGGCCCTAGACAGCGAAGAAATGGCCCGCACCCGCACCCTGCACCTGCTCACGATCAAACCGACCATGTACATCGCCAACGTCAACGAAGACGGCTTTGAAAACAATCCACATCTAGACCTTGTGCGCGCCATCGCCGCCGACGACGGCGCCATCGTGGTACCAATCTGCAATAAACTCGAATCCGAGATTGCCGAGCTAGACGATGACGAAAAACAAGAATTCCTCACCGACCTCGGCATGGAAGAAGCTGGCCTAAATCGCGTAATCCGCGCCGGCTACCAACTCCTTGGCCTGCAAACCTACTTCACCGCTGGCGTAAAAGAAGTGCGCGCCTGGACCATCCCCGTTGGCGCCACCGCACCACAATCGGCGGGCGTGATTCACACCGACTTCGAAAAAGGCTTTATTCGCGCCGAAGTGATCGCCTACAACGACTACATTCAATACAAAGGCGAACAAGGCACCAAAGACGCAGGAAAATGGCGATTAGAAGGCAAAGACTACGTCGTTAAAGACGGCGACGTTGTCCATTTCCGCTTCAATGTGTAACACATACTGATCCGCGCTTGACAAGGTGCGCTTATCCTTGGAAAATGCGCGCCTTCTCTCGACAGAGAGACTGTGGCAAGGTAGCTCAGTTGGTTAGAGCACAACACTCATAATGTTGGGGTCGGCGGTTCGAATCCGCCCCTTGCTACCATCATTCAAAAAACCACCAAAAGGTGGTTTTTTTTTCGCCTCCAAATCAGTACGCCGCACTCAGCGGGTGGATGATAAAATGCGGCCAGCATTTTAGACGGTGATAGCCGCCCGAAGGGGCAATAACGGGCCCCAGCCTGTTATTGATCAGCCCGCCGCGCGGTTAGACCAAATACGCCCAGTATGTGGAACAAGCCATGTATGTCTTTTTATACATGGCGCAGCCCGAAGGGGCGATAGCAGGCCCGGCTCTACAACATAATCGGGGGACGGCACTCATCTCACCCTGTTAATCACACCGTCCCATCCACAATGGGCCAGTACTCTCATCCTGTAATTTTCAAAGTTTCTAAAACCATACGCTCGTCGTGTCATCATTTCCATTTT